>NZ_RKRE01000001.1:0-300000 GCF_003815015.1 Thermodesulfitimonas autotrophica
GACCTCCTACGAGAACGCTGGCCCCAGGTTCGTGAAGAACTCCTTCAGGGGACCTACCGGCCCCAGCCTGTCCGCAGGGTCGAAATCCCGAAACCGGGCGGAGGCACAAGGCTATTAGGGATACCCACCGTTTTGGACCGCTTGATCCAACAGGCCCTCCTGCAAGTATTGACGCCCATCTTCGACCCCGCGTTTTCCGGTGCAAGCTACGGGTTCAGACCCGGAAAGCGAGCACACGACGCGGTTAGAAGAGCGCGGCAATACGTGGAGGCAGGATACGGCTGGGTCGTGGACCTGGACATCGAGAAATTCTTCGACCGGGTCAACCACGACATCCTCATGTCCCGAGTGGCCCGGAAAGTGACGGACAAGAGAGTATTGAAGCTCATCCGCCGTTACCTCCAGGCCGGGGTCATGCTAAATGGGGTGGCGGTGAGGACAGAAGAAGGAACCCCGCAAGGCGGCCCTTTAAGTCCGTTGCTAGCCAACATCCTTCTGGATGACCTGGACAAAGAACTGGAGAAGCGGGGACACAAATTCGTCCGCTACGCTGATGACTGTAACATCTACGTCAGAAGCCAACGGGCCGGAGAACGGGTCATGGAGAGTATCCGGAACTTCCTGCAGGAACGGTTAAAACTCAAGGTCAACGAGCACAAGAGCGCGGTAGACCGGCCGTGGAAACTGAAGTACCTGGGGTTCAGCATGTACAAGAACCAGGGGAAAGTCCTCGTTCGTCTGGCTCCGCAAACCATCGAGCGGGTCAAGAATAAAATCCGGGAATTCACTTCCCGGAGCAAACCCGTTAGCATGGAAGAGCGGATTAAGCGGATTAACGCCTATATGGGCGGCTGGATGGGATATTTCGCCCTGGCTGAAACACCCAGCGTCTTTGAGAGCATCGAAGGCTGGATGAGACGCCGCCTGCGGATGTGCCTCTGGAAGCAGTGGAAGCGAGTCTGCACCCGCTACCGCGAACTGCGCGCTTTGGGCCTACCAGAAGAAGTGGTTCACCACTTCGCCAACGCCCGTAAAGGGCCGTGGCGGATGTCCCATGGGCCGATGAATAGAGCCCTGGGCAACACCTACTGGGAGGCCCAGGGCCTGATGAGTTTGACCGCACGTTACCGTAACATTCGTCAAGCTTGGCGAACCGCCCGGTGCGGACCCGCATGCCGGGTGGTGTGAGCGGACGGGGGCTAGCCGCCCCCTCCTACTCGATTTTAGAAAGCTCAAGGAAGGGAGGCGAGGCTGGTGAACACTTGCGCCTGGTCCCTGGGAGGCGGAACCTGCGCCCTCTACACCGAGGACCCGGAGGCGGCGAAGGCGGCCCGGCAGGCGAACCTGCGCCCGATGGCCACCTACTACCACCTGAAAAGCAAGGGCGCGTTCGCCTGGCAGTTCGCGGGGCCGGAGGAGAAGGTCAAAGCCGTGGCCAAGGCAGCGAAGAAAGGCGTCAAAAAATGCCCCGAAAACGGAGTAGTCCGCGCCGTTTCTGAAAACGCCTGCGGAGCTTAGAACGATGCGGGTTTGCGGGCAATACACCAGCGAAAGAACGGCAACGTTTTAAAGCCGGACGTATAAAACCATTACCCGCCTGTTTTTCGCGCCGTCTACCCCCAAAATTTGCTCCCATATTTTGTAAAAAGCCCTCAAACCTTAGAGTCGTGCGGGTTTGAGGGTTTTTCTTTTAAAAGCCCTCAAACCTTAGAGTCGTGCGGGTTTGAGCGCGTTAGCAATTAGAAAACTAAAAAGGAGGGTGAGCAGGTATGGACGTGAGGTGTTTGGTCTGCGGTAGAAATTTCACCCCCTTCCACGCCGAGCAGCGGTACTGCGGCGAGTGCCGGGAGGCGGAGCGGCGTTTCTGGGAAGCCGAGAGGGAAAGGATCGCGGCGGCGATACGGAAAGAAGGGCAGTGGGCGGAGCTGCCGGAGGGGATGCCCGACCCGTTTCAGTGCTCCTGCGGGCGCTCCCTAAAACTCCCCGCTCCGGGGGAGCGGGTGGCCTGTCCGAGGTGTGGGAAGGTGTTTTCCCGCTCGAAGGAAAGACGTCCCTTGCGCTTCCCGCCGGGCTTCGTCTCCTTCCGGTGCGCCTGCGGAAAGGAACTCGTCTCTCCGGGCGGATTGAAGACCTGCCCTTCTTGCCTGCGTTTTTACCGGGTGGCCGAGGGGAAAGCGGCCCTCCAGGAAGACGGGTTTCTGCGGTGCCCTGTTTGTGGGAGAGTGGTAACGAAGCAGCCGGAACCGGAGGCGGTTTACGCCTGCGTCTGGTGCCGGACAACAGTCGCCGCCCCGAGAGAGACCGAAAAGGAACGCGAAGAGAAGCTCTGCCCCGACTGCAACGAGCCGTTCGCGCCCGCGAACAACCGCCAGGAGCGCTGCCCGGAGTGCGCCAAACAACGGCGCAGGGCGAAGCAGCGGGAGCTGATGCGGAAGCGGCGGGCGAAGGGGGCGTAGCGGGAAAGAAGCGGCGGGGGTAAAATTCGGAGGTGCGGGTGCGCGCCCCCGCCGCCAATTTTGATCCTCATAGGTAGGCTGAAAACTCCGTAAACCTCCCATTTACCCCGCCACTTAGACGGTTTCAATCCCTCATAGGTAGGCTGAAAACGCAAGTCTGGCCGGCACGCCTGGCTCAGCAAGGAGGACGGTTTCAATCCCTCATAGGTAGGCTGAAAACTTACAACGTCCTTGACTTAATCGAGTTTAAGGACGTGGGTTTCAATCCCTCATAGGTAGGCTGAAAACCACCGCCAGCACGATACCGAGAATGGCTACGCCAAGGTTTCAATCCCTCATAGGTAGGCTGAAAACCCTTCTCCATAGCTGCCTCTACATCATCCCCGAACGGTTTCAATCCCTCATAGGTAGGCTGAAAACTGAGCTTCCTGACTAAATCGCTTTACACGGCGCAAGGTTTCAATCCCTCATAGGTAGGCTGAAAACTATCTGATTCTGCTGGCGTTGAACATTGTGTTGAACGTTTCAATCCCTCATAGGTAGGCTGAAAACGTAGGTGCATTGGCAAACTGGGACTGCGTGAACGAAGGTTTCAATCCCTCATAGGTAGGCTGAAAACTGTTACACCTCCTCAAACTCAAGAGTCAACCGCTTGACCGTTTCAATCCCTCATAGGTAGGCTGAAAACTTCCATAGGGGGTTTACAATAGAGGTAAGTTGTAGTGTTTCAATCCCTCATAGGTAGGCTGAAAACGTAAGCTCCTTGGTGGTGAACGCACTTACTGGCAGCGTTTCAATCCCTCATAGGTAGGCTGAAAACGGCTGATAGCCTTTGCTGCTGGCGTGAATCTTTGGCGTTTCAATCCCTCATAGGTAGGCTGAAAACTGGCTACCGGGCCGGCGAATTTACCGTCCCCTGCTGTTTCAATCCCTCATAGGTAGGCTGAAAACCTCGCCGCCGCCAAAGCAGCAGCGCGAGAGATAGAGGTTTCAATCCCTCATAGGTAGGCTGAAAACCAAACATTGCCAACTATGGCACTATTATAGCTACTCTGTTTCAATCCCTCATAGGTAGGCTGAAAACTAGTAAAGAAGATTACGCCGCCAGCAACTCCTGTGCGTTTCAATCCCTCATAGGTAGGCTGAAAACAGGTCGGCCCCGGTAAGGAAGGAGGAGGAATATGCTGTTTCAATCCCTCATAGGTAGGCTGAAAACTTTCCGTAGTGCTCAGGTTCAGGGTTTTGGTGTAGCGTTTCAATCCCTCATAGGTAGGCTGAAAACACGAAGTAACCCTGGAGTGGTATCAGGACTACGGCACGTTTCAATCCCTCATAGGTAGGCTGAAAACGTTCCAGGGCGCACCTTCGGCGGCTGCTCGACCGGCGTTTCAATCCCTCATAGGTAGGCTGAAAACAGGAGGTAATTAGCGGTATGTTTAAGGATGTGCCAGAGTTTCAATCCCTCATAGGTAGGCTGAAAACGGGCAGGGCGGTTAACCCTGCTATCGAAGTTCCTCCGTTTCAATCCCTCATAGGTAGGCTGAAAACTTTTAAGCGGGTGCGAGAACTAGAAGAGGTCCTGCGGTTTCAATCCCTCATAGGTAGGCTGAAAACCGGACAAAAGAGGTGCTGATTGGCCGGCCTTCCGGGTTTCAATCCCTCATAGGTAGGCTGAAAACTAGCCAGAGCCTCAGCCACGATCTCCTGGTCGCGCTGTTTCAATCCCTCATAGGTAGGCTGAAAACGCTATCTACCCTGACCAGAGGCGTGATCTCGTACCCAGTTTCAATCCCTCATAGGTAGGCTGAAAACCATCCTTGCCGGTCGCTTCGGCTATCTGTTCCGCCAGTTTCAATCCCTCATAGGTAGGCTGAAAACCGACTACGGGCGTTACAAGGGCCTTGGCCAGTGGCGGTTTCAATCCCTCATAGGTAGGCTGAAAACTGGATACCTGCGCTCAAAACCCTGCGGATCAAAGCCGGTTTCAATCCCTCATAGGTAGGCTGAAAACCCACCCGACCAGAAGCAGCCCGCGAACCACGAAGCGGTTTCAATCCCTCATAGGTAGGCTGAAAACCGCATAACCCCATTCGTCCGCAGCTTTGAACTGCGGTTTCAATCCCTCATAGGTAGGCTGAAAACTTGTGTGGTGCAGGAGGTAGCGGAGGAGGAGCCACGTTTCAATCCCTCATAGGTAGGCTGAAAACACTTGAGTTTGTGGGCCACGGTCGGAGGGTAAACCCAGTTTCAATCCCTCATAGGTAGGCTGAAAACCCCCAGGTCGGCCCAGCGGGCCTCCGGGGGCTGGACGGTTTCAATCCCTCATAGGTAGGCTGAAAACCCCACCTCAACCAAGGTCGCAAAGGCTTTATTTGCGTTTCAATCCCTCATAGGTAGGCTGAAAACTACATACACACGCTCTTTGACAATTAGCGCCGTTGGGGTTTCAATCCCTCATAGGTAGGCTGAAAACTGCGAAGGTGGATGCGCTTTGCGCGGAAGGACAAAAGTTTCAATCCCTCATAGGTAGGCTGAAAACCCGTCGAAGGGTTACCGTTAATAGACTTTCGCCACGATTAACAAAATTCCTGCTCGACCGAAAAAATTTTTTCAAGCCGAACGCGAAATCCCAGAAACCGGCACGGCGCAAGGGATTGCGCGGCAAGCGGCCGTCGCCGGAGAGGTGTCGTCGATCTCCAGGAGAAACCGCGCCACCGGAGGTCGACGACAAAAACAGACCTTTACAGTCCACAAAACGTTCCTTTTGTGAACCAAACAGGCGGAAAAAGGCGCAAAAGTGAGGCCGGAAGAGGCCCCTAACGGCAAATTTTTGGTTCGCAAAAGGAGAAAGGAGGTCTGCGTCGAATGCATAATGTGATGGACACGTTCACCCGTTTCAGGGACAAGCTGCTGGCGAAAGGGCTTTCCCCGGGCACGGTCGAAGTGTATCTCGGGCACCTGCGCCGGTTCTTCGCCTGGGTGGAAGGGACCTATGGCGAGACCGACCCGGCGGCGGTCACCCCGCTCGACGTGGCCGACTACCGGCGGCACCTGCAGAACAGGGACAGGAAGCCCGCCACGGTCAACAACGCCCTGGACGCCATCGGGTCCTTCTTCGCCTGGGCGAAGGAGGCCGGCATCGTCCAAAGCGACCCGACGGAAGGCGTGAAGCGGCTGCCGGAGGAGAAATCGCCCCCGAAGTGGCTCTCCCGGAGGGAGCTGGGGGCCCTGGTGCGGGCGGTGCAGAAGCACGGGAGCAAAAAGGAGCAGGCTTTGATCGCACTCCTCCTGCACGCGGGGCTGCGGGTGTCGGAAGCAATTTCCCTGCGGGCGCAGGACGTGGTTATCCGGGAGCGGTCCGGCCACGTGATGGTGCGATACGGCAAGGGCGGCAAATGCCGGGAGGTGCCCCTGAACGCCACGGCGCGGCGCATTCTGGGCGAATACCTGTCGGGCCTTTCGGGCGAGTGGCTCTTCCCCGGCAAAAACGGCGGTCCGATGACCCGACGGGCGGCGGAAAAAGCCCTGGCGAAATACGGCAGGCTTGCGGGGGTGGAGGTCACCCCGCACCGGCTGCGGCACACCTTCTGCAAGATGCTGGTGGACGCCGGGGAAAGCCTGGACCGGGTGGCGATGCTGGCGGGGCACTCCAACCTGAACACCACGGCGCGCTACACCAGGCCGGGGAAGGCCGACCTGGAGGCGGCGGTAGAGAAAATCGCGTGGGAGTGAGAAAACAGCAAGAAAAGCATAGGCAGGTGTGGTGAAGTATGGAACCAACTTTGTTCGATCCTTTATACTACACTGAAAAAAAACAAAAAGAAAATACTATCGTTATCGGCCCCCCTTCTTTGCTTTCTAGGATTAACAAAGATACATCGTACATAATAAACGGGGATGCCTTAACTGCACTAAAACAGCTACCAGAAGACACCGTTCAGACTTGCGTTACCTCGCCGCCATACTGGGGGCTTCGGGATTACGGGATTCCCGGTCAGATCGGGACAGAGATGGACATTAACGAATATTTGGATAAACTTGTTAAGATATTCCAGGAGGTAAAAAGGGTTTTAAAACCCGACGGAACTTTCTGGTTGAATATAGGCGACGGATACACCAGCGGAGGCAGGACTTACCGGGCGCCCGACAAAAAGACGGATAACGGCCACACGGTGCGCGGATTGCCTTTCAGGCCTCCTACCCCGGTAGGGCTAAAACCGAAAGATCTCCTGGGTTTGCCGTGGCGATTGGCTTTTTTGCTACAAGAAGACGGCTGGTATTTAAGAGCGGATATTATCTGGTTTAAACCCAATATACTTCCTGAAAGTGTTAAAGATAGGCCAACTATTGCTCATGAATACGTTTTTCTGCTTACTAAAAACGAACGTTATTATTACGATTACCAAGCTATTCTCGAACCTGCGGCTTCCGGTAAAGGTTATCGAAATAAGCGTTCCGTTTGGGTTGTCAATACCGAACCTTATCCAGAAGCTCACTTTGCAACTTTTCCTCCGTCTCTTGTTTTACCCTGTATCCTTGCCGGATCAAAACCGGGCGATTTTGTGCTTGACCCTTTTCTGGGATCGGGCACTACAGGATTAGTCGCTTTGCAACACAAAAGAAATTTTATCGGAATTGAGTTAAACCCTGAATATTGCGCGTTGGCCGAAAAAAGACTGGTTCCTTACGCCACAATCCTAAAAAACGAAACCGAAACGGAGGCCTGAATTGTGGAAACCTTGATTCCCACAAAACAAATGTGGGTGATCGGCCGCTTAAAGTCCGAACGTGGGAAAATTCTGCGTGACGCCTTAAGGGAAGCCGTGGAGAAAGTAGGAGTCCAGGCTATTGACCGCGAACTTCACGATTTGGTCAACACAAACGCCCTTAATAAATTAGGCGCATTCGGCCTGCGCGGGGAAGTCCTTTTTGCCGTGCCCTGCCTGATTAAAGAAAAACCGACTATTTCGGGTTACTACCGACTTGTCCTAGGAATTTCCCAAAAAGAGTACGGCAGGAAGGGTCTGGATAAGTGGATTAAAATTGAAAAAGGAGAAAACGTTACTGTTTCGGAAAACGAAGTCCGGGATCTTTGTGTAATGCTTATCGAGGCAGGAGAACGGTTGTTGAGCGCATTTACCAGCAAGGATAACATCACTGAAGATTTCTTCCATGAACTTGCCTTACTAACTCTGGGGGCGCAATTGGACGGAAGCTACCGAGTAATTGTCGGCCAGAAGGCGGTAGCTGTTGTCCGAGAGCTAATCGGGAACATTGTTAAACCTAAAAACCCTAATGGTTTCCAGGAAAAGGGAAATGAAATCGAATTCAGCAACGCGGCAGGGCGGCGGGTAAGAATACGTTTTGGCTCCGACCCGGATATACTGGTTAGCGAGCGTTCTGGAAACCAATACCGGCACCTGCTAGCGATAGAAGTAAAAGGGGGTAGCGACCCTTCTAATATCCACAATAGATTGGGCGAGGCAGAAAAAAGCCACTTAAAGCTATCCGCAAGCGGTGTCTTGCGCTGGACTATAATAGGGGTTCCGGTTGACGAACAAACGGCCCGGATGCGCTCACCAAGCACAAATCGGTTTTATGCAATAAGTAATTTACTTATTGACGGGAGCCAAGAGTATGAAAGTTTTAAACGAGATTTGATTTCAATCTTAGGTCTACCTGAATAGAGAAATATTTTTTCACGACCCTGGGCTTTACCGGGCGAAACTTTTCGCCCGGTTTTCCTTTCGTAGATACAGCCCAGCACCACCGCAAGATCACTCCCGGGGCGCGGGATCCCATCCCGCGCCTCTTTCTTTTTTTAGAGGCCTGGTGGTAGGACAAACCGCCGGGCGCGTAGAATTTCAAGGGGAGATGAGATGGTTGGCGGCGAAGAAACCAAAGGAAGCGGTCAAAATCTCGATCCGCGTCTCCTGCGGCGGGGGCGACGGGCTGAAGGACGCCCTGCGCCTCCTGGCGAAGAAGGTCCTGGAGAAGAAGGGAGTGCGGGAAGAGCGGTGCGCGCAGCGATCTACGTCCGAGTGAGCACGGAAGACCAGGCGCTGCGCGGCTACTCCCTGCCGGAGCAGCGCGAGGCCTGCCGGAAGAAAGCTGAAGAGCTTGGCGCGGTCGAGATAATAGAGTTCGCCGACGAAGGGGTGAGCGGGGCCACGCTCGACAGGCCGGGGCTCAACGCGCTCCTCGATGCGGCGCGGGAAGGCCGCGTGGACGTGGTGGTCTGCCGCGACCTCGACCGGCTGTCGCGCCGCCTGGTCCACCAGCTCCTGCTGATGGACGAGCTGGAGAAGGCGGGCGTCCGGATGGTCTTCCTCGACTTCGCCTGGCAGGACACCCCGGAAGGACGGCTCTTCCTCAACATCCGCGCTTCGATAGCCGAGTACGAGCGGGAGACTATAAAGCGCCGCACCACGCGGGGCAAGCTCCGCAAGGCCCGCGAGGGCGGCATTCCTATAAGCTTCAACGTCTACGGATACCGCTACGACCCGGAAACGGGCAAGGTCTCCGTGGTCGAGGAAGAGGCCGAGTTCGTTCGCAAGATGTTCGAGTGGTTCACCACGGAGGATATCGGCATTGTCGGCGTCGCCAAGAGGCTCAACAGGATGGGGGTCCCCACGCGCAAAAACGCGCCCCTGTGGAAGCGCCAGGTCGTCTGGCAGATACTCAGGAACCCCGTCTTCAAGGGAGAGTGGCGCTACCGGGGCGTGACCGTCCCCGTCCCCGCCATAGTGGACGCCGCGACGTGGGAGAGGGCGCAGGAGAAACTGCGGGAGGCGCGCCGCCTGTGGGCCAACAGGGGGCGGCACGACTACCTGCTCTCGGGGATAATCACCTGCGGCCACTGCGGGAAGCCGATGCACGGGGTATACATCGCGTGGTGGGGCAAGAAGGACCGGCGCTATTCGTGCTCCAAAACGAAGGAGTGCGCGGGCTACACCGGCTGCCGCCCGCCGCGCTACGTGCTGGCGGACAGGCTGGAGCAGGCCGTGTGGGAGAAGGTCAAGGAGGTCCTCTCTGACCCCGACGCGCTCGCGCGGGAGGCGGCGGCGATGGCCCCGCAGGCGGAAGGTCTCCGGCGCGAGCTGGAGAACGTCGAGGAGCTCCTTGCCCGGACGGAGAAAGGCCGGGAAGCGGTGCTTTCGGCGCTGGCCTCGGGCCTCTGCGACCTCGACGCGATCGCCAAGAGCAAGCTGGCCGAGCTGAAGCGGCGCAAGGAGCGTCTGGAGGCCCGGAAGAAAGAGATCGAGGCGGCCCTCCGTGCCGCGGAGAGGGCGGCGGTCGAGGCGGAAGAGCTGCGCGCCCTGGCGAAGCAGGTCTTGAGCGAGATGGACTCCTTTTCGTTCGAGGAGAAGCGCGCCCTGGTGAGGGCGCTGGTCGCCCAGGTGATTGTGACGGGCAGGCCGAAGCCGGGCAACCCGGACAAGAGCATGGAAGGCGTGAACGTGACCGTGGTGCTGCGTCTGGGAGAGACCGGAATAGCTGGAGTTATTTCCCGTAAGGAATAGTCAGTTACATGTCATTCTCGATACATTTCGCCGCGTAGGTGGCCAGGCGCGTCCCTTTTTTGGGATTGTAGGTGTTGATTGCTTTCACCAAACCTACGGTGCCGATCGAGATGAGCTCTTCGGTCTCGTAGCCGGTAGCTTCGTATTTTTTGACGATATGGGCAACAAGGCGCAGGTTGTGCTCGATAAGGATGTTGCGGGCCGCTTCGTCGCCGCGCAACATCTGCCGGAGGTATTTCTTTTCTTCGTCCGGCGTAAGGGGCTGGGGAAAAGAATTATTGGTCAGGTACCCAAAGAGCAGGAAAAAGTCACCGGTAAGGCTGAAAGCCGGGATCATTAGCGCCAGCATCCAATCCCTCCCGTTTCTATTTGCCGGTTATTCTCTGGGTGCGGACGCACAACTATATTACGTGCCCCGTGTTGCTCGCGTGCCTGTCCAGGGCGAAATTTGTTTAAACCCTCTGGCGGTTGGCGCCTTTTTGGGTTAAGCTTAAAATATGAGGGCAACCGCTCTAGTCTTAGCTGGCGGCAAAAGCACCCGGATGGGAGAGAATAAGGCGCTGCTGCGGATCGATGGACGTCCGCTGGTGGCGCACGTTGTCGCGGCGCTGCGGGCCGTATTCCCCGAGGTGATTATCAGCGGTGATACCGGGCTTTTTGCGGGTTACGCTGACCGGGTGGTGGAAGATATATTCAAAGGTGTGGGGCCACTCGGCGGGATTCACGCCGGGCTAGTCTCGGCCCGCTACGAGGTGGTTTTCGTTGCGGCCTGCGACCTGCCGTTTGCGGACGGGGAGGTGGCGGCGTTCA
The DNA here is from genome assembly GCF_003815015.1 of Thermodesulfitimonas autotrophica. Taxonomy (NCBI): domain Bacteria; kingdom Bacillati; phylum Bacillota; class Clostridia; order Thermoanaerobacterales; family Thermoanaerobacteraceae; genus Thermodesulfitimonas; species Thermodesulfitimonas autotrophica. The sequence goes on from NZ_RKRE01000001.1 coordinate 10,790, forward strand.
TCGCCGGGCAGATGGAGGGCTTCGATGCGGCGGTGCCGTGTGTGGCGGGGAGGTTGCAGCCGCTTTTCGCGGCCTACCGCAAGAGCTGTCTGGGGCCGATTACCAGAATCCTGGAGCGGGGCGAGCGGCGGGTGGCCGGCTTCTTCCCCGCGGTGCGCGTGCGGTACCTCACGGAAGCAGACTTTGCCTGGCGGCCCGGGATAGAGCGCGTCTTTTTCAATGTGAATACACCGGCGGATCTGGCGCGGCTCCGGTCAGCTGAGGCCTCCTGGCAGCGCGGTGCGGCCAGGGAGGCTCCGGCCCCCACCACAGTGGGCACGGCCTGGCCGGTACCTGTTTTGGGCGTAGTCGGGACGTCAGGGGCAGGCAAGACGGGGTTGATTGTCCGGCTGGTTGCCACCCTGCGGGAGGCGGGCTACCGGGTGGCCGTCCTGAAGCACACCCGGCACCCATTGTTAGATACGCCCGGCAAAGATACCGAGCGGTTCATGCGGGCAGGTGCGTCCAGGACGGCGCTTGTAGGGCCGGGCGGCTTCTTTTACTTTCAGGATGGCGCGGAGCTTTCTTTAGAGGAGGCCATAAAGCTGCTGAGCCGGGACGTGGATATGGTTATCGTGGAGGGATACCGGGAGGCGCCCATTCCTCAGGTCCGGGTCCTCGTCCCGGGCGAAGAGGCGGCGGTTGATGGGCGGACGGTAGCGGTGGTAAGCAGCGAACCGGTCTGCCTCCCGGTGCGCGTTTTTCATCCGGAGGATGTTGCCGGGATGACTGCTTTTTTAAGCGATCGTTTCCTTAAACGGGAGGATGGGCGTTGCTGAGGCTTATTCTTCCGAAACTCTACGTAGATTCGGTTTTCGAAATCACCCCGGAGCTTCTCAAGAGCAGGGGTATTAAGGCTTTAATTCTAGACCTGGACAATACGCTTGTGGCCCGGGGGCAAGAATGGGCCGAGCCCCGGGTACTTGATTGGCTCGCCGCTATGCGGCGGGAAGGCTTTAAGCTCTGCATCGTGTCGAATAACAGCCGGCAAAAAGGGGGAGCGCTGGCGCGCCGCCTCGGCGTGCCCGGCGTGTTCCGGGCCGTGAAGCCGCGCGGCAAGCCCTTCCGTAAAGCTCTCGCTCTGCTCGGGACGGGCCCGGAGGAAACCGCGATGGTCGGCGACCAGCTCTTCACCGATATCTTGGGCGGGAACCGGATGGGGCTTTATACCATCCTGGTGTCGCCGCTTGGGGGACCCGACTTCATCCTGACCAGGCTTATAACCCGCAGGATTGAGCAGCTTTTCCTTCCTTTTATTAGGGCGCGGCGGTCGCTAGGCGCGGGAGAGCGGTGCTGAGGTCATGATCAACGGTGAAACAAGGGTTACCGGCATCTTCGGTGACCCGGTGGCGCACACTCTTTCGCCCGCGATGCATAACGCGGCGTTTACCGCCCTGGGGCTTAATTTTGTCTATCTCCCTTTCCACGTGCGGCGGGAGGCGCTTGCAGCGGCGGTGGCGGGAATCAAGGCGCTCGGGCTTGCGGGGGTCAACATCACCGTGCCGCACAAAGAGGCGGTGCTGCCCCTGCTGGACGAGGTGGCGGAAGAGGCGCGGCTGATCGGTGCCGTGAATACGGTGGTGAACCGTGGAGGGGCACTTGTAGGGTATAATACCGATGCTACCGGCTTCTTGCGGGCCTTGCAGGAAGCGGGTTTTGACCCGGCGGGCCGCCCGGCGGTAGTTATTGGTGCAGGCGGGGCGGCGCGTGCGGTGGTAGTGGCCCTGGCTCGTGCCGGGGTCGGGGAGATCACCATCTTCAACCGGACCCTTAGCCGCGCTGCGGCACTGGCTGAACTAGTGCGGGCTGAAGGGATAGCGGCGGCGGCGCTATCCTGGGCGGATCTGACAGGTGCCGGGAAAAAGGTGGTTGCTCAGGCGGCGCTGGTTGTTCAAACGACGAGCCTGGGGATGCACCCGCAGGAAGAGGATGCCCCACCGGTGCCGCCGGAGGCTTTGGGGCCGGGCCAGCTTGTGGTGGACCTCATCTACAGCCCGCCGGAAACCCGGTTCTTGCGGCTGGCGAGGGCGGCAGGGGCGACAACGCAGAACGGGATGGCGATGCTGCTGCATCAGGGGGCTGCAGCTTTCGAGCTTTGGACGGGGCGGGAGGCGCCCGTCGGGGTGATGCGGGCGGCGCTCGAAAACGTTCTACGTTCTACGTTCGAGGTTCAAGGTTAGGGTTTATGAAGGTGCATGAGGTTGCGGTCTGGTATGACGTCTTTTAGCGTTGAACGTTGAACGGACCCCAGAGCTCTATCAGTATAAGGTTAAACGTCTATCTCAAGGGGGAGGCAGATGGTGCTGCGTTACCTGACAGCGGGAGAATCGCACGGTCCCGCGTTGCTTACTATAGTAGAAGGGATACCGGCAGGGCTTTGGCTCACGGCGGATTACATTGACCGCCAGCTTGCGCGCCGCCAGGGAGGCTACGGCCGGGGCGGTCGCCAGCGGATTGAAGAGGATCGCGTAGAGATCCTCAGCGGTGTGCGGGGGGGCTACACCCTCGGTTCACCGATCGCCCTGAAAATTAGCAACCGGGACTGGGCAAACTGGCGGGAGGTTATGGGGCCAGACCCGGAAGCGCGCCTCGACGAACGCGTGGTTACGCGGCCCCGCCCGGGGCATGCGGATCTCGCCGGGATGCTGAAGTACGGGCACCGGGACCTCCGCAACGTGCTGGAACGGGCGAGCGCCCGGGAGACGGCGGCCCGCGTGGCGGCGGGAACTGTGGCGCGCCGGTTGTTAGAGGAGTTGGGGATTGAGGTGGCCGGCCAGGTGCTCCGGATCGGGCCGGTGGAGGTGCCGCCGTTTGATGCGCCGCCGGAGGAGATCCGGGGGAAGGTTGAAAAGTCCCCGGTTTATTGCGCCGATAAGGCGGGAAGCGAGGCGATGGTGGCGGCCATCGACCGGGCGCGGGAGGAAGGGGACTCGCTCGGCGGTGTCTTTGAGGTGCGCGTTTACGGTGTCCCGCCAGGGATAGGAAGCTACGTCCACTGGGACCGGCGCCTCGACGGCCGTTTGGCTCAGGCGGTGATGAGCATTCAGGCGATCAAGGGCGTCGAGATCGGGATGGGTTTCCGGGCCGCTTCTCTGCCGGGGTCGGCGGTGCAGGACGAGATCTTTTACGCCCCGGGAAGGGGTTTTTACCGGGAGCGCAACAACGCGGGGGGCCTTGAAGGTGGCGTTACCAACGGCGAGCCGATTGTAATCCGGGCGGCGATGAAGCCGATCCCGACCCTGCGGCGCCCGCTCAAGAGCATCGATATTTTCACCAAGGAGCGGGTCGAGGCGGCTTACGAGCGTTCGGATATCTGCGCGGTGCCAGCGGCCTGTGTTATTGCCGAGGCGGTAGTAGCCTGGGAAGTGGCGCGGGCCTGCCTGGAGAAGTTCGGCGGCGATTCGCTGGCCGAAATTAAAGAGGCCCTGGAACGTTTGCAAGAGCGTGTGAGGCGGGTGACGCGGTGAAAAATGTCGTGCTGATCGGCTTTATGGGGACGGGGAAGACGGCGATTGGGAAAAGACTGGCGCGGCTCTTGGGCTGGGAGTTTATCGATACGGATGCCGAGATTGAGCGCTTGACCGGCAAGAGTGTCGCCCGGATCTTCGCGGAGGACGGGGAGGTACGCTTCCGTTCGGAGGAGAACTTGCTCTGCCGGAAGCTTACCCAGCGCGAAAGATTGGTGATCGCCACGGGCGGCGGCATGGTGCTCAATCCGGAGAACGTGGCGCTGCTGAAGCAAAACGGGGTGCTGATCAAACTCTACGCCGACCCGGAAGTGATCATTGGGCGGGTTAAGGCCAAAAAGGAACGGCGGCCGCTGTTGAAAGGGAATCTAGAAGAGCGGGTACGCGAGCTTCTCGCGGCGCGGGAAGAAGCTTACAGCATCGCCGACTTTGCCGTGGATACGGGCAAGCAGGACCCGGACAGCTCGGCGGCGATCATCTACGACTATTTAAGGAAGCGAAATCTTTTAGATGGGGACGTTAGCGGATGAGGGAAGTTAGTGTATCGCTCGGGTCGCGCAGCTACCCGATTTACGTTGGGCCAGGTATCCTGCGGGAGGTTGGGGATTTGGCCCGCCGCCACTTAAGCGGCGAACGGGTACTGGTCGTTACCAACCCGACGGTTGCCTCGCTGTACGCGGCGGCGGTGGAGGAGAGCCTGGCGGCAGTAGGTTTTGTGGTGCGGCGGGCGGAGATTCCCGATGGCGAGGAGTACAAGACGCTCGCTACAGTGGCCGCTCTCTACGATGCGGCGCTTGGTGCGGAATTGGAGCGGGGCGATACCGTTCTTGCTCTAGGTGGCGGCGTGGTGGGTGACATCGCCGGTTTTTTGGCCGCAACCTACATGCGGGGTGTAGCTTTCGTGCAGGTGCCGACGACGCTTTTGGCGCAGGTCGATTCGAGCGTCGGGGGTAAGGTCGGGGTAAACCACCCGTGGGGGAAGAACCTGATCGGCGCCTTTTACCAGCCGCGCTTTGTGCTGGCGGATGTGCGCACGCTGGCCACCCTTCCGTTACGCGAGGTTCGGGCAGGCCTGGCCGAAGTAATAAAGTACGGCGTTATCCACGATGCAGCCTTTTTTGCGTGGCTCGAGGCGAATTTCGAAGCGCTGCTTAAGCTTTCGGATGCGGCAGTGGAGCAGGCGGTGGCGACCTCCTGCGCGATTAAAGCGGCGGTCGTTTCTGCCGATGAAACAGAAAAGGGGCTGCGCGCGATTCTCAACTTCGGCCACACCCTCGGCCACGCCCTTGAGGCGGCCACCCGTTACGAGCGCTTTGTCCACGGCGAGGCGGTGGCGATCGGGATGGTCTTCGCGGCGCGGCTGGCCAGGCGGCTCGGCTACTTCGAACCGGCCGGGGTGGAGCGGATTGCGGCGCTGGTGCGGCGGGCCGGGCTCCCCGACGCGATTCCGCCGGATATCGCGCCGGAAGCGCTCCTCGATGCGATGCGGCGGGATAAGAAGGTGGCGGCGGGGCAGCTCACCTTTATCCTTCCGGAGGCTATCGGCAAGGTGCGGATTGTCCGGGGGGTGCCTGCCGATATAGTGCGTTCCGTGCTGGTTGAATACTGACCGAAAAGTAGGGTTTGGGGGCGGGTTTAAGCGGAGGTGTAGTTAGTGGCTAAGGCACTAGGGCAGCAACGGCGTCTGGGCGATTTTCTCCTCGAAAATAAACTGATTACTCCGGCTCAGCTCCAGGAGGCGCTCAAAGTGCAGCAGCAGACGAAGGAGCGGCTGGGGAAGGTTCTTGTTAAGCTCGGGTACGTATCGGAGCAGGATATCCTTGATGTGCTGGAGTTCCAGCTCGGAACGCCCCAGGTGGACCTCAATACGGTGCCCCTCAACCCGCTCGTTGTCGAGAGCGTTCCCGAGCATCTGGTTCGCCAGCACAAGGTTATCCCCATCAAAAAAGAAGGCAACAAGCTGGTGGTGGCGATGGTCGACCCGCTCAACGTGGTGGCCATCGACGACTTGCGCTTGGCCACCGGACTTGAGATCGAGCCCGTACTAGCGAAAGAAAAAGATATCGACGCGGCGATTCAGCGGTACTTTGGGCTTCCGGGGCTGGAGAAAGCGCTGGAGGAACTCGATGCTCCAGAAGTGGTGCAGATGGAGGCGGTTAACCTCGACCAGCCCGAGCGGGAGGCGGTTGACGAAGCCCCTATTGTTCGCCTGGCCAACTCGATAATCATCCAGGCGATTAACGAGCAGGCCAGCGACATCCACATCGAGCCCCAGAAGGAAGATGTCCGGGTAAGGTACCGGATAGACGGGATGCTGCAGGACGCGATGACCCTACCGCGCAAATTCCGTTTTCCCCTCGTTTCCCGGATCAAGATCATGGCCGACCTCGATATTGCCGAGCGGCGGGTTCCCCAGGACGGGAGGATCCTGATCCGCTACCGGGAGCGAGAGGTAGACCTGCGGGTTTCGACGATGCCCACCGTTTTCGGCGAAAAAGTGGTCATCAGGCTTCTCGATAAAGGGAAGATGCTTTTGCGTATCGACCAGTTGGGTTTTTTAGAGGATAACCTGCAGCGTTTTAAAGACATAATCCGGCGCTCTTTCGGGATGATTCTGATCACCGGCCCTACCGGCAGCGGCAAGACCACCACCCTTTATGCGGTTTTGTCCGAAATCAGCGCGCCGGAGCTCAACGTGATCACCGTGGAGGACCCGGTAGAATACCTTTTGCCGGGGGTGAGCCAAGTGCAAGTGAACCCGAAAGCCGGGCTCACCTTTGCCCGCGGCTTGCGCGCCATCCTCCGCCAGGATCCCGACATCGTGATGGTGGGGGAAATCCGGGACGGGGAAACGGCAGAGATCGCGATCCGGGCGGCGATGACGGGGCACCTGGTGCTTTCAACCCTCCACACGAATGACGCTGCCGGGGCGGTGACCCGCCTCCTCGACATGGGGATCGAGCCTTTCCTGGTGGCCTCTACGGTTCTCGGCGTCACGGCCCAGCGGCTGGTCCGGGTGGTCTGCCCGCGCTGCAAAGAGCCTTACGAGCTTGAACCGGGAGCGCGCCCCCGTTTCTTTATGGGCCTCGATTACGACGCGCCGGTTACGCTCTACAGGGGGCGGGGCTGCCGTTATTGCAACAACACCGGTTACCGGGGGCGCACCACCATTTGCGAAGTGCTCACGGTGACGCCTGCGGTCAGGGACCTTATTGTAAAGCGGGCGCCGGCGGCGGAGATCCGGGAACAGGCGATCGCCGAAGGAATGCGGACTTTGCGCGAGGACGGCATCGCCAAGGCGCTAAAAGGGGTCACGACGATTGAAGAAGTGATGCGGGTGGCTTACGCGGAGGAGAATTAGTTCGAAGTTTGTTAGTTCGAAGTTCGAAGTTCGAGGTTGGATAGTTCGCGGGTTGAAGCTCGGGAGGAGCCAAGAAACATTCAGGGTGGCGGAGGAATGTCGCTGGAGATCCAGGAACTCTTGACCCTTGCCGTAGCGCGGAAGGCTTCCGACCTGCACTTTACGGTAGGTGTGCCGCCGGTTTTGCGGATTAACGGGGAACTCCACCCGCTGGCTCAAGGGGAAATGCCCGGCGGCACGGAGTTGCAAGGAGAGGAAGCGGCGAAGCCCCTTACCCGCGAGGATATTGTGGCGCTGCTGCGGCAGCTTGCGGATGAAGAGCGGCAGCGGCGCTTTTGGGAGGTTGGGGAGGTCGATTTTGCCTACGGTGTGCCCGGGCTCGGCCGTTTTCGGGTTAACTGCTTCAAGCAGCGGGGGAGCCCGGCGATCGCTATCAGAGTTTTAAACACCCGGATCCCTAGTCTTAAGGAACTCGGCCTGCCAGAAGTGGCGGCGCATCTTGCCCGCCGGCCGAACGGGCTCATCCTGGTGACCGGGCCTACCGGGAGCGGGAAATCGACAACGCTCGCAGCGATGATCGACCTTATCAACCGGGAGCGGCGCTGCCATATTATCACGCTCGAGGACCCGATCGAGTACCTCCACCGCCACGGCCGCTCGATCGTCAACCAGCGGGAGATCGGTGACGATTCTAAGAGTTTCGCCACCGCGCTGCGGGCCGCCCTGCGCGAGGACCCCGACGTGATTTTGGTCGGGGAGATGCGCGACCTCGAGACAACCGCGATCACGCTCAACGCTGCGGAGACGGGCCACCTGGTGCTGGCGACGATGCATACACCTAACGCTGCCCTAACGGTCAACCGCATTGTGGACATCTTTCCGCCCCACCAGCAGGCGCAGGTGCGGGTGCAGTTAGCCGGCGTTTTTCAGGGGGTAATCGCGCAGCAGCTCCTGCCGCGCGCCGACAGGCAGGGTCGGGTATTGGCGGTGGAGGTTCTTGTAGCCACGCCCGCCGTCCGCAACCTGATCCGGGAAGGGAAAACCCACCAGATAGCCTCCGCCATCCAGACGGGCGCCCGCTACGGGATGCTTCCCTTCGAACAGAGCCTGCGCCAGCTTTACGCTGCGGGGCTGATCACCCGCGAGGAGATGATGCTCCGGGTAAGCGACGCGGAGCTATTGCAGCGGGGCGGGTAGGGAAATCCCGCGTCCGGTTTGATGCTCGAAACAATCACATATAGCCCCACTTTCGCCGGTAATCGAGTTTGATCTCGAACTCGCACGGCTTAAAACCGTTCGCCAGTAACAGCTCCTTTACTTCGTGAGCCTCCAGGTCGTTCCCTTCGAGGATAACGGCTTCCTTGGTCCCCCGTGAGCGCCAGCCGCGGTTGAGTAGCAGCTGCGTAATGGCGGCTACCCGGGCCAAACGTTCGGCAAGAAAGTTTCTTAAATTGTAGATGTCTTCGGGTTGAACCGGGGTTGCCGTCCGGATTCTCTCTAACGGCGGGACTTCATCCGGCAGCCAAGTTCTTTCGAAGAGTTTGAGAATAACGGTAACCTGGTAATCGACCATTGTCCTTGCCTCCCTCTCTTCACAGTACGGAATTTACTTCCGGCGGGGTGGTTACGAGTACCAACGCGCCGCTATAATTGCCTTCTTCATCATAGACGTAAACTACCTCGGCGGTTGTGTTACTGGAAGTTAATTTTACCGGTTTAATTGTACGGGAGCCAATGTTGCGGTAAATGAAGCCGGCCAGTTCGGGATCAACCCCGTCGATACTGAGGCCGGGTTCGAGGGTGCCCCAGTAGCACCGGGCTAAGAGGTTAGCCTGGGCGACTTTGTGGTGCCTGTCGATATAAATGACGGCCATAGGCAGGGTTTCAATTAGCCGGCTAAGAACGTTAAAACAAGTTTTTTCCTGAGCACCTGAGCCAATAACGGTGATGGCCCCTAAAACCTTACCTTTCTTGACCAGCGGGGCGTGAATGGCTTCGAAGCGCCGGTCCGAGATTTGAAAAGTCAGGGTGCCGTAGGTTTTTGCACCGCTCTGAGCGTCACCGATATGCCCGAGAATTTCTTTTAAAGGCGTCCCCTTCAAGCTCTTCTTTTTTTCGCTGAAGATTTCGTGAGCGGCCTTGTTGGCAAATACGATCCGTCCGGCATTATTGGTAATGATGACTCCTTCATTGAGATAATTGAAAATTGCGAAGTCAACGTTTTCAAAGTAGGAAAGCGCGCTGTTTACCCGCCATAGTTCCACCAGGAATTGATAAAGGCAACAGTAAAGGGCAAGAAGCAGGAACATGATGGTGATGGTGCGGTAGATATTAAGGTTGTTCTCCGGGAAGAAGAAAAAGAGGCTCCAGGGTGGCTCGCCCACCTTTGCGAAACTGACTTCGTGCCACACACCATCTACCAGTAGCCTTCCTTCATGGTGAGAAAAATGACTGAGCGCCTCTTTTTCAAAGGGCCAGACGACCGGATAATTGTTTGGCCCGAAGACAGCTACTTTGCAGGCGGTGTTCAGGAAATTAAAGGTCATTTCTTCCTGAAAACCTGCAGCTCTGTAAGCGAGCACCAACCAGTTATTACGGAATGGTGTGGCCGCCGTAACCGTCATTTGGCCAGTTTGGTCTTTATCCACGCCCAGGATTAACGTTTTAGTACCGCGGGGAACCCACTTTTTTTCGGGTTTTAAAGTTTCGCGAGAGGTTCCGGAAATAACAGCCCCGCTATCATCAATGATCCACGCTCCAGTAATCCGGGGGTCGAGCGTAGTGAGCCTGTCCAAGGCAGTACTTTTCTCGTCCTGCCGGGCAAGTTCCCTTGCTGCCCTTTCGGTAACCGCTTCCAGGTCTCTGAGGAAGTAATTCGTTTGGTTAATCGCGATCTGGCGGATACTTTCTTCGTAGTTTGTCATAATTTTTTTGAGGAAGCGGAACTCCATCGTAAAAAGCACGGTGATCGCACTCAGGAAAAAGACGGCTATAAACAGGAAAATGGCGTTTCTGGTTGCGGCGGATCTTACCATAATATCACATCCTTAAACGCTAACCAAGCGTAGTTCACTCATCGGTAGCGCTATCGCAATAGACCTCGCTTGGCAGCTACCGCTAGTGCTTCCTCAATGGTGCTCACCCCGAGTTTGGTACAGAGACCTCTAATTCTCCGGCGGAGGGTGGAGAGGCTCATGTAGAGTTTAGCGGCGATCTCTTTTTGGTTCTCGCCTTGAGCGATCAGCTGCAAGATGTTGGTTTCTGTATCCGAAAGGCAAGGTTCACGGTTTGCCAGGAGTAGTTGCGCCTGGAGGCCGGGATAGATGTAAATGCTTCCTTTATAGACGGTGAGAATGGCCGACTTGATTTCTTCGAAGAACGCATACTTAGGTACAAAGCCCTTGACCCCTCTTTCTAATGCTTTGCGAACTAACGTAATATCATCATAGGTAGTTAAAATGATTATTTTGAGCTGCGGGAAGGCGCTCAATAATTGACTGCAGAGTTCGAGCCCATCCCCATCAGGCAGGCCGATGTCCAAGAGGACGATATCTACGTTCCCGTCCGTATGTTTTAACGCTTGGGCGAAGGAGTCGGCCTGCGCTACCACCTGAAATTTATCTTCGGTTTCAAGTAACTTTTTCAAACCCTCGCGGAAGACGTTATGATCCTCCACCAGCATGATTCTGATCTTCTCCATCTTCCACGCCCCCCTTTTTAGGCAGGGTTAAGGTAACACAAAACCCGCCATCTTTGTAACCATAACTAAGCTGGCCGCCGATTAAGCGTGCGCGTTCCGCCATGCCCCATAATCCTTTTCCGGGTGTTGGTGGAGTTTCTTTAATGCCGCCATTGTCGATGATTTCGATCGTTATGTTTTCGTTGTTGTCGCTGAAGTAAATGTCTATTTCTGTAGCTGCAGAGTGCTTGGCAACGTTAGTCAGCGCCTCCTGGATAATCCGGTAGACGTTAATCTGGGCGGCCATACTTAGGGGGAGAGATTGTTTCTGGTAGTAAAGATAGACTTTCCGGTTGTGAATCCGTTCGAAATTAGCTACGTATGACTCGAGAGCCGGAATAAAGCCCACTTTTTCGATTAGATACGGGTGAACATCATTCATGATATTGCGCATATCGATTGCTGCCTTTTGGCAGTGCGTACGCAGCATCAAAATGTTTTCTTCTTCTGCCGGCGAAAGTTGACCCTGCTTCGTCCGCAGGATGTAGTCCAGGCCATGAATAATGGTGGACATATAGCGGCCAATCCAGTCGTGGATCTCGGTGGATATTCGTTTCCTCTCGGCCTCCATGATCTCTAACAGAGCATGTTCGTTCCTTTCGGAGGCATCCCTAACCATGAGGGCGACGCTTACGGGCCTGCGCCGGATAAGAACCGGGATGTAGTCGATGGCGAGGGAGAGCTTGGCTTTTTCACCAGAGTAATTTACGCGGTAGCCGGCTATCTGCTCTTTTTGGCAAAGAACTTGGTAAACCGGCTCCATTACCGTCTGTAAGTGGGGGAAGAGCCGTAAAATTTCCTCTAGCGTTTTACCGGTAACCGCATCCCGCTGAAGCTGGAAGAGCCGCAGTGCCGCATGGTTAATGTACTTCAGTCTTTCCTGCCGGTCAATTACCATCACCGCGTTAAAGTAATAGTCTACCAGATGGCGTAGAACCGGAGGCTCGTTTAAGCCCAGCCAGAAGAGAAAGAGTAGCCCTAAAACGGTTCCGAAGGATAAAAGGGAAAGAAAAACAACGAACGAACTCCTCGCTCTCACGGTAGTGAGGGCATCTTGGAGATTGCTGTCACTTTCTTTTTGGGCTGCCTCACTTATGGATGCTACCTGAAGGAGGAGTTGCCGGGTAAGGTCTTGACATTGCTGCCGGAGAAGTTCGACTTCCTGCCTGTTGGCACCGGTAAGCCCTGACGGTAAGAGTTCCTTTTCGACAAGAGAATTGTAGGTTCTAGTCAAGGCGATGAGTTCTTCTACTGCCGGTTTTTTCGGTTGACTTACAAGATTATATAGTTCCAGTTCACTTTTTAGTGTCTGGCTAAGATAGCGTTGGGACTCGCTTAACGACTCTGGTTTTTCGTAAAGGAGGTATTCTTCTACAGAGGTTGTTAAACGGCTAACATTAACGGTAATTTCCTGGCACTTAAGCGAGCTTATTAACTGCCTATCCAATTCGCGTAACTGGATAATTGTGGGATATCCGGCGCCAATTAATAGCATAAGTAAAACTATCACAATTAGGAGCAGAAGAATTTGTTGTTCTCTGGTCAGGTTGAGCGCCATGGATAACGTTCCTGCTAAGGTATTTTCACTGCGTAGAGAGTGCTGTTAAAACAATACGATCAAGACACTCTGTTCTCCTGCGGGGATTTTCTGGGAGTGACGCCATAAGAGCGGAGCGAGAGCTTTTTGGTTTTTAAGATGACCTAAAAAGTTCAGTCGTGTGCCTAACAGAGGGCGTCACAGCGAGCCTTTTAGGTCGGGTTGACGTCCGAAACTGTCAATGGCGCGCTGGCCCGTTGATTCCACGGTTAGCGATTCGATAATTTGTACGTAAAAAGAAGGCCGAATATGCATGGGGGTGATCTGCGGGTTTAAGAGATAGTGGGCACAAACGCACAAAGGTAGAAGGCGGGGTTTCTGATCTTAAATTAAGTTTAAGGAGGATTTGGGAGCGATGAGTAACCACGTTGGGGCGGTAGCTGCTTCGGGGAAAAAGCAGTCTGCATGGGCCGAATTGTGGCAAAAGGAAGATTATTGGGCCATATGGATGGGGCTCGGTATTGTACTCGTTACTCTTCTCTTCTTTTGGAGCGGTAGTTCGTTAGTTAAGCTCTTAGCGGTAGTGCCTCCCACCTGGACCGATTTTGGAAGCGTTATGCAGCATTTTACAGAGAAATGGGCCTGGTACATCGGTCTGTACCTGGTTTTCCTTGCTCTTTTCACTGTTAGCAGTAAAATTATGGGTTACGACGCGAAAGAGTATATTAAGGGGTTCACCATCCTGTTTGTACTTTCCATCGCGGTTTTGGTAGTTGGTTCCTGGAAAACCGCTAAGGACTTTAACCTCGAGCCGCCTCTGTTAGCTCTTCTGCTCGGTCTTTTGGTGAGTAACTTTTTCAAGTTGCCGAAATGGTTCGATACTACCTTCCGGACCGAATTCTACGTCAAAACGGGTATTGTGCTCTTAGGGGCGACCCTGCCCTTCACGCTGATCATCCAGGCTGGTCCGCTTGCGTTCCTCCAAGCTACTATTGTAGCGGTCACTACCTTTTTGGGCATTTACTGGGCTGCCACCCGTTTATTCGGGCTGGAGAGAGAGTTTGGGGCCACGCTTGCCGCGGGCGGTTCGATTTGTGGTGTTTCGGCGAGCATCGCTCTCGGCAGCGCGGTGAAGGCGAGAAAAGAACACGTTTCTATCGCTATAACCATGGTAACCATTTGGGCCATTGTAATGATCTTTCTTCTGCCCTTAGTATGCAAATCGTTCGGATTGCCTGCCGGAGTAGCTGGCGCTTGGATCGGCACTTCGGAGTTTGCTGATGCGGCAGGATTTGCCGCTGCTGCAGCTATCGGTGATGAGGCTGCGATTCGTTCTTTTACCCTCATGAAAGTGGTCGGCCGCGATATCTGGATCGGTTTATGGGCTTTGATTATGGCCTTCATTGCGGTAACTGTGTGGGAACGCAAGTCGGCTGCCGAGGGTGAAAGGGTCAACGCTATGGAAGTTTGGTGGCGTTTCCCCAAGTTCGTCATCGGCTTCTTTGTCGCTTCCCTAATTATCACCTTTGTTGCGATGCAGTTCTCACCGGCTGAGTTCAAGAAGGTGCTTACACCACAGGTTATCGGGCCGATTAAGGACTTGCGTACCTGGACTTTCGTCTTTACCTTCCTCTCGATTGGTTTTACCACTCGCTTCCGGGAACTGACGACCTTCGGGTGGAAGCCGTTCCTCGCTTTTACTATTGGTGTGGCGTTGAACGTACCGCTCGGGTACATTTTGTCGGCCATTATCTTCGGGCATTACTGGGCTAATATCTAAGATTAGGCGAGTATCTAAGATAAAATTTGCACCTGGTGCATTGAGATTCTTTTTAGAGAGGACCCTGCGACAGGGTCCTTTTCTTTGACAAGAGGCGGTTTTTGATATAATGTTGTCGAGAGCACCGGAAATTAGGGAGCCTGAGCCTATTAAGAATATGGTCGCTATCTTGAAGACTTTGCCCGGGATATTGCTGATGCTCTTTATTGCTTTTTTAGCTCGGGGCGGGGGCGATTTGGGGATACCATGGCCTGGGCTGGAGAGTTATCTTGCTGCTAATCCGGCGACGAAAAAGGTATTTATCGAGATTCTCCATGTAAACCATATCCTCATCTCTATCCTTATCGGTATGTTGGTAGGGAATATACTCGGCATACCCCGTTGGGCAAAAGCGGGCATCCGGAGTTCCCGTCTTTTTATTAAGGTAGGAGTTATTCTTCTGGGGTCGCTTTACAGCACTGCGGACCTGGCAAAACTCGGGGCGACCGCGGTAATCATCATTCTTGCTTTTATTGTTCTCACGCTCCTTTTTAGCCTCTGGTTAGCAAGAAAGGTAGGGATTGACCTGCCGGCTGCAGCCACTTTGGCCGCCGGGACGGCGGTGTGCGGCGTCGCAGCCATTTTGGCGACTGCTCCGGCGGTGCGGGCTAAAAGTACCGAGGTTCTCTATTCGATTGCCACCATCATATGTTTCGGTCTCGTGGGTCTTTTCGTTTTCCCGCTTGTTGGAACGCTGGTTGGCTTGAGCCCGCACCAGTTTGGCGTGTGGGCGGGCACGGGCATCATGAACTCCGGCCAAGTGTTAGCCCTCTGCCTGACTTTCGATCCCGGGACACCCTTTCATCCTTCCCTGGCCTTAAAAACGGGTGAGATTTACAACTTGACCCGGCTGATCTTCCTTCCCTTTGTGGTCCTTTTTTTAGCGGTCTATGTCAGCCGCTATTACTTGGTCGAGGACGATCTAAACGTTAACACCAGCATCTGGGACCGGTTCCCCCTTTTCGTCTTGGGCTTTCTGGTTATGGTTTTTCTTACGTCGTTTGGTTTTTTGGGGCCTACTTCTCCTCCATCCCGGGAGCTGACCATTATTCGCCACCTCTACAGCTGGCTCTTTGCCGTTGGACTTGCCGGTCAGGGGATGCAAATTTCCCTGCTTGATCTGCGCCGGGCAGGAGGGGCACCGTTTTTGGTGGGCACCGTAGTCGGGCTTTTAAAGGCTCTGGTAGCTCTAATCGTGGTTATTCTTTTCATACCGCGCCAACCTTGAAAAGGAGGGGAGACTTTGCTTTATCCGGAGGAAGACAAGTATAGCCTGAACGACGGGGAAGAAGGCTCCTCCCTGTTTATAACCGAGCGCATCGAAGACTACTTAGCCCTCTCGGTGGCAGCGGCAATCCTGGTTATTGTCTTACTCTTCTGGTGAGGTGCGGCGTTAATACTGTTTTAGAGGTTGGGAAAGCCTAAGGTTATTTTATGTAATCGGGGCAGGAAATCAGGTGGTTTCCGGCGAAAAAAATAGGTAATTGGTGCTGGAAGTTTGTTTAAGGGGAGCGGTGCTGGTGGCGAGGACCTTCAGCTACCGGGCGCGGGACTTTAAAGGCCAGTTGGTGACGGGTTTTGTCGAGGCGGACAGTGAAGTGGCCGTTGTCAAGCGGCTGCAGGGTAAGAACCTGTTTGTTACCGATGTCCGGCCGGCCGGAAAAACCAACGCTACGCTCGCCACTTTTTTAGGGGGGCGGGTTTCCCAGCGGGATCTCGCCGTCTTTTGCCGCCAGTTCAGCGTGATGCTCGACGCGGGGTTGCCGGTTTTCCAGGCGCTGAGCGTGCTTGCCGAGCAGGCGGAGAATAAAGTTCTGCGGAGCGCCCTTGAAGGGGTTGTGGAGCGCCTCGAAGGGGGGCTCAGCCTTACCGAAGCCTTCCGCCTGTACCCGCGTGTTTTTCCGGCGGTTTTTACCAGCATGGTGGAGGCGGGCGAGGTGAGCGGTACCCTCGAGGAGGTCCTCGAACGGCTGGCGGTTCATTTCGAAAAAGAGCACGAGATCCGCGAAGCGGTGCGCGGGGCGCTGACCTACCCGGTAATTGTGCTTATAGTGGCGGCGCTCGTAATCGGTATTCTCCTAACGTTTGTCGTGCCCACTTTTGTGAATATCTTCAGGGATATGAATCTTCCCATGCCGCTGCCGACGCGGTTTCTCATGGGGCTCAGCCTCTTTTGCAAACGTTTCTGGCCGCTCTTGCTTTTCGGGCTGCTGCTGACCGGTGTGGCTTTACGCTACTTCTTTGCTTACACGCCGCAAGGCAAGGAGGTTTGGGACCGCTTTGTTTTGCGGGTGCCCGTATTGGGGATGCTTGTCCGGAAGGTGATCGTTGCTCGCTTTGCCCGGACCCTCGGTACGATGGTCCAGAGCGGTGTGCCGATTTTGGCCGCGCTGGAAGTGGTCAAGCGGACCATCGGCAACGTGGTGATCACCCGGGCACTCGAGCAGACCATAGAGAACGTTAGCGAAGGGGGTGCGATAGCGGGTCTCTTGGAGAAAACCGGGGTCTTTCCGCCGATGGTAACCAGAATGGTGGCCGTAGGGGAGGAGACCGGGGCGCTTGAAGAGCTATTAGAGAAGGTGGCCGTCTTTTACGACCAGGACGTGGAGGCAACGGCCAAGCGGCTCTCGGTGGCCATCGAGCCGCTCCTAATTGTGGTGCTGGGCTTTATTGTCGGTTCGATTATCCTTTCGGTTCTCGTGCCGATCTTTTCGATTTACGGCAGCGTCCGGTAAAGAGGAGCCAGATTGCTGCCGAAAAAGGGGATTAGGGGAACAAAACTGGTTTCCCGGACGGTATTAGTTTATTTAGGAAAGGCAAAATTTTGCGAAGGAGGTTAGGCAATGCTCTTACGTTTGGCGGAGCGAATGAGACGGTTGAGGGCGGACGAGCGCGGTTTTACGCTGATTGAATTGTTAGTTGTCGTGGTGATCATCGGGGTACTGGTGGGGATTGCCCTGCCCAGGTTCCTCGGGCAGGCGGACAAGGCGAAGGAAAAGGCGGCATTGAGTGATTTGCGGGCGATGAAGTCGGTGCTGGAGGTCTATATCGCCGATGAGGGCAACGGTGTAGCTCCGGCGAATACTTATGCACAGGCTGTTTTAGAAAATGGAGGCATAAAGAATAAAAAGGACCCGTGGGCTGGTTCGTACTATTACCTCAAAGGTACCAGTGACGACCAATATGAGATCTATTGTCAGCACGGAACAACATACTACTATGTGAGCGATGCGTCGGAGCCGACTTCCGGTACTGCGCCGCCATATGGAACTACTGGTGCTCAGAAGCTCTGGCCGTAAGGAGAAACAATATATACCTAATAGATAACGGCTGCAAGATTATTCTTGGCGGCTATAGCAATGATAGAGCCGACATAATTCCAAGCGTTTGAGGGAATTTGTGCGTGTTTGGGCAGGGTGTAGTTCATTTTTCTGGATACTGGTTATACCGGGCCTTTGCGGTCTTCTCGCCGGTAGCTTCCTGAACGTGGTGATCCACCGGCTGCCGCGCCGGGAGAGTGTGGTGTGGCCGCCATCCCACTGTCCGGCGTGCGGGGAACGGCTCCGGTGGTGCGACTTGATTCCGGTGGTGAGCTACCTTATCTTGCGGGGGCGTTGCCGCCACTGCGGGGGGCGGATAAGTCCCCGCTACCCCGCAGTGGAGCTTCTAACTGCGGGGCTCTTTTTAGTAGTTTACATAACGCTGCAGGCCCAATCAGGTGGTGATACCGGGTCAGGGGCGCGGTTCGGCTGGGTGGTGGCCAAAAACTTTTTCTTTACGGCGGCGCTGCTCGCGGCGGCCTTCATCGATGCTGAGCACCGGATTATTCCGAACCGGCTGGTTCTCTGGATGGTTGCCGGGGCGGTGGTTTTGGTGCCGCTGGCCGGTGATGTGGCGGCGGCTGCAGCGGTTGCGGGCGCGGTTGCGGTTGGTGGCTTTCTCCTGCTCCTATCGGCTGTGACCGGCGGCGGCATGGGGGGCGGGGATATCAAGTTTGCGGCGGCGGCGGGGTTATATCTGGGCTTGCCGGGCGTGATGCTCGGGCTTTTCTTAGGATCGCTTTTGGGCACTTTTTACGGGTTGGCGCTAATCCTGGTTAAGAAAAAAAGCCGGAAGGAGCCGCTTCCTTTCGGGCCGTTCCTCGCTCTCGGCTTCTGGCTGAGTAGTCTTTGGGGCGGGGAGCTCCTGGCGGTACTCGGGTATAGATAGAGGATAAATTGACTGGGGACAGGCCCTCGTAGAAGTTAGCTTGGTTCTGTGTTTGTCCGTGGGTGGGATGCTCTTTGCGGGGGAGGGTTTATCTCCCGGGCGACCGGCCGCGAGAGCGCGGTTTTACCCTGGTAGAAGTGCTAGTGGTGGTGGCTCTCGTTGGCCTGCTTCTCGGCGTGGCCGTGGTGAGCTTTAACCGTGCGGCGGCCCACTGGGAGATAGAGGCGGCGGCGCGGCTTTTGGCCAGCGATATCCGCGCGGCGCAGCAAAAGGCGTTGGCGGAGGGGACAGCTACCGCGGTGCGGTTCTACCGGGACGCCGGGTACTATGAGCAGCACAGCGGCGGGGCGGTACGCGGTGCGGTTTACCTGCCGGTGCGCGTCCGCTTCGCTAAGCTTACTTTTCCAGCGGTGGCCGCCGGTGTTTACGAACTACATTTTGCGGCGTCCGGAAACCCGGGTGGGACGGGGACAGCTTACTTAACCAATTATGCGGGTGAGTACCGGGCGGTGAGGGTCTTAGTGGGGACGGGCCGGGTGCGCGTCACGGCGGAAGCGCCGTAGGATGGGGTGGCCGGAAATGAAGCCTTGGTGGCGTGGCGAATGCGGCATGACGCTGGTGGAGGTTCTCGTAGCGGCCGTAATCTTAGGGATTATGGCGACGGGGATTTTCACGGCTTACGACGTAAGCAAGCGGTTGGCGGAAACCGCGCGGCAGGAGACCAAGGCGGCCGGGCTGGCGCAGGAGAAGTTGGAAGAGTTGCGTGCGGTAGACTACAGCGCCCTTAGCACTGTTCCAAATCCAGCCGATCCGCCAGCGGATTTTGTCCCTACGGTGGCTGGGTTTACCTACCGCGTAGTGGTAGTCCCTAACGTTACGACCACGACGAAGACAGTTACCATTAGCGTCTACTATCGAGTACGGGCGGCCGAGCGGGAGCTCAGCCTCACCATGGAGCGGGTTGCCCCATGATCGCGAACCGGGACGAACGCGGGCTGACGCTGGTAGAGGTCCTTATTGCGTCGGTGCTGATGACCTTAGTCGTCTTCGCGTCCTTTTTGCTTTACGAACGCGGGGTGAAGGACTGGCTCTGGACGGAGCAGGAGACGGAGGTAGTGGACAACCTGCGGATCGCGGTGGCGAAGGTGGCCTACGATGTGCGGGGGGCTACAACAATTACGGTGCCGGCGGTGTACGAAAGTGATGTTGCCTCCCTTGCTCTGGTGAACAGCAACGGGCAGCAAGTGGTTTACCGTTACGATGCGGCGGCGCAAGAATTGGAGCGGAGCGTGGCGGGCGGCACTTACCAGCCGGTTACGAGCGGGGTGGTAACGGCGGTCTATTTTTCCCGCCCGGCCCCGGCGCTGGTGCAGGTGCTACTCAAGGGCAAGGGGGTGCAGACAAGCGAGGTTTCCGTCCGGACGGCGGTTTACGCGCGGAGTTTATAGCGGCTAAAGTTTGCGCTTTAGGCTTTCTAAGGTTGGGAAGGGAGGGGATTCAGGATGCGGCCAGAAAAGGGGCAGGCGACCTTACTGGCGGTGATGGTGATTGCCATCATCGTCATCTTGGGGACGGCGGGGCTGACCCTGGCCACCTACAGCAAGCGGGCGGCTAGTAGCAGCGCCGACGGCACGCGCGCCTACTACGCGGCGGAAGCCGGCGTGGAGCGGGCGATAGCGCAGCTTAAAGTGGACCCGCTGTGGCGGGATGGCTTTACCAATGTTCCTTTCGGCGGCGGCACCATCGAAAGCGTGGTGCTGACCGAGCTTTCCCGGACGGCGGCCGGGGTGCAGGTGAAAATCGAGAGCACCGGGAAGTACGGCAAAGCCCGCAAGAAGGTCGAGGCGCAGGTGACGGTGAGCTATGATCCCTTTATTAGCTACCCGGGCGGTAGCCAAGGCGGCGGGGTGAACATCGCGGGTAAGGGGAGTAATGACGACCTGACTATTACAAGCAGCACCACGGTGATCGGGGATAGCAACCACCCGACCAACCTAGTCTTCGGGGGGCGGGGGCCGGCTTCACCCAGTGAACTGAAAATAGAGGCCACGAGTAAGGACAGGCCGGTGGTTTACGGGAACGTCTACACGCGGGGGAACGTGAATGTTACCGTGCCAGGTGGGCAATCTGGCTCTAAGGGCGGATCGACGGCTGTAGTTGGCGACGTCTGGGCTAACGGCACTATTACACTCTCGTCCAGTTCGGCGATTCAGGGCGTGTACCATGAGAACGCCGGGCTTAACATTCCCCACTTCCCGGCGAGTATTGACCCGACGGACGCGGTAAAGAGGCAGCAGTTTATCGATTACTACACCAAGGTGGCGCAAAGCTACGGGAGCGGGCACTATTTCAGCGGTGACCATTCATTCACCAGCGCCGAGCTTCAGAATATGAACGGAGTCTATTTCGTGAACGGCAAGGCCACCATCGCTCAAAGGTGCCGTGATTATGCGGGCCGGGCGACGATCGTGGCCGCAACTTACATCGAGCTTGATAATAATGCGGAGCTGCAAACCAGCGATCCCGCGGCGGTGCGGGGGCTGCTCTCCCTCCAGGATACCTTTATGCGCGGCAACAACGTTGTTGACGGCGTGATCCTGTGCGGGGATACCCTCTGCTTCAACGGTTCCGCGACGACGCGCGGGGCGATCGCTACCTGGGGCATCGGGGTCGACAGTAGCGAGCAGGGCGGTCACCGCTGGCAGGGAACCGGTGGTTGCTGTCATAGGCGGAGTTGGGATGTTAAGCTGCTTTATGATGCAGCTATCTTCCTCCTTTACCCGCCGGGGCTGCCGTACACGGTGAAGGTGGATTACTGGAAACAGGTGAGTTAGGCGGTTACTTTAAAACTCGCGCCTTAGGCTTGAAACTTTGAACGTCAGATGAGGGGAGTCGTGGCTTTGGCGTTGGTAGGGAAAGTGGCAGATAAAACCCGGTGGCGCACCGGGGCGTTGGCGGGGAGGCTGAGACGCTGGTACCGGCGGCTGGCGCTGCCGCGGGTAGGCTTAGCGGGAGTGGATATCGGGACGCGGGAAATCAGGGTGGCGCAGGTGAAATTAGCCGGTGCGGTGCCCGAAGTGGTCGCCATCGGGCGTTTCCCTACGCCACCCGGCGTTTTCACCAATGGCATCCGCTCGGAGCAATTAGCGTTGGCGCTCAAGCAGGCGGTTGGGAGCGCTGGGACGCAGATTGAGGATGTGGTGACGGCCATCGCCGGCGACAAGGTGATTATGCGCCACATCCGCCTGCCGGTGATGCCGGAGAAAGAGGTGGAAGCGGCGATCCGCTGGGAGGCCGAGCGACACATTCCCGTGCCTGTGGAAGAACTGGTTTTGCGCCACGTCGTCCTGGGGGAGGTCGCAGGGGAAGAGGCGCGCCAGCTCCACGTCCTGCTTGTCGGGGCGCCGCTAAAGACGGTGCACGATTACTACAATCTTTTTCAGCAGGCTGGGCTGCGGCTGGTCGCGGTTGACCTGCAGGCCTTCGCTCTCTGGCGGGTTTTCGCCGGCAGTTACAAGACGCCGCCTTCCGGGACGGTGGCGATAATGAATATCGGGGCTACGGCCACGCAGTTTGTGGTAATGCGGGAGGGGCAGATCGAGCTGGTCCGAAACATTATGGTGGGTGGGGACGCCGTGACCGAAACCCTGGCCAACACTTACGGCGTAGACTTTACGGTGGCGCAGCGGATGAAGGAAGAGGAAGGGGAAATCCTGGTGGCTCTCGAGGAAGTGGCCGCGACGACTGAGCCCGCAAAGGTACAGATCGACTTTGCCATTCGGGCGGGGATGGGGGATCTGGTGCGGGAAATCAGGCGGAGCCTGAGTTATTACCAGTCCCAAAACCGCGAAGCACCGGTCGACCGGATCATCCTCTGCGGGGGAGGCGCCAAGCTCAAAGGGATAGCGGCTTTTCTCACCGAAGAGCTTGGGGTACCGGCAGATATGGGGCTTCCCGGCGTGCGGGTTCAGACCGGAAAGCCGGGCGAGGGCTATGACCCGAGCTTGGCGGTGGCGATCGGGCTGGCGCTGCGGGAGGTGGTGGGTTGATGTATAAGGTCAACCTTCTGCCGCCGGAATTGGTCGCTACCGAGCCGGGCGTGTCCAGGCGGTCACCTCTCTATAATCTGCTTGTCTTCTGTGTCGGGGGGCTCTGCCTCCTCTACGTTGCTTTTCTCCTCTATCTTTTTTTCAGCCAGCTCCAGGTCCAGCAAAAACAGAAGGCCTTAGCGGCGCTTGAGCCCCAAATCCAGCAGGTGGAAAGGCTTCAGCAGCAAAGCCAGGCGCTGAGGGACCGCGCCATGGTTTGGGAAGGCATCCTGAAGGAGCGGCGGGAGTACTACCCGCTTCTGGTTGACCTTCAGCGGGTGTTGCCGGTTGATATGTGGCTTACGCGCATTGAGCTTGGGGCTCAACCCCAGGCTCCTGGTGGGTTGCCGGCCGCTCCGGCGCAGCCCCAGGCCTCTGGCGGTGCGCCACCCCCTCTTCAGCCGGCTATACCACCGGCGCCGAACAGGCTAGTAATCGAGGGCGGGACCCGCTCCCTATCTTCGGTCGGCGTTTACATCAACAATCTTTGCCGGTTGCCCTACTTACAAAAGGTGACTTTGCGGGAAGTGACCACGGTGGGGCAGGATCACGTCACCACCTTCACTATCGAAGCGGTCTTGGGAGGAAAATAAGGTTGACCTGGGATAGACTCAGCCAGCGGGAAAAGTTGCTTCTGGCGCTCTTAGGAGCGATTATCGTCTTGTATTTCTTCGGCACGTTTTTGCTCGGCCCTCAGCTAACAGCCTTTCGGGAGGTGCGGGCCGAGCTCCGGATAGCGACGGCCCGCCTGGAAAAAGGGCGGAACATCGCCGCTTCTTTTAGCCGGGAGAAGGAGGCGTTGCAGGCTGCGGCGGAGCGCCTCGCGCCCTTATCACCGCGCTTCGATATCGATTTGGGAGACGGTGCGGTTCTGGCAGATATCGGGCTGGAGGCGGCGCGCCAGGGCGTGGCGGTGACCTTAGTCCGCCCCGGCGCGGTGGTGCAGAAGGAGCATTACCTCGCGTTACCGCTTGAGTTTGCGGTGCAGGGGGATTACCGGCGGGTGCTTAACTTCATCCGAAAGGTGGAAAACCTGGCGAGCCTTTCGGAGTTGAGACAGATAGAGATAAAGGCGTTGGTTCTATCGGAAAACCCGGGGGCGTCGCCCGCGGCAGCGGACGGGCGTGTGCGGGCGGCGTTCACGCTGGTTCTTTACGCTGCGCCGACACCCGAGAATAAGCTCCGCCTCGAAGCGTTATCTAAGTGGGTGCTGGGGCGGGACAACCCGTACCAGGCGGCCGGGACGCGGGCACCTTATCCCGGGATTTAGGGCTGCACAGTCGATACGTAACGTCGTAGCGAATAGCTTGAAACGCTAACTCGGCAGGTGGCGGTAATCGACCCCGCTGATGGGGGATTTACCGCCACCTGCGCTATTTCCCCCGTATACTTCTTCGGTGCAGATCATTCTGCCGGTTCGGCGATTCTTGGTTTCAAGAGGGCGGCAAGTTGCCTGCTGTACGGTTCGCCGAAACGCTGGACGAACGACCATAGCCGCGCGGCGTCAAGCTCCTCTAAATAGATATCGTCCAGCAGGGAGGCGATTCCGCGGGCATCCATCTCCCGCCTTTTCAGGTGGCGGATGTAGATCAGGTCCAGAAGCGCCTTTTCGGGCCAGGCGACGTTGGCGCGACCCTCGGAGCGGTAACCCCAGAAAAGGCGCCGCGCGATCTGGTGGTATTCGAGAGTGGTACCCTCCAGGTCGAAGGTGTAAGGCGGTCTGGTGGTCACCAGGGTTACGGTGAACGCGGTCTGGCTCAGGATGCCTTCCTGAGAGAGCGTGTACTCCAAGGAAAGGTAGCTCGGGTACCGTAGGACCATCGCCACCTCCTCGACCGAAGGCGGGGCGAAGGGGTTAGCGTACCACTCCCGCGCCAGCCGCCGGAGGATGCCGCGGGCCACCAGCCGCGCGAGCTCCACCTGCAGGTGTCCCTTGGGAAGGCCGGTCATCTGTTCCAGGTCGGAGAGGGCGAAGACCTTCTTCGCCTGGTGCTGACGGAAAAAAGCAAGCCACTCGCTCGTTTTCATCGTTCCGAGTCCCGGCTATCGCCTGCGCTCACCGCCGCCAGGAGGGCGGCAATCTTTGCTGCCATCTCCGGGTAACTGCTTTGGTAGAGGGCAGCGGCGGGCCGGGGGAGAAACCTCTTCATCTCCTGCGCCAGTATCACGGGGCCTTCCGTCCGGACGTGGGTAACAGCTTTAGCGAGCCCTTTTTCGAAATCAGCAGGAGTGCTCCCGTAGTCGGCTGCCTTCTGGTAGACCAGGAGGGTATTAACGGTCAGCCCCCTGTCTGCGGCCAAGTAGTGGATGTCCCAGAGGTCTCTTCCTTTGATGTATGGCCGGAGGACGACTGCCACCACCTTGTCTGCGAGGATTTCGTGCGGGCTCTCGACCCTGACGGCGGGGTTGAACGGCGGGTAATGAAGGAGCGCCAAGGAATTGTCCCGCGACGGAATATTGGCAAATTCGATATTGACCCGCAGCACCCTTCCCAGGTCGCGGGGGCGTAACCGGAGGGTGAAGCGCTTGAAGGTACCAGTCTCCTTTTGCGCTTTCACCGCTGTTTCCTCCAGGAACGGAAAGACCTCGCTCACGAAGCGGGCCAGATTCCGGATGCGGGTGCCAATTTTGCGAAAGAGGTCCGTGTCTTTGGTAGTAAAAACAAAGTCTATGTCTTCGGAATACCGGAGGTTGCCGTAAAAAAGCCGCAAAGCGGTGCCGCCTTGAAAGACTGCCGCGTTAAAAAAACGCTGCAGGCTGAAATGGGCCAAAACGGCCTTTTGCACCTCTTCGCGTAAAACCGTTTCCGCACTGACCTGCTCCCGGATGCTGCGGCGGCTTACCTCTTCCCAAAGCATCGCTAACCCCCTGCCTTCTTACTTTATAAACTAAACGTTTTTGTTAATTTTGTCAAGTGTAATTCCCGGGTGCAGGGAAGGTAAAAGTACCGTTAAAGCAGGGTGGCCTCCACTATCTGCCGCAAGCCGTTTTGAAACGCTTGGGTTTATTTGCGGCGGCGATTAGCTGTTATGCGTGAGAGAAGAACTGAAAATGGGAGGCAGGAAAACGGGGAAAGATAGAGTAAAAAGATAGTAGCCTTTCCGACGCAACGGTGGGTAGCGGCGAGGGCTGGCGAACTTGGGTTGTACGGCGGTTAGGCTTTTTACCTATTGTGACGTCGTTAACGGTAATGGAAGGGGTAAATAAAATGGGGAAAGGCCCGGAACTGCGGTTTTTGCGAATTGTAAAAGGGCGATTAGCGGGCGGATGTTTGGGAGGTAAAGCAGTTGTTTGATAAGGATGTGTTAGAAGAGGTTCTCGGGGTGGCCCTGGCGCGGGGCGGGAGCTTCGCCGATCTTTTTATCGAGGAGCGGCAGAGCACGCTCATTGCTCTTGAAGATAGCCGGGTTGAGCGGGTGCAGATAGGGCGCGATTGCGGTGCGGGCGTCCGGGTGCTTTCCGGAGAGAGCACGGCCTACGCCTACACGAACGACTTAAGCCGCGAAGGGCTGCTCCAGGCGGCGGAGACGGCGGCGCGGGCGCTGAACCTCGGGCGGGAGGCGGTGGTGCGGGCGCTGCGGCCGGAAACCGCGCCGCAACCGGTTAAAGAGGAAGTAGCGCTGGAGGAGAAAGTGGCGGCGGTAACCGCGGCGGATAAGGCGGCGCGGGCGGTCGGCGGGGCGGTGCGGCAGGTGCTGGTCGGTTACGGCGACGTGGCGCAGCGAGTCACGGTGGCGAACAGCGAGGGCGTCTTTGTTGAGGAGGAGCGGCACCGCCTCCGCTTCACGGTCAACGTGGTGGCGGCCGAGGGGGGCGTGATCCAGACGGGTTTCGAGGCGGTGGGTAGCACGGCGCCCTTCGCGGCTACTTTCAGGGAGCGGTCGCCGGAGGAAGTGGCTCAGGTGGCGGCCCAGAGGGCGGTAGCGCTGGTTCACGCGCCGCCGGCACCGGCGGGCAGGATGACCGTGGTCTTGGCCGGGGAGGCGGGGGGCACGATGGTGCACGAGGCCTGCGGCCACGGGCTTGAAGCGGACCTGGTGCAGAAGGGGCTCTCGGTTTACGGCGGCAAGAAAGGGGATCTGGTGGCCGGGGAGACGGTGACCGTGATTGATGATGCTACCCTCCCCGGGAAGTATGGTTCCTACCGGTTTGACGACGAGGGGGTTAAGGCGCGACCGGTAGTATTGATCGAAAACGGTTACTTAAAGGATTACCTTTACGACCGGCGGACCAGCGGTCGGGACGGGCGGGAGTCGAACGGCCACGGGCGGCGCGAATCCTACCAGCACAAGCCCATTCCGCGGATGGCTAATACCTACATTAAGCCCGGGAAGACGCCGCCCGAGGAAATTATCCGGGAAGCAAAGAAAGGCTTTTTGGTTAAAAAAATGGGTGGCGGCCAGGTGAATACCACCAACGGGGACTTTGTCTTCGAGGTGGCTGAGGGTTACCTTATTGAGGATGGTGATGTAGGGCCATTGGTCCGGGGCGCCACGCTCACCGGGAACGGCCCCGAGGTGCTGAAAAAGGTAGCTCTTGTGGGACGGGACCTGGGCTTCACCGTAGGCACCTGCGGCAAGGACGGCCAGGGGGTGCCGGTGAGTGACGCGCAGCCCACCCTCCTGGTGCCGGAACTGATTGTGGGCGGCACGGGACGGCGGTAGCGGGGATTCGGAAGACAGCAGGGTGGCGGGTGGGCCGGAACAAGCGCAACGCGTCCGGTGCAAAAGTGGTGCGGCGGCGGTCGGAGACGCCCTCCCGCCAGGTCTGAATGTAGTAAGGTAGAACGCAAAGTTGGAGGCGGTTGCGTTGCCGGAAGAGCTTCTGAAGGTTGCGGAGGCGGCGGTGGCGGCGGCGATGCGGCGGGG
Organism: Thermodesulfitimonas autotrophica; assembly: GCF_003815015.1. Taxonomy (NCBI): domain Bacteria; kingdom Bacillati; phylum Bacillota; class Clostridia; order Thermoanaerobacterales; family Thermoanaerobacteraceae; genus Thermodesulfitimonas; species Thermodesulfitimonas autotrophica. Next base: position 37,917 of record NZ_RKRE01000001.1, read on the forward strand.
TGCCAGCGCTGCGGAGGCTTACGTGAGCGCGGGGCGGGAGCTCACCGTTGAGGTGCGCCACGGGCAGATCGAGACGCTGAAGCAGGCGGAGGAGAAAGGGATCGGGGTCCGGGTGCTCCGGGGGGAGCAGGTTGGTTTTGCTTTCGGAACCGAGCTCTCCCGGGAGGCGGTAGCGAACGTGGTAGAGCGGGCGCTAACGGCTGCGCTTTACACCGGCGCGGACGCGCACCAGCGCCTGCCGGAACCAGGCGGGCCTTACCCGGAACAGGATCTCTACGATGCGGCCATCGACGGGGCGACGCTCGAGGAAAAGATTGGGCTTGCCCGGCGGATGGAAGGCGCGGCGCTGGCCTTCGACGGGCGGGTAAAGGTGATTGAGAGCTCGACCTATCAGGAGGGAGGCGGCACGGTCGCCATCGTTAATTCCCGTGGCATCGCGGCTGCTTACCGGGACGCAGCCTGCGGGCTCTATATCAGCTTGGCGGCAGAGCAAGACGGGCAGAGTGAGACCGGCTACGCTCTCTGGTTCGGGAGGCGCTTTGGGGAGCTCAATCCTGAAGGGCTGGGGCGGGAGGCCGCAGCGCGCGCGGTGCGGCTTTTAGGGGCTAAGGCCGCCACAACCTGCAGCGTGCCGGTAGTTTTCGACCCTTACGTGGCCGCGGATATCATCGGTCTTTTAGGCCCGGCGCTGACGGCGGAGGCGGTGCAGCGCGGGCGCTCCCTTTTTGCGGGCAAAGTGGGGCAGCAGGTGGCGGCGACCGGGGTAAGCCTGGTTGACGACGGGACCTATCCCGGCGGGCTGCGGACGGCGCCTTGCGACGGCGAGGGGGTTCCGACAAGGCGCACGGTGCTGGTGCAGGGAGGAGTGCTGCAGGGCTATCTTTACGACAGCTATACGGCGGCAAAAGAAGGGCGCGCCTCGACGGGGAACGCGGTCCGGGGCTCCTTCCGGTCTATGCCGGCGGTGGGCACGACGAATTTTTACTTGGAGCCGGGCACTTCCTCCCCCGAAGAATTAATTGCCGGCGTCCAGGATGGCCTTTACGTGATGGAAGTGATGGGGATGCACACCGCGAACCCGATATCGGGCGATTTTTCAGTCGGAGCGGCGGGAATGTGGATTAAGGACGGCGCGTTCGCCTATCCGGTGCGTGGGGTGGTCATCGCGGGTAACATGCTGGAGCTGCTAAGGCAGGTAGATGGGGTGGGAGCTGACCTCCGCTTTTTCGGCGGCCGGGGCGCTCCGACCTTCCGCGTGGCGGCGCTGCGCATAAGTGGGAAGTAGTGGGGCGGGATGGAGGCTGAAGAAGTGACGAAGGTGCTGGTTCTGCACGGGCCGAATTTGAACCTGCTCGGGCGGCGGGAGCCGGAGGTTTACGGGAAGATGACGCTCGCGGAGATTGACGCGCGGCTGCGGGCGCTCGGGGCGGAGCTTCAGGTGGCGGTGGAAACTTTCCAGTCGAACCATGAAGGAGAGTTGATTGATAAACTGCAACAGACGGACGCGAGTGCGGTGGTAATCAATCCGGGGGCGCTGACGCACTACAGCATCGCCCTGCGGGACGCGATTGCGGCCGTTGGGTTGCCGACGGTTGAGGTGCACCTTTCGAACATTTACCGGCGGGAGGAGTTCCGCCACCACTCGGTGATTGCCCCGGTTGCCGCCGGGCAGATCAGCGGCTTTGGGGCCGAAAGCTACCTGTTAGGTCTGCGGGCGGCGGTTGCCCTGGTCAAAAAGGAGGCTTAATTCTCTGACGGCGAGCTTTGTTGCGGGGCGTTTGGCGCGGTTGCGCGAAAGATTTGCGGCGGCCGGCGTGCAAGGAATTCTGGTCACCGGCCGCGAAAATGTTTTTTATCTGAGCGGGTTTAGCGGCTCTGCCGGGGTTCTGCTGCTCGACGCGACGCAAGAGGTGCTCCTCACCGACGGCCGCTACGTGGAGCAGGCCCGGCGCGAGTGCCCCGGTTTTGCGGTAGTGGAAGCAAAGCGGCCGTGGCCGGACGGGGTGGCGGCGCTGGTCCGGGAAAGCGGCCTGCGATGCCTGGGGATAGAGGCGGCAAACGTCACTTACGACCGGTGGGCCAAGCTGGCTGGGGCGCTTGCGGGTGTGGAATTGGTGCCGCTTTCGGGCCTAGTGGAGGAACTCCGGATGGTGAAAGAGCCGGCGGAGATAGCGCTGGTTCGGGAGGCGGTCCGTCTTGTGGATGAGATCTTCGCCCGGTGCCTGGCGGCGCTGCATCCTGGGGTGCGGGAACGCGACTGGGCGCTCGAGCTTGAGTTTGCGCTGCGGCGGGCCGGCGCAGAACGGGCGGCCTTTGAGTTTATCGTCGCTTCGGGGTGGCGGGCGGCGCTGCCGCACGGGGTGGCTTCGGAGAAGGAGATCGCTCCCGGGGAATTGGTGGTCATCGATTGCGGGGCGGTCGTTGGCGGCTACCACTCCGATTTCACCCGGACCGTGGCGGTGGGTGCGGCTTCACCTTGGCAGCGAGAAGTCTACCGCGCGGTTCTGGCCGCGCAGCAGGCGGCAATCGCCGCTATCAAACCCGGCGTTACCGCCGGAGAGATTGACCGGGTGGCGCGGTCGGTGCTGACGGAGCACGGCTACGGCGAGTTCTTTACCCACAGCACCGGCCACGGCCTGGGCCTAGCGATCCACGAGGAGCCGCGCCTCGCTGAGGGCGTGGAAACGCTCCTGGCGCCGGGGATGGTGGTGACGGTCGAACCCGGTGTTTACCTGCCGGGGCAGGGCGGCGTCCGCATCGAGGATGTGGTGGTGGTAACCCCCGAGGGCGCCGAGGTGTTGACGGCAACTCCGAAGGAGGAGTTGTTAATAACAGGTAGATGACGGAAAAGATTTTGCGGGAGGGGAGAATTTGATTTCCACCAACGATTTTCGCACGGGCTTGACGATTGAGCTCGAGGGCGACATCTACCAGGTGATCGAATTCCTGCACGTGAAACCCGGGAAGGGTTCGCCCTTCGTCCGCTCGAAACTCCGCAACCTGCGCACGGGAGCGGTTATCGAGCGGACTTTCAACGCGGGAGAGAAGGTGCCGCGGGCGCACCTGGAGCGGCGGCCTTCGCAGTACCTCTATAACGACGGGAGCAGTTATTACTTTATGGATATGGAAAACTTCGAGCAGCTCGCTCTCGGAAGGGCCGAGCTTGGTGACGCGGTCAACTACTTGAAAGAAAACATGGAGGTGTTCGTGCTCGACTACCAAGGGAAGGTGCTCGGCGTTGAACTTCCCAACACGGTGGAGCTCCAGGTGGTGGAAACGACACCGGGCATCAGGGGCGACACGGCTACCGGCGGGTCGAAACCGGCAAAGCTCGAAACCGGGCTTGTGGTGCAGGTACCGCTTTTTGTCGAGGAGGGCGACGTGATCCAGGTGGATACCCGCACGGGAGAGTATCTGAAGCGGGTGTAAAGAGAACACCTGCCAGTGGGTGCCGGGCGGTGCGTTTATTACCAAAAACAGCGTCTGCGGGCGGATTTGCCAGGTTTTGCGGTGTCGCGATTAAAATCGCCCACCCCGGTCAATACTACTTGTCAGGCTGAACCATTTGGAAAACGGGGGTAGGTAAAGTGGGCGATGTGCGTGCGCGGGTGGCCTACGTTAAGGGGCTGCTGAGCGGGCTCGGCACCGACGGGGCTTCGAAGGAGGCGCGGCTCGTCCAGGAGATTATCAGGGTCCTGGGCGAGTTTGCGGAGGAGATCGAGGAATTGAAAAGCGCCCAGAAGGACGCCGAGGACTACATCCGGGCGCTCGACGAGGATCTCTACACCGTAGAGACGGCCATCTTCGGCGAGGAGGAGATGCCTGCCGATCTGGAGGAGGAACCGGCCGGGACCGAAGGGCCGGGCGAGAGGATACCGCTACGGTCCGTAGAAGCTGAGGCCCTGAGGGTTGATGCTGCGGACATCCTTTGAAAGGGCCTCTTTTGGGGCTACTGAGCGGGCTTTCGCAAAGCAGGTAGTTAGGTTCAGGTTTACCAGAGCAGATTACGTAACCAGGAGAAGGGGTTTCGCAAGAAGCCCCTTTTTAATTTGGGGCAACGGGGAAGGGCTGTCATAATCTTCTGCTGAAGGCATAAACCTTATCCCGAGGGGGGACAAACCCGGTGGCCCGAGGATTAAAAGAAGAAGTGCTGCGTTTTTTCCCACGCTCGCTGCAGGCGCTTCTCACACCCCTTCCGGTCTGGGATGAGGTGGAGGAGATCCGGCTGAAGGTGGGGCGGCCGTTACTCCTGCGCCTGGTGCGGGGGGAGACTTTTGTCACGGCGTGTGGTTCCCTTACCGAGCGGGCGGCGGAGGCGTATCAGGTAAGCGCGGCGGAAGTAAGCAGGATCATTAATTTGGCGTGCGGGGCCTCGCTTTACGCTTTCGAAGAAGAGGTGCGAAACGGTTACATCACCCTGGAGGGAGGGCACCGGCTGGGCTTGGCGGGCCGGGCTGTGGTGGAGGGAGGAAGCATCCGGACCTTGCGCCATATCAGCGGGCTTAATTTCCGGGTGGCCCGGGAGGTGCGGGGCAGCGCCGCCGCTCTTCTTCCGTTCGTGTTGAGGGACTCACCCCCGCGCGTCTGCCACACGCTCATTGTTTCGCCGCCCCGGTGCGGCAAAACGACGGTGCTGCGGGACCTTATCCGCCAGCTTGCCGACGGCGTGCCCGAGCTGGGCTTTCCCGGAGTGACCGTCGGCCTGGTGGACGAGCGTTCAGAGGTAGCCGCCTGCTACCAGGGAGTGCCCCAGTTTGACGTAGGTGTGCGCACCGATGTGCTCGATGCCTGCCCCAAAGCGGCGGGAATCAGGATGCTGGTCCGGGCCTTCGGTCCGGAAGTGGTGGCGGCAGACGAGATCGGGCGGGCGGAGGACGCGCGGGCCATTGAAGACGCGCTCAACGCAGGGGTGAAAGTGGTGGCCACGGCCCACGCCGGCAGCATCGAGGAACTCAGGCGGCGGCCCTTTTTCCGGCATCTATTCGCGCTCGGGGTCGTGGAGCGGTTCGTTTTCCTCCGGCGCGGGGTAAAGCCGGGCGAGGTTGCGGCTGTCCTGGACGGCGCAGGACGTAACCTTACGCCGGGGCTTTGCGGGCCACGGCGGGCGGCCGCCGGCGTAGCCAGTTTGCGAACGCTGGCGCCGTAGAGGGGGGCGTAAGTTTGCTCAAGCTATTGGGTGCGGGGATGGTAGTGCTTGCCGGGGGCTTGGCGGGAATGCAGGCCGGCAGAAGCTATGCCCGGCGGCCGGTGGAAATAAGGGCGCTGATGGGAGCGCTTCTGCTGCTTCAGACCGAGATCGGGTACGCTTTAGCGCCGCTTGGCGAGGCCCTGGAAAGGGTAGCGGCGCGGGCGGACCCGGCGGTGGCGCTGCTTTTTGAGCGGGCGGCCGCGTTCTTGCGGGAGAATCCGGGGGCCACGGGGGCCGAGGCCTTGGCGGCTGCGGTGGCGGCTGCATCCCCGAAGCTGTCGCTGCGGGAGGAAGACCTTGCCGCCTTGCGCGACCTGGGAGCCGCGCTTGGCAACTCCGACCGGGAAGACCAGGTGCGCCACCTTACCTTAGCGCTCGAGCGGCTGCGGGTAGCGGGCACTGCTGCCGAGGCGGATGCCCGCCGTTACGTGCGCCTCTGGAACACCCTCGGTTTCTGCGGCGGGCTCGGTTTGGCGATTCTCTTGAGTTAGCGGGGGAAAAGGAATGGATAACATCGACCTAATCTTTAAAATCGCGGGTGTGGGGATTCTTACCGCTGTTTTGCACGCGATGTTGAAGCAGGCGGGTAAAGAAGACCTGGCGCACCTGGCGACGCTGGCGGGTGTCGGGATCGTGCTCATCTGGGTGGTGCAGCTCTTAGGTTCGCTTTTCAACGAAGTGCAATCGGTCTTCAAACTCTTTTAACTACGGAGTGGCTTAACAACGATGAATATCCTCCAGGTGGTGGGTTTCGCGCTTATCGCCGCGGTCCTAACGGTGGTTCTCCGGCGGGAAAAACCGGAGCTGGCGCTCGGCGTGGCGGTTACCGCTGGGGTGATCATTTTTCTTGGTTTTGTAGGGAAGATCGGGGCGGTGGTCACGGTGGTAAGCGGTGTGGCGAACAGGGCTGGGCTGAATATGGTCTATCTCGATACCATCCTGAAAATTGTGGGGATTGCCTACCTGGCTGATTTCGGGGCGCAGATCTGCCGGGATGCGGGCGAAGGGGCGTTGGCGACAAAGGTGGAGTTTGCCGCTAAGGTGCTCATTTTAATGTTGGCTTTGCCGATTGTTGCGGGCCTTCTCGATCTTCTTCTAAAACTGGTGGTATGAGATGAAGCGGCACTGGTGGGTGGTTTTTCTCCTGACGCTCTTTTTCTGCTTCCCGGCGGCGGCAGCGGGCGCCAGCCCCGGAGGGGCGGTCCCTGAGGAAGAGCTACAACTGCTCAACCTTGAGCGTGTGGAGGCGGAAGCAGCGCGGATCACGGAAACGATTCGGGGCTGGGCGCCGGCGGTCGATTTTCGCCAACTGGTTACCGACCTCGTCCGGGGGAAGGCGGATACCAGTCCGCAGGCTTTGCTGGGCGCGCTCGGCCGGTATTTCTGGGGCGAGGTTTATGGGAGCGGGGTGCTCATCGGCAAACTTCTCCTCCTAAGCGTGATTCTCTCCGTCTTGCAGCGGCTGAGCAGCGCTTTTGAGCGGGCGGCCACGTCCCAGGTCGCCTATTATGCCTGTTTCCTTGCGCTTGCCGCCACGGTGGTTACGGCCCTGGGCCTGGCGCTTAAAACAGGGCGGGAGGCGGTAGAGGGGATGGTTTCTTTCGTTCAGGCGCTGCTCCCTGTGCTCTTGAGTTTACTTGCCGCTACGGGGGGCGTCACTACGGCTGCTATTCTGCACCCGACGCTGCTTACCGGGCTTGCGGTTATTGGGACGGCCGCGAAAAACGTCGTCCTGCCGCTTATCACTTGCGGTTTAGTCCTGAGCCTGGTGGACCGTTTAAACGAGGGCCTTGCACTTTCCCGGTTGGCCGACCTCTGCCGCCATTTTGGCCTGGCGCTTTTGGGGCTCCTTTCCACGGCTTTCCTGGGTCTCCTTGCTGTCCAGGGAGTGGGCGGAACGGTGGCTTCTGGGGTAGCGCTGCGCACGGCCAAGTTCGCGACCGGCGCCTTCATCCCCGTTGTGGGGGGGACGCTGGCGGATGCCTTTGAGGCGGTGATCGGGACTTCCCTCCTGGTGAAAAGCGCCGTGGGGATTGCCGGCACGCTCCTTATTTTCTACGCGGTGGCTTTTCCGGCGGTCAAGCTCCTGGCGCTGAGCTTCATCTTCAAGCTTGCAGGGGCACTGATCCAACCGCTTGAGGGGCGGATGTCGGGCTGCCTTGACGGCGTCGGTGCCGGGCTCTTAGGGGTTTTCGCGGTGGTGGCGACGGTAGGGTTGCTCTGCTTTTTCGCCACCGCTACGGTGGTAGGGCTGGGGTACCTGATCACAATGCTTCGTTGAGAGGGGAAGGCGATGGAGCGGGTAACGCTTCTGGTCCGCAACCTAATCGTCATCGCGATGTTAGCTACTATCCTCGACCTTTTGCTACCGCCGGGAGAGATGCGCCGCTGGGTGCGGATGGTGGTCGGCCTCCTGATCACGGTGGCGCTGGTGCAGGCGCTAACCGACTTTGTCCACCGGAGGGACTTTGCGCTCCCGGCCGTCAGCGTAGCGGGAAACCCGGGGGTAGTGAGCCCAGACTACCGGGAATTCCAGGAGCGCTACGCTGCCCGGGCCCTGACCGCCTACCAGGAAGGGGTAGCGCGGCAGGTTAAAGCGCTGGCCGGGCTGGCGGGGCTCGACGTAACGCGGGTCGAGGTCGTGTGCGAGACGGGGGAGCCGGATTACCCGCGTCTGCGGGAGATAAGGCTTCATTTGCGCCAGGCGGTCCCGGCGCTGAGCCAGGAGGGCGGCCCAGCGGTGAGAGCGGCCGGGACGATAGCCGATTTTTACAACCTGCCGCGCCAAAAGGTGGTGGTGACCGTTCCGTAAAGGGTGCCGTTGGCCGGGCCGGCGCGGCAGGTCGTGATGACGGCCGCGCCCCACGGAAGAAGAACGCGTTTTCGAAGGAGGCGAACGGGATGAAAGATGTTTTCGACCGGCTTTTCGGCAAGGAAGGTATAATCGGTAAAAATCCGGGTTACTGGCTGAAGATAGCGCTGCTCGGCGTGGCGGGAATCTTGCTGCTCGCAGTTGGCGGGAGCGGCGGGAGGGAGGCGCCGGAAACGGTAGCTGCGGCGGGCAAAGGGGTTCCGGATCAGGGGGGAAGGCCCGTGGCGATCAGGGACGAGGAAAAATACGTGGCGGAGCGGCTGAAGGCGGTGATTCAAGACATTGAGGGCGCGGGCGCGGTGGCGGTTTCGGTCCGCCTGGCCGGTTCTACCCGGGCGGCGTACGCGGTGAACACGACGGCGGGCAGGCGGGTAACCGAGGAAAAGGACCGGTCCGGGGCTAACCGCCTAACGACGGAGGATAATACCAACGGGCAGGTGGTAGTGGTCCGGGAAGGGCAGCGGGAGGAACCGGTGGTAGAGAAGGAAGAGGCGCCGCGTATCTTGGGGGTGCTGGTGGTGGCCGACGGCGCCGCCGATCCGGCAGTGAAGGCGGAAATCTTCCGCGCGGTTCAGGTGGCGCTCGGCGTTGAAGCGCACCGGGTCCTCGTCCTGCCACGCCAGCGGCACACCGGGGTTGCTTTTCCCTCAGGAGCTGAGGGCGCCAAATGAGGCTTGAAGGGCGGTTGCCGTTAAAGTGCCGTCAGGGAAAAATCTTACGGGAGGTGCGAGAATGGCGCGTTTTGTGCTGCTGCCGAAGCGGGTGGTAGTCGGTTTCGTGGTCCTTCTTCTCGCCGGGGGCGTGGCCCTTACGGCCTGCGGGGGCTGGACGGCGACCAAGGATGGCGCGCGCCAGGCGGCCGGGAAGGTAACTGTGGTCAGCGCCCCTTACCAGCAGGAGGTGAAGGCACCCCGGGACAGTTTCTTTGTGGACTACAGCCTTGAGCGCGAAATCAACCGCAGCCGTCAGCTCGAGCTTTTACGGGAGATCGCGTCCGGGACGGCTACCGACGAGGCGACGCGGAAGCGGGCGCAGGAGCGCTTGATGGTGCTTAGCGAACGGGCGGAGAAGGAGGCGCGGTTAGAAGGCATCCTGCGGGCGAAGGGGTTTAAGGATGCCGCCGTGGCGATTGGGGAGCAGAGCGTGACGGTGATCGTGCCGGGAAGGGTCCCTCCTGAGGAGACGACCACCATTGCGGCCCTTGTTTACCACACCGTTGGGGTGCCGCAGGAGCAGGTAGTTATTCTCGGGCACGAGTGAAGTTTTAACCGAAAATCCGGGCGAAGACGTAATCGGCCTTGAGGCGCGCCATAGCGGTAACCTTTTCGATGTCGGCGCCAAGACATATCGCCAGGAGCTGGGCGTAATGGAGGACGGGGATTTTGAAGTGAATGCGCTGTCTGGTAAGGAGGAACTCCTGGGCCATATCCAGCTGGAGCAAACAGGAGCTGCAGCCGGTGACGATCAGGTGGGGGTTAGCCTCCTCCTTTATCGAACGCAATTTTCTTTCTACCAGGATTAACGACTTGCTCAAGTCCGTGCTGCGCATCCCGCCCATGCCGCAGCAATCAAGTAACCGGCTGTAGTAGGGAACGGTAGCTCCTAAGGCTGCGCAGAGTTCTTTGAGGGCCGTAGGGTGGAAGGGGTCTTCTTCCCCTTCTTGGCACATCCTCCTGGGCCAGAGGGTGAGGCAACCTGGTTGGATGGCGATCCGGAGACCCTGGAGGCAGTTTTGCGTTGCTTCCCGAATCCGCTCCCGCCCAACTTCCCGGAGGAGGAAATAGACGATGTGCCTTGCCCGGCTAGTTCCTTTGTACTCCTTACCGACCTCCCGGAGCAAGGCATCGACTTTCTGCTGTACTGCGGCGTCGCTCAGGATAACGTTTCTGGCCCGGGTAAGGCTGCCGTAACACGTGCTGCAGACAGTGACCAGGTCTACCCCCTTCTTTTCTGCCAGCGCGAGGTTTCGGGCGGCCAGGGCGCACCAGCCGGCAAGGTCTATTGAAGGCAAGGTGCCCCAGGTAGGGCAGCAGGACTGTCCCTCAATATCCTCCAACGTTACGCCGAGTCGGGGCAGGGCGAAACGGACCGCGAGCTCGAGGTCGGGCCGGTTAAAAGCGACGTTACAACCAATAAAAAAACCTATCCGCATCCCATCACCATAACTTTTTATCCGTTATCCCGTAGAGGCTCTCGCCAGTCGGGCCCATGGGGATGATCCCTAATTTGGCCAGAGCTGTCCGGCGCATGATCGCCTGCACCTCCCCGAGCGCCTTGGAGGACGCCAGCGTTGTCGGCGGTTTTTCCGGGAGACCGATTTTTTTTCGGGGCGGCCCGGCTTCGGCAAGATGAACGGCGTGCCCGGTTTCGTAAAGGGAACGGAGGCCCTCGACGGCCATGGCGGGGAGCGCGTACTCGGATACCGCAAACCGGCGGGCAGCGAGGATGATTCCGAAGGAATCTATCCCCTGGGGACATACCTCCGTACACCGGTTGCAAGACTGACACGCCCAAATGGAAGCGTCGTTTAAAAGGAGCTCTTTGAAGCCCATCAGGATGGTCTGAATGAGGCGCTTGTTGAAAAAAGGAAAACCGGTCAGAACCAAAGGGCAGGCGGCGGCACACTTGCCGCACTGGGTGCAAGCAAAGATATCCGCCGCTCCGAGGGTGCGAACCGTATCTGCCAGACCGGGATCACTCTGGGTGGGGTCGAAGATTGTTGGGTCTGGTTCTTTAAAGAGGAGCATCCCCGTTTCCTCCCGTAAAGGAGCCATTCTTCGCCTTGATAATCTGTTAATTCAACATCTTTTAAGCGATTCCTCTTTTAGTTACCTATGCTTTGTCGCGTTACTTCTAACAGTTTACCGTCAACCCTGCGGGGGAACGCTTACCAGCGAAGAGTCTTGGGTTTGGGTGCGGATATGGGACGGGATAGTTGTTTACGCTTGCGGCTCCTTTCCCGCAGGAAAAAGATGCTTCTTTATCCGGCTTACCGCTTCCGGAACGGCCGCTGCCACCTCTGGCGTACACTCCCGGCCAAAAGAGGTTGCGTCCGCAACCTCAACCGTCACAATTTTGATTTCGCGGGGCATCTCTGGACCGAATAGTTCGTAGCCGATCTTTAAAGTGGTGGGCAAGGAGAGATTGTGGGTGCCGGAGAAGGTGTAGGTATAAAAAAGGTCGTCCGGGGTGAATTCGCGCACCGTTCCCGGCGCATCCCCCAGCCTGACGCCGTCAACGATGATTGCCCGGTCGTAGCCGAGCAGCTTGTCAAGAACCTTAAAGTCGGTGGTCATCAAAATCTCGGTGTCCACCACGCCTTCGAAATGACGGGCAACCTTAATCCCGACGGCGTCGTCGGTTAAAACCGGGTTGCCGATACCGAGCACGATGGTGCGCAATCATCTCACCCCTGAGGAACGTTTGACGTTAAACGTTCAAAGTTTTAGCAGCCGCTAATCTCGAATCAGCGGGGCGTCTCCGGCACGAAAGGCATTGCGGGCAGCACCAGAAGCGCCCCCGCACTCAGGCGAAATCTACGTGCCCCAAATGGCGGTTAGGTTTCATTAGGCACTCCGCCCGAGTGCGGGGCTACGCTCTTTCCGGCTTCAGCGGGCAACGTTACCATTTTAAACCTGCCGTTAGTATGGGCAAACGTTTACACCGCTGTTTCTTAAAAATTCCGCAAGGTTTTGTAAAGTTCGCCCTTATGGTCGTAAATATCTACCTGAACCGGCAGCCGGCCCGGCAGAACGTGGGTGGCGCAGGCCAGGCAGATATCGTAGGGTCGGTAGGCGATCTCCACGAGATTCAAAATGCCCTCGTCCACTTTCCCGTTCCGGATAAAGTGGGCGGCGGCGCGTCTAACCGCAACGTTGATGGGGCCTTTGTTGTGGGTGGTGGCCACAATCAGGTTGGCCTCCTGGACGATGCCCTTATCATCGGTCTTATAGTGGTGGATTAAAGTGCCGCGGCAGGCTTCGATGATACCTACGCCTTCGCTTGGCTTGCCGAGCTCGGCCCGGACGTCGGGGCTGGTGATGCTCTCGTCCGCGGCTATTTGTTGCACCTTCTCAGCCGCGTTGAGCAGCTCGATGGCCCGGGCCCAGTGGTAGGCCAGGATGTTATGCACGGGTTTTACGCCGAAGGTTGCGAACATCCGCTCGTAGGCCTCCTGGGCGAGCGGCGTATCCATTCCCTCCGCGACGTTAAGCCGCGCGAGCGGCCCGACGCAGTAGAGGCTTGTACCCGGGCCGTCGACGATGCCCTTCCAGCCGATCGGTTTCAAATACGGCATCTTAAGGTAGCTCCAGGGAAGCACCCTTTCGGCAATGAAGTCGAGGTAACCCTTGCCGGTGAAACGGCCGATCTCCCTGCCTTCGGTATCGACGATCCGCTGGATACCGTCGTAATACTGAACCCGGTTTTTCTCGTCCACCGTTCCCATATAGTTGACTACAACCTTGTAAACGTCGCCGGTGACTAACTTCATGTAGTTTTCGTTTTTGAGCACCACGTCTTCGAAGACCTTGAGGGTGAGCTGGCCCAGTTCAACCATTTCTTTGGCGAGGGCGAGGATCTCTTTTCGTTCTTCTTCCGTCACCCGCTTCGACCAGCCGCCCGGCAGTGCGGCTACCGGATGGATGGGTTTCCCGGCCAGCATCTCGATTACCTTGACCGCGGCGTAACGCTTCTTGAGCACCAACTTGCCGGTTTCGGCGCCAACGGCCTGGATAAGACCGATGAGGTTCCGCTCGGCCGGGCTGGCGGTGGGACCGGCCACGAAATCCGGGAAACCGAGGGCGTAGAGAATTGCGGCGTGGTCCTCCACGTAGTGGGAATTGAGCACTAACTCCCGGATCTTCCGCGCGGTCGGCGTCGGCTCTACCTGGTAGACCGCGTCCGCCGCCTTTACCGACGCGGTGAAGTGGACGCAGCGGCAGACGCCGCAGATGGTAGAAACGGTCCGCGGCACCTCTTCGATGGGCATGCCGCGGAGGAACTGCTCGTAGCCGCGGAGCTCGACCGTCTGGAAGAAGGCGTTATCTACATTCCCCTGCTCGTCGAGAAAAACGGTAATCTTGCCGTGGCCTTCGAGCCGGGTCATCGGGTTGATTTCGATCTTCGTGACCGACATTGGTATTCACCCCTATCTATTTCACTTTTTGGCCCAGCAAGGAGGCGGGCAAAGAGTAACGGTAAAAAAGCTTGACCGGGCTGGGGATCTGATCAACCAGCGCTTCGTCCGCGAGGAGCCCGGCGATGGCGCTCACGGCCCGCAAACCGAAGTCCTTGACGCCGGGGATGGGCCCGCCGCAGCCCCGACACGGAATGTTGACCTTCGGGCACAGCGCACCGCAGTCGCCCTGGGTTACCGGTCCCAGGCAGAGGTAGCCCTGCTGCAGGAGGCACTTGCCTTCTCCCGGAACGCCGTCGATGGTCCGCTTGATTTCCTTAATCGGCTGCCTTTCTTCGCCTCTGGCAGCCGGATTGCGGTCGCATACGTCACAGACGGCCTTACCGCTCGTAATCCAAGAGCCGGGCGGTGGCAGCTTGCCTTGAAGAATGGCCAGGATGGCCTGGCCGACGAAAGAGTGGTGGGGCGGGCAGCCGCCGACAAAGTAATCGACGGGCACGACGTCCTGAAGGGTCCGCACGTGACCGTAGAACTCGGGTAGGGTGAGTTCGTACTTGCCGTCCACCACGCACCTTGTCTGGGGGGTGATGCCCTCCGGGTTATCGGTGCTGTAAGTGTCGAAGTAGGCGGTCCGGAAGATTTCTTCTTTCGTGTGCATGTTACCCATGCCCGGGATGCCGCCGAGCGCGGCGCAGGCGCCGTAGGCAACCAGGACCTTGCACTTCTGGCGCATCACTTTGGCGATGTGCTCCTGCTCGCCGAGGCGGACCATACCGGAGTAAAGCCCGACGTCGATTGATTTGTCCGGCATCGCCTCGAGGTCTTTGTACTTCACGTCGGCAACGGTGGGAGCCCAGAAGACTACTTCGAGCTGGGGCAGCACGTCTACCAACGTTTCCGACAGGTCTACGATGGCCATATCGCAGCCGCCACACCCGCCGGAGAGGAAATAGGCTAAGCTAAGCTTACCGGCCATCTCCATCCCTCCCGAGGGGATTCGGGCCGAGTTCCCGAATCTTTTTATCGAATTCCGTCATTACTTCGGCGAAGCGCTTTCCTTCGGAGCCGGAGATCCACTCCAACCGCACCCTTTCGGGTTCAATGCCCATTTCGGTGAGCATCCGTTTGAGGAGGTTGAAGCGACGGATGGCCTTGTAATTACCCTCCTTATAATGGCAGTCGCCGAAATGGCAGCCGCCCACAAAGACACCGTCGGCCCCCTTTTTGAGCGCCGTTACGATGAACTCGGGCTCTATCCGTCCGGAACAAGGGACCCTCACGATCTTGATGGTGGGCGGATAGGAATAGCGCAGGCTGCCTGCGAGGTCCGCCCCCTGGTAGGTACACCAGTTGCAGGCAAAGACCACGATGTTGGGCGTCCAATCACCCATCTTCATCCCTCCAGGATTTTATTTACGACCGACTGCACATTTGTTTTGCCGAGGCTCGCAACCTGCCCCGGTTCCGCCCCGAGGCAGAGGGCTAAAAGCTGCATGTAGTGTAGAACTGGTATCTCATAGTTAATCTTTCGGTCTTTTTGCAGGAACCCTTGAGCCGTATCCAGCTGGATCAGGCAGGAACTACAGGCGGTGACGATCAGGTCCGGGTTGATCTCTTCCTTCATGGAGTTAAGTTTTTTCTCCACCAGCTTGAATGACTTCTCCATGTCGGTGCTGCGCATCCCGCCCATGCCGCAACAGTCGAGGAGCCGGCTGTAGTACGGCGCTTTGGCTCCGAGGGCTTCACAGAGCTCGATTAAGACCTTAGGGTGGAACGTATCCTCTTCTTTGTCCTCGTAAACCTCACTCGGCCAGAGCGCGTGGCATCCCGGCTGGACCGCGATGGTTATGCCGTCGAGCTTGTGCCGGACGGCTTCCTTAATCTTCTCCGGGCCGAGCTCTTTGTACAGGTAACAGATCGCGTGTCTTATCCGGCTGGTTCCTTTGAATTCCCTCCCGATGCTTTTGAGCATCGCGTTGACCCGGGCCTTCAGCTCCGGATCGGATAGAAGCTTGTGGCGGCTTTCGGCCAGGCTGCCGTAACAGCTGCCGCAAACCGTGATCATGTCGAGGTTTTTTTCTTCTGCGAGCGCGTAATTTCTGGCGCCGACGGCGCACCAGCCGGCAAGGTCGATAGAAGGCATCGTCCCCCAGGTCGGGCAGCAGGACTGCCCTTCAAGGTCGTCGAGCTCCACGCCGAGCGCCGGGAAGGCGTAGCGCACCGCCTTTTCGAGATCGGGCCGGTTAAAGGCTGTATTGCAGCCGACAAAAAATCCTACACGCATAGGCTACACCTCGCAACTTTCTTTTACTCCGGACTTGCCCATGGGGATGATGCCCAGGTCAGATAGAGCGGTCTGCTCGAGTAACGCCTGTAACTCGCGTAAAGCTGTTGGATGCGCAACCGTTGACGGGGGCTTTTGCGGCAGGCCGACCTTTACCCGGTTCTCGTGCGCCTGCGCGAGATAGACCGCGTGGCCGACATCGTAAAGCGACTTTATTCCTTCAATGGCCAGGGTGGGGAGGGCGAATTCGCGGACGGCTACGCGGCGCATGGCCTGCATTACCTCGAAGGGATTTACCTTCCGGGGACAGACCTCGGTACAACGGTTACAGGACTGGCAGGCCCAGATGGAGGTATCGTCGAGAAGCATCTCCTTCAAACCAAGCAGGATGGCCTGGATCACTCGCTTGTTAAAAAACGGGAAACCGGCAAGGGCCATCGGACAGGCGGCGGCGCACTTGGCACATTGGATGCAATCAAGGATATGGGTGGCTCCGAGCGCCTTGATTTCGTCGACGAAGCCTTTTTCGCCTGCGGAAAGATTAATGACTTCCGGTACGGCTTCCGCAGCGTTAGACATTCAGATCACCCCCGCTGAAAGTTAGGGCCTCAATTTGGGCTTCGATCTGCGCCGTGGTGAAACCGTGTAGCGTGATCGCCCGAGAGGGGCAAGCCGCCGCACAAACGCCGCAGCCGGCGCAGAGGGCTGGGTCAATCTTGGCCCGCAGCTTATCACCGTGTTGCACCATGCCGATGGCCGAATAGGGGCAGAGCGGGACGCAGAGACCGCAGCCACTGCACTTTTCGGCGTCGATTTCGGAGATAAGCGGTTCAACAAGCACCTTTCCTGCGGTGAGCGGTACCGCGGCCGCCGCGGCTGCCGCGCGCGCCTGCGAGACCGATTCGGGGATGTCTTTAGGGCCCTGCGCGCACCCGGCGATGTAGATGCCCTTTACCGGAGTTTCCACCGGGTAGAGCTTGGTGTGGACTTCTTTCAAGAAGCCTTCGCTGCCGCAGGTGATTCCGAGCCGGCGGCCAAGTTCCTCAAGCCCCGGCGACGGTTCGATGGCGGTGGCGAGAACCACCAGGTCCGCCTCGAGTTCTACGGGCGCGGCCATATCGACGTCGTAGGCGCGCACGCGTAATCTGTCACCGGCGAGTTCGTCCACAGCACCCACGCGGCCCCGCACAATCTTAATCCCCAGGTCACGGCAGTAAGTGTAGTATTCTTCAAAGTCTTTGCCGCCGGTCCGCACGTCGATGAAGAAGATGTAGACGTTCGTTTCCGGGTATTTCTCTTTGATGAGCCGGGCCTCTTTCAGCATGTACATACAGCAGACCTTAGAGCAGTACGGATGGTGGTTCTTATCCCGGCTGCCGACGCAGGAGATAAAGGCCACCGTCTTGGGCTTTTTCCCGTCTGAGGGGCGCTTGAATTCGCCTTCGGTTGGTCCGGTCGCCGAAAGGAGACGCTCGAGTTGCATGGCGGTGAGCACGTTAGGCGACTGGGGGGAGTATTCTTTGAAAGGAGCCTTGTCCATGACTTTGTAGCCGGTGGCGACGATGATCGTGCCTACGTTAAGCTCAATGATCTCCCCGTCGGGGTTATATGATAGCGAGCGGTCGCAGGCGCCCGTGGGGCAGGCCTTCTCACACGGTGCGAGGATGGGCTCTCCGGTCTTAGAATGGATGCGCGGTTGGGTACCGAAGGTCCGCTTCGCGCAGTTGAGGCAGTGGGCGATGTCGACGACCGCCTTCTTGGGCACCGCCTGCGGGAACTCGATGTAGATCGCCTTCCGGTTGCTCATGCCCTCGTTGAACTCGTCGGGCACTTTGGCCGGGCAGGCTTCGACGCAGGCACCGCAGCCGGTGCATTTATCCCATTCAATGTAGGTCTGCCTTCTTCTTACCTTAACCCTGAAATTACCGATGGAACCGTCAACCGCTTCGACTTCCGAGTAGGTGAGCAGCGTGATATTCGGGTGCGTGCCCACCTGAACCATGACGGGGGTAAGGATGCAGGCGGAGCAGTCGTTGGTCGGAAAGGTTTTGTCAAGCTTGGCCATGTTGCCGCCGATGGAGGGCTTTTTCTCCACGAGGTAAACCTTGTAGCCCATATTGGCCAAGTCAAGGGCGGCAAACATGCCGGCCACTCCCCCGCCGACGACGAGAGCCGCCTTCGTCACGTCCACGTAACGGTCGGTGAGCGGCTCCAAAAGGGCGGCCTTCGCTACGGCGCTGGCAATGAGCTTTTTGGCCTTCTCCGTAGCGCCCTGCTTATCGTGCCAGTGGGCCCAGCTGTCCTGATCCCGGATATTGGCCATTTCGAAGAGGTACCGGTTAAGTCCGGCGTCTTCGACGGCCTTGCGGAAAATCGGCTCGTGGGTGCGGGGAGTGCAGGCGGCTACCACGACCCGGTCGACAAGGCCGTCTTTGATATCCTGCTTGATTAGGTCCTGACCCGGGTCGGAGCACATGAAAAGATAGTCGCGCACGAGCGCAACCCCTGGAAGGCCACCGGCATACTTCTTGACTTCGGCGATGTCAACAGCACCGGCGATGTTTTCGCCGCAGTGGCAGATGTAAACGCCTATTTTCGACAACCCGATCCCTCCTTCGAGTTAACGGTTCTATGCCTCGACTCGTTCTTCCTATCTCCTCTTGGTGTCCTGAGCGCTATTTACCGATCGAGATAAATGCCCGGACCAGCCCCCTTTCGCCAGTATGTACGCGCAGGACCGCCGCCCTTGTAGAAACGGAGTAACGCCGCCTGCGAACCCGGTTGGTAAGGATACGGAAATTCAGGCGGACGCACCTTGCCCCGATTACGTGCGCCTGCGAAAATTTCGACAGCGATCAGACAAAATCCTTCTTTTTTACTAAAAAAATGACATCCACTCGCGGCAAAAATCCTCTTAGCGAAGGCGCAGGAGGTTACGGCGCCTCTCAGGGCTGCTGCGCGAGCTCGTTGGTAAAGCGCCCGGCCGGATGCGGCGGCTGCGGGAGGCCGAAACGCTTGCCGAAACGTTTATTGTATACTTGAGCTGCCACTGTTTCCAACGCTCCGCCCTTTGCATTATAATTATCACCAGGTTTTAAGCGCCCTTTATTTTGCGTTTTTGTTTGGGATGGGGGGATACGATGCGTCCGGTGCGGATTACGGACACGACCTTGCGGGACGGGCACCAGAGCCTGTGGGCGACCCGGATGCGGACGGAGGATATGCTGCCGATTGTGGAGCGACTCGACCGGGTCGGTTACCACTCGCTCGAGGTGTGGGGCGGGGCGACCTTTGATGTCTGTCTCCGCTATCTTTACGAGGATCCGTGGGAGCGGTTACGGGAGATTAAAAAACGCGCTAAGCGCACACCGCTGCAGATGCTCTTGCGGGGTCAGTCGCTTGTCGGTTACGGTCACTACCCGGACGATGTGGCGGCGGCCTTCGTCCGGAAAGCGGTGGAAAACGGGATCGACATCATCAGGATCTTCGATGCTTTAAACGATATCCGGAACCTTGAGTTTACGATGAAGGTGGCGAAAAAGGCCGGCGCGCACGTTCAGGCTACGGTTGTTTACACCTTGAGCCCGGTGCACACCACTGAACATTACTTAGAGACGGCGCGGAAGCTTGCGGAGTTGGGTGCGGATTCGATCTGCATCAAGGATATGGCCGGGATGATGGCGCCCTACCGGGCTTACGAATTAGTTAGTCTTTTTAAGAAGGAGCTTGCCATCCCGGTCCAGCTCCACTGCCACTATATCGGCGGCATGGCCGTTGGCGCTTACCTGAAGGCGGCGGAGGCGGGTGTCGACGTGATCGATACGGCCTCAGTGCCACTGGCTTTTGGGGCTTCGCAGCCGCCGGTAGAGACGATAGTCCGGGCGCTCAAAGGCACGCCTTACGATACGGGGCTCGACATCAAGGAACTCTTCGAAATCGCGCAGTACTTTGAGGATTTGCGCAAAAAGCGGGGCTTTGAGCGGGGGGTAACGCGCATCCACGACATGCGGGTTTTCGATCACCAGGTACCGGGCGGCATGATCTCCAACCTGGTGACCCAGCTCCAAGAGCAGAAGGCGATCCACAGACTGCAGGAGGTTCTCGAAGAGATCCCGCGGGTGCGGGCGGAGCTTGGCTACCCACCGTTAGTTACGCCTACGAGCCAGATCGTCGGCACGCAGGCGGTGCTGAACGTCCTCACCGGGGAGCGCTACAAGCTTGTTCCCGAGGAGGTGCGGCGCTATGTCCAGGGATATTACGGCCGGCCCCCGGCGCCCATCGACCCCGAGGTACAAAAGAGGATCCTCGGCGACCGGGAGCCGATTACCTGCCGGCCGGCCGATTTGCTGGAACCGAAACTGGAAAAACTAAGGGAAGAGATCGGGGATTTGGCACAATCGGAAGAGGACGTTATTTCGTACGCGCTTTTCCCCCAGGTGGCGCGGCGCTTCTTCGAGGCGCGCAAGGCGGGGAAACTCGGGGTCATGGCCGAACAGATGTCGGAGAAGAAAGGGGCAAATCCCGTGAAGGAGGCAAAAGGAATGAAGTTGGAGGAGATTCGGGAACTCCTGAAGCTCCTGAAAGAAAGCGACGTGACGGAGTTTTCGCTCGAAAGCGCGGGGATGAAGCTCACCATTCGCAAGGGCAGCCATCCGAGTAGCGCTGGGGAGGCGCCAGCGCGGCCGGAGGCGCCGCCACCGGTTGCGGCAGCACCTCCGGCGGCGCCGCAAGAAGAGCTTTACACGGTTAAGGCGCCGATGGTCGGGACTTTTTACCGGGCGCCGGCGCCGGATGCGCCGCCTTACGTGCAGGTGGGTGACAGGGTGGAAAAGGGACAGGTTCTCTGCATCATTGAAGCGATGAAGCTGATGAACGAGATCGAGGCGGAGGTTGCCGGTGAGATCGTCGACATCCTGGTGGAGAATGCCCAGCCGGTGGAGTACGGGCAGCCCCTCTTCTTGATCCGGGAGAAAAAGTAAGTCTTTAGTGGAGGAGCCTTCATGTTCAATAAGATTCTGATTGCCAACCGGGGTGAGATTGCGCTCCGGATCATCCGGGCCTGCAAGGAACTTGGCATCAAAACGGTGGTTGTTTACTCGGAGGCGGACAGGGAGAGCCTACCGGTGCGGTTAGCGGACGAGGCCTTCTGCATCGGGCCGCCGCCGGCGACAAAGAGCTACCTCAATATCGCCAACATCGTCAGCGTTGCCGAGGTTGCGGGGGCCGAGGCGATACATCCGGGATATGGTTTTTTAGCGGAGAACGCCAGTTTTGCGGAAATCTGCCTTAATTGCGGGATAACCTTTATCGGGCCGCCCGTCGTGGCGCTCGAGAAGATGGGGGCCAAGGCGGTAGCCCGGAAAACGGTGGCGGAGGCCGGCGTTCCGGTAGTGCCGGGGTCGGAAGGGGTGATTCGGGATCCGGCAGACGCGCTCGCCCTCGCCAGGGAGATCGGCTATCCGGTGCTTATCAAGGCTTCGGCCGGCGGGGGCGGCCGCGGGATGCGGGTCGTGCATAACCAGGCGGAGCTCGAAAGGGCGCTGAAGTCGGCGCAAGCAGAGGCGGAAGCCGCTTTCGGGAACCAGGAGGTTTACCTGGAAAAATATGTCGAGGAGCCGCGCCACATCGAGTTTCAGGTTTTAGGTGACCAACAAGGGAACATCGTCTATTTGGGCGAGCGGGACTGCTCCATCCAGCGGCGCAACCAGAAACTTCTGGAAGAAGCGCCTTCCGTAGCGCTGACGCCGGCTCTGCGCAAGAAAATGGGGGAGGCCGCGGTGCGGGCAGCGCGGGCCGTGGGTTACTATAGCGCCGGGACGGTCGAGTTTCTGCTCGACAAGCATAACAATTTTTATTTCATCGAGATGAATACGCGGATTCAGGTCGAACACCCGGTCACCGAGATGGTCACCGGGCGGGACCTGGTTAAGGAGCAGATCCGGATTGCGGCGGGTGAACCCTTGGGTTACCGGCAGGCGGACATCCGGATCGAGGGCTGGGCGATCGAGTGCCGGATCAACGCGGAGGATCCGGCGCGGAACTTTGCGCCCTGTCCCGGGAGGGTCGCTACCTACCTGCCGCCGGGCGGGCCGGGCGTGCGGGTCGATTCCGCCGTCTATCCCGGCTACGTGATCCCGCCTTACTACGATTCACTTATTGCCAAGCTGATCGCCTGGGGCCGGAACCGCGAAGAGGCGATCGCGCGGATGGAGCGCGCCCTCGAGGAGTTCGTCATCGAGGGAGTGCCTACGACGATCCCCTTTCACCGGCGGGTGTTACAAAACGCCTTTTTCCGCCGGGGCGAGGTTTATACCAACTTTGTCCAGCGTCGCATTTTGACGGATGAAGAATTAAAGTTGCCTTAGAGGGAAAAATTTAGTATGATAAAAGTAACCTAAGGAGGTGGTCGCTTTGACGGCCGTTGAAACTGGCGGGCAGGAGTTACGTAGCGACCTGGGGGCGGTAAGGATCGCAAACGAAGTGGTAGGTATCATTGCGGGTCTTGCGGCGACGGAGGTTCCGGGGATTGCCGGGATGAGCGGTGGTATCGCGGGCGGCATCGCGGAGCTCTTGGGGCGCAAGAATCTCGCCAAGGGCGTGAAGGTAGAAGTTGGGGAGCGGGAGGCCGCTATTGACCTTTTCGTGGTCGTCGACTACGGGGTGCGGATCGCGGAAGTGGCTGCCCAGGTTCAGGCGGCGGTGAAGCGCGCGGTTGAGGAGATGACCGGGCTTGCTGTCGTAGAGGTAAACGTACATGTTCAGGGCGTGGTTTTCCCCGAGGAGCATAAGGAAGAGGAACGCAGGGTGAGATAAAGTAGCAGGAAGTTAGGCCTCAGGGGACAGAGGTGCGGGGTTGGGGGTCAAGGGCCGGAACTTGGTTGGGGTTTTTCGCTGCGGCACGGTTGTTGTCTTTTATAACGCCGAACGTTGAACGTGTTAAACGACGCACGTTTTCAGGGAGTGGTATGATTTGGGACCGTTTGATCGCGGTCTCTTATTGCTTTATAGCTTGGCCACCAGTGTTTTTTGGGGCGCCTTTCTCCTCGCCCTTCTAGGATGGCGGCCGGTGCTTGACGCCACGGCGGCAGTCTTTGCGCCGGAGCGGCGGGAGATAGTCTTCGCCGGGCTTGCTGTCCTGATCGTTGCGGGGCTCCGGCTGATTTACGCCAGCGTGAAACCCGGGCGCCGGCACGACAAGGTGGCCCTCATCGAGGAAAACTCCATCGGCCAGGTGCAGGTAGCCTTAGGGGCGATCGAAAACCTGGTAACGCGTGTGGTGAGTGCTTTTCCGGGAATAAGGGAAGTGCGGCCGCGGGTCGTCACGGTGCCCGAGGGAGTTGTAATCCAAGTCAGGCTGGTTACCACCCCGGGGCTTAAAATCCCCGAGGTTTCCCAGGAGATTCAGCGACAGGTCAAGGAGACGGTCCGGGAAGTCACCGGAATTGCGGTGCAGAACGTCCGCGTTCTCGTCGACAACATCACGGCTGTCAAACCGCGGGTCGAGTAAAAGCGGGGGGTTAAGGGTGGACTACCGGGAGTTTTTCGAGCACCACCGGGGAAAAATCATCGGCGTGGCCCTGGGCCTCGCTTTTGGCTGGTTTGCGATAGTTTACGGTTTCTGGAAGGCCGTTTTTGTTGCGGTCTGCGTGGGAATCGGCTATTACGTGGGCAAGCGGGTCGACGAGCGGATCGATTTTGCTCACGTTTGGGACCGGCTTTTCCGGGAAAAGTAGGAGGCTTACATGGGCCGGCGCAGGGCAAGGGAAGCGGCCTTTATGGTTCTTTTTGAGGTTGACTTCGGGCAGGCTGAGGTAGAAGCCGTTTTTGCCCGGGCGATGGCGGAGCGGGGAGTGGAGGGCCCCGACCGGGATTTTGCCCGCGACATGGTTTGGGGAACGTTGCGGTACCGGGAGCGGATCGACGCTATCATTAAGGAGCTGAGCCGCGACTGGCGCATCGAACGGATGAATAGCGTGGACCGGAACGTGATGCGGCTGGCGCTTTACGAGCTGCTTTACCGGGAGGATATCCCCCCCAACGTGGCCATCAACGAGGCGGTAGAATTAGTTAAACGCTACGGCGGCGCCGACTCGCCGCGCTTTGTTAACGGGATTTTAGGCAAGGTGGCGGAAAATCTTGCTGCGTACAGAGCGGCGGGGGGTTAGGGGTTCAACGTTCGGGCTTAAGGGATGGACTGAAAAATGTTAAAGGCGGTTGCCTGATGCCTGTTTTCACGGTGAGTGAAGTCGTCGGCCGCATCCGGGACCTCCTCGAAGGCGACCCGGTTCTGGCGGGGTTCTGGGTGCGGGGCGAGGTTTCGAACTTAAGCATCTCCGGCGCCGGGCACCTCTATTTTACCCTGAAGGACGAAGCGAGCCAGTTAAGGGCGGTGATGTTCCGCTCGCGCGCGGAGAACCTCTCCTTTTGCCTGGCCAATGGGGCGGCGGTCCTGGCCCGCGGCCGGATATCCCTTTACGAGCGCGACGGGAACGTCCAGTTATACGTCGCCGAAATGGAGCCTGACGGCGTCGGCCTGCAGGCCATCCTTTTGCGGGAGCTGAAGGCGCGGCTCGAACGCGAAGGGCTCTTTAACCCCCAGCGCAAGCGGCCTCTGCCCCGTTTCCCGCGGTGCGTCGGGGTGGCGACTTCGTTAGAGGGGGCCGCCGTGCGGGATATCGTTAAGATCCTACGGGAGCGCTGGCCGCTAGCCGAGGTGGTGATCGCTCCCTGTGCGGTTCAGGGCGACCAGGCGCCCCGGGAGATAGCGGCAGCGATAGAGCGGCTAAACCGCTACGGCGGGGTCGAGGTGATCATCACCGGGCGGGGCGGCGGCTCCTGCGAAGAGCTTGCGGCCTTCAACACGGAAACGGTCGTACGCGCCATTTTCGCCTCGCGGGTGCCGGTCGTTTCGGCGGTAGGACACGAGCGGGACGAGACGCTGGCGGACCTGGTGGCCGACGCCCGGGCGGCGACTCCTTCGGCGGCGGCGGCCATGGTGGTCCCCGACCGGCGGGAGATGGTGGAAAATCTGGCCGGCCTCGCCGGCAGGCTCAAGGCCAGCCTGGGGCAGCGGGTAGCGGCGCTCCGGCTGCGCCTACTGCACGCGGCGCAAAGCCGCGTTTTTACCAGCCCCTGGGAAATAATTTGCGGGCGGCGGGCACAGGCGGTGGACAGCCTGGCGGTGCGGCTCGAACGGGAGCTCCACGGCAGGCTGCAGAAGGCGCACGCGGCGCTTGCGGTTTTGGGCGCCAGGCTTGATGCGCTAAGCCCGCTTAAGACCCTTGCCCGGGGTTACTGCCTCTGCCGTGATGCGGCAACCGGGTCCCTGGTAACCGATGCCGCTCGGGTAGCGTGCGGGACGGCGGTTGAGGTGGTTCTATACCGGGGGCGACTTTTCTGCAGGGTGGAAAAGACTGCGGTTGACGATGCCAATTAGGCCTCTGAAACCGTCATTTATTCCGTTTACCCCGCCATCGTAGACAAGTAGCTCTTCCTCCGGTTATACTTCCCCCTAAAAGGTAAAAGGGGGTTTTGGCCGTGGCGGTAATCCTCGACGGCAAGGCGCTTGCGGCCCAGATCAAAGAAGAGATTAAGGCCGCGGTGGCCGGGTATGCGTCCCGCGGGATAACGCCGAAGCTCACCGCAGTTCTGGTCGGCGACGATCCGGGCTCGGTTGTTTACGCGCGGGCGAAAGAAAAGGCCTGTGCCGGGGTCGGGATCGCCTACGAGCTCCACCATCTTCCGGGCGATACGCCGGAGGCTGCGGTTATAGAACTGATCGGGCGGCTTAACGAAGATCCGGGCGTGCACGGTATCCTGGTAGAGTTTCCCCTCCCGAAACAGGTGAACAAGTGGCGGGTTCTCGATGCCCTGGCGCCGCTCAAAGATGTCGACGGGATGACGGCGGTTAACCGCGGCCGTCTCTTGGCGGGAGAAGAGGGGCTCTTCCCGGCGACGCCCCAGAGCTGCATCGAGATTATGGAGCGCTACGGGATTGAGATTGCCGGTAAGCACGCCGTACTGGTGGGGCGCGGGGAAACGGTGGGCCGGCCGCTGATGCTGATGATGCTTCGCAAGAACGCCACCATTACGGTCTGCCATACGAAAACGGTGGATATGGCGGCCCATACCCGCCAGGCGGAGATTCTCATCGCCGCCGCCGGCCGGGCCGGGCTTATCAAGGCGGAGATGGTCAAGCCGGGAGCGGTAGTGGTCGATGCGGGGATTAACCAGACGGACAAGGGAATCTGTGGCGACGTCGACTTTGAGGATGTGAAAGAGGTCGCGGGATACATCACGCCGGTACCGGGCGGCGTCGGGAGTCTGACCACCACACTGATCATGAAGAATCTCCTGAAGGCGATGGCCCTGCAAGGGGTTGTGTAGGAGGCAGGAGCATGGCGCAGGTTTTCGACTGGAGCATCAGGCAGTTCTTGAAGGAGGCCGCGTCAAGTGCCCCTACGCCCGGCGGGGGAAGCGTAGCGGCACTGGCGGGCGCGCTGGCGGCGGCGATGGCCTCCATGGTTGCCAGCCTGACCGTCGGCAAGGATAAGTATAAGGATGTGGAGCCGGAGATGCAGGCAATACTGGCCAGAACGGCGGCGTTGATCGAGGAGCTTGAGGCGTTGGTGGCGGCGGATATGGAGGCCTTCAACGCCTTTATGGCGGTTTACAAGCTCCCGAAGGAGACGGAGGAGCAGAAGGCGGAGCGGGCGCGGCGGATGCAGGAAGCCCTGCTGCAGGCAACCGATACCCCGCTCAAGATCGCCAGCAGTTGCCTCGAGGTACTCCGGCTTGCCGAACAGGCGGCGTTGAAAGGGAACAAGGGCGCAGTAAGCGATGCGGGCGTGGCCGCGT
The DNA here is from genome assembly GCF_003815015.1 of Thermodesulfitimonas autotrophica. Classification (NCBI taxonomy): domain Bacteria; kingdom Bacillati; phylum Bacillota; class Clostridia; order Thermoanaerobacterales; family Thermoanaerobacteraceae; genus Thermodesulfitimonas; species Thermodesulfitimonas autotrophica. The sequence goes on from NZ_RKRE01000001.1 coordinate 64,255, forward strand.
ACTTGGGCGAGGCGGCGCTTCAGGCCGCGCTGCTCAACGTTGACATCAATGTACCGCTTATCAAGGACGCGTCATACGCGGCGCAGGCGGTGACGAAGCGGGAGGAGTTAGGGCGCGAGGCGGTGAAAGCAAAGGAGCGGGCCGTGGCGGTCGTGAAGGAACGGCTTGCGGGCCGGTAAGGTGGAGCCTATCCTGTAGTTAAGACCCCCGGTTTCCTGCGGTGCGGGAGCGGGGGTTTTTTGTGGGGCTTACCTACGGAACCCAGGCTCCCTGATTCGCGGGAAGCGGTGGGGAGGGACGCAGGCGATGGGAAAAATTTAAGGGGAAACTACCGGCGAAGTTTAAGAGGAAATGGGGCCTGCGTGACGAAGTCTCTATGATAGCCAATGGAGAGAATAAGACCGGTGCCGGTAAAACCGGTGGTGAGCGTTTTCAGCGCGGATGAAGCGCTGCTAGCGGCGGTGGCCGGCGAGCTCGCCCGGTGGCTGGGCGGGCCCGACTACGAAAGCCCGTTGCTGTCGTTTGACCAGACCCGCTATTACGAACGGGAAATGGGGCCGGGGCTGAAGCGCAGGTTTTATGCTTTCTCCCGCCTCATCGACGCGGCAGAGTTGGTGGCGCTCAAACGCTGGGCCATCGAAGCGGAGGCGCGCTGGCGGTACGATGGGAGGCGGCGGGTGAACATTGACCCCGGCTACGTGAGCCTTGCGAAATTAGTCTTGGCGACCACCAAAGATAACGTACACCGGATTTATTTAGGGGAAGGCATCTACGCCGAGGTAACCCTTTACTTTTGCAAGGGGCGGTTTCATCCTTGGCCCTGGACCTACCCGGATTATGCCAGCCCGGAGTACCGCGCGATTTTCGAGCATATCCGGGAGCTTTACCGGGAGCAGTTGCGCGCCGCAAAACAGGGGTAACTTCCCTACCGGCTGTATGCTATACTTTTGATTAGTGCTGGCTGCGGTGTGAGGGGTTTGGGACGTGAGCCAGGAAAAAGAGCCTTCTTTTGAGGCGTGTCTTGGGCGGCTTGAGGCGATTGTCCGGGAGATCGAGGCGGGCAATCTCGACCTTGATACTGCCATTGCCCGGTTTACCGAAGGGATGGAACTGGTGAAGCGGTGCCGGGCACTGCTTACCGCGGCGGAACAGAAGATATGCCTGCTCCTCGAGAATGAGGTGCAGGAAGGCGCTGCCGTTCCGGTAGAGAACCTGGCGAAGGAGCGCACCAATGGACTTCAAAGCGGCCCTATCAGAAAAAGCCCACCTGATTAACCAAGCCCTCGATGCCTACCTTCCTCCGGAGTTGGCACCGCCGGTAGTCATTCACCAGGCGATGCGGTATAGCGTTCTCTCGGGTGGAAAGAGGCTTCGCCCGGCGCTGGTGCTGGGGGCGGCAGAGGCGGTTGGGGGCAGGGTCGAAGCTGTTCTTCCGGCTGCCTGCGGCATCGAGCTTATCCACTGCTACTCCCTGGTTCACGATGACCTGCCGGCGATGGACGACGACGATTTGCGACGCGGGCGTCCCACTACCCACAAGGTCTTCGGCGAGGCGATCGCGATTTTAGCCGGGGATGCTCTCCTGACGCTCGGCTTTGAACTGCTCGCCCGGGCGGGGCTGGAAACGGATGTGTCGCCTGTAGATGCCCTTAAGGTGGTGCGGGAGGTAGCCGTTGCGGCGGGAACGGAAGGGATGGTAGGCGGGCAGGTGCTTGATATTAAGTCTCCGGAAGCGGGTGCTCCGGCAGAGCTGGTCAAGGAAATTCACCGCCGAAAAACGGCGGCGCTTTTCGTCGCTTCAGTCCGTACGGGGGCGATCCTTGCTCGCGCCTCTGAGGAAGCGCTGGCGGCCCTGACGCGCTTCGGCATGAGTTTCGGCCTCGCTTTTCAGATTACGGACGACATTTTGGACGTGGTCGGGGAAGAGGCTAGGATGGGGAAGAGGGCCGGAAGCGACGCGCGGCAGAAAAAGCTTACCTATCCGGCGATTTTCGGCCTGGCGGCGGCGCGGGAGCGGGCCAGGGCGGCAGCCATGGAAGCGGTGGCGGCGGTAGAAGGGTTCGGCAGCGCGGCCGCGTTTTTGCGCGGGGCGGCGGAATTTATCCTGACGCGCGATTACTGACGGCCGATTTTGCGCGCCGCTCATTTACAGGGCGAGCTGGCGGTACCTGGCGGGGGTTTGTTTATCCCGGCGGACTATGGTATCATAGTTATCAAGGAGCGGGTTCCTTTGGGGGACCGCTATTATGCCCTTTGAAAATGAAAATGGGTAAGTGATGCAGTATCCTAGTCAGAACGCCTCCACTGAAGGCGGGCCTAAAAATCCGCCAAGGGCACATCGATGAAGTTCCTGGTGCTGGCTGCTGGCGCCCAGCCGGGGGCTGGTACTGGGAGTTAAGGCGGAAGGGCGACCCGCAAAGGCATGCGGGCGTTGACCCTCCCGCCGCGGAGACCCAAGTGCGTGGGCTGACGCCTATGGCTTGGGATAGAACCTGTACGTGGTGGAAAGCTGCGTACAGCGTAGCCTGCCTTGAGTGGCCCGGGTGGATGCAAAGAAAAGCGGCCTCCGGGTATGGGCCCATCCCGGAGGTCCGCTAGCTGAAACCCTGGCTGCAAAAGAGGCTAGGTGGAGGGCGGTTCTGTCGGGGAAAACCCCTAGGCTGTCCGGATTTCGGGGTGCTCCAGGGATTAAAGTGTATGCTTAGTGGCAATCCAGCCCCGGTTGCGGTGACGGACCGGGGACGCCCTTAAAGGGAAACCGCTGGCGCGGCGACGGCCAGTGGGCGTCCGGGAAATCCTGCTGGACCTAAGCTACAGCGTTTACCTGGGGCGCTATCACTTACCCATTTTGAATTTACGGCCATTTTCGAGGTGAGAGCCGTTTGGGTAATAACCGGCCCCGCGGCGCTTTTGTGCGCCACCTGCTTTTTGTGCTTGCGGGGACTTTTACCGCTACCGTATCCTGCGCGCTAGTTTCGGAAACCTTTGTGCGCCGGATGGAGGCGGTTGGGCTTGCGGTTGGCTTTCTTTTTCTGATTATCGCGGTGAATATTATCTTCGATATCGTGGGCACGGCGGCTACGGCGGCTTCGGAGCCAACCTTTAACGCGATGGCGGCGCGTAAGGTTTCCGGGGCTTCGGAAGGGCTCTGGCTGGTGCGGCATGCGGATAAGGTCGCCAATTTTGCGAACGATATAATCGGGGATGTTGCGGGAACTGTTGCCGGCGCGCTCGGCATTTCGCTTATGACGCAGGTGTTGGTCCGGTGGCCGGAGCTGAACGAACTCTGGTTGAATATCCTGGTCACAGCGGCTATCGCTTCCCTGACCGTGGTGGGAAAGGCTGCGGGCAAGCGGTTGGCGGTGAGCGAGCCGGACCAGGTTATTTTTTTGGCGGGGCGGATAATGGCAGCCTGGGGGCGGATGAGGCCCCCATTTTGGCGCAAAAAGAGGGCGCTTAACAGGAAGGGGCGACAGTTTGAGCGTTCTCGAGCAGGTTAACGCGCCGGAGGATCTGCGCCGGCTTAAAATAGAAGAGCTGAGTCAGCTGGCGGCCGAGCTCCGGGAGTTGATCATCGAAACGGTGGCTCAGACGGGCGGACACTTAGCGCCGAATCTCGGGGTGGTAGAGCTTACTATCGCGCTGCACCGGGTCTTCCAGGCGCCCCGGGATAAGATCGTTTGGGATGTTGGGCACCAGTGTTACGCCCACAAGATCCTCACGGGCCGGCGGGAGCGCTTTGGCACGCTACGGCAGTTCGGCGGGATAAGCGGCTTCCCCTGCCGGGACGAGAGCGTTTATGACGCCTTTGGCGCCGGCCACGCCAGCACCTCCATTTCGGCGGCACTGGGCTTAGCGAAAGCCAGGGACTTTAACCAGGAGGATTACGCGGTGGTGGCGGTAATTGGTGACGGGGCGCTAACAGGGGGTATGGCGCTGGAAGCGCTCAACCACGCGGGCCACATCAAGGCCAACTTCATCGTGGTCCTCAACGATAACGAGATGTCGATTTCGAAAAACGTTGGAGCCCTGGCCGGCTACCTCACCCGCCTCCGGACGGACCCTATGTACCACCGGTCCCGGGAGGAGTTTGAAGCCTTAATTCAAAAAATACCAGCAATCGGGCCGCGGATGCTCCGCGTGCTGGAACGCCTGAAGGACAGCGTGAAGTATCTGGTGGTTCCAGGGATGTTTTTTGAAGAGCTCGGTTATACCTACTTAGGACCTGTTGACGGCCACAGTATCCCGGCGCTGCTGCGGACCCTGGAAAAGGCAAAGGGCCTCAAGGGGCCGGTGCTGGTCCACGTCGTCACGCGAAAGGGGAAGGGCTACCCGCCGGCGGAGAAGGACCCGGACACCTTTCACGGCGTTGGCCCCTTCAACCCGCTGACGGGTGAGGTCTATGGGGCGGGAAAGATAACCTATACGGAGGTCTTCGGCCAGACACTCGTCCGCCTCGCGGAAGAAGACCCCCGTATTGTCGCTATTACCGCGGCAATGACCACCGGCACAGGACTCAAGACCTTCGCGCGGCGCTTTCCCCAGCGTTTCTTCGACGTCGGGATCGCGGAACAGCACGCCGTGACGTTGGCGGCCGGGCTCGCGGCCGGCGGCTGGCGGCCGGTGGTGGCCATCTATTCGACCTTTTTGCAGCGGGCCTACGACCAGATCGTGCACGACGTCTGCTTGCAGCGTTTGCCGGTCGTTTTTGCCCTTGACCGTGCCGGCATCGTGGGCGAGGACGGCGCGACGCACCAGGGGCTATTCGATATCGCCTACCTGCGCTCGATCCCCAATATGGCGCTGATGGCGCCGATGGACGAGAACGAACTGCAACACATGTTAAAGACGGCCTTGCTTTACGGCGGTCCCTGCGCGATCCGGTACCCGCGGGGCAGGGGAACGGGGTGCGCTTTAGAAAAGGAGCTGCGCCCGCTTCCCTTCGGCCAGGCGCTGGTCCTCCGGGACGGCAGAGACGTGAGCCTCTTCGCGCTCGGCAACACGGTCGCCGCGGCCCTTGAGGCGGCGGAGCGGCTGGCCACGCAGGGGATCGAGGCGGCGGTGGTCAACGCCCGTTTTGTAAAGCCTCTCGACGCTTCCCTCCTCCTGCGCTTTGCCCGGCGGACGCGACGGGTGGTGACAGTGGAGGAAGGCATCCTGGCGGGCGGTTTCGGTAGCGCGGTAGCTGAGCTCCTGATGGATAACGGGCTCGGCAATGTGGAGCTCGTGCGGTTAGGGATCAACGATACCTTTGTCCCGCACGGCGCCCCGGCCCTCCTCCGGGAAAGGTACGGGCTTACGGCTGAGAACATCGTTGCCGCGGTTACCCAGTCACGGCGGCGGTTGCGGGTTGCCGCCAGGAAGAAGTGATGTCCGTCCGGCGGCGGTTGGACGTGGCCCTGGTGGAGAAAGGGTTTTTTGTTAGCCGCGAGCAGGCACGTCAGGCTATACTTGCCGGCTTAGTGTTCGTGAACGGCCTCTGCGTGCAGAAGCCGGGCCGTTTCGTTTCCGCCGCGGATAGAATGGAGGTGCGCGGGGAGGCGCTTCCCTACGTCTCCCGCGGGGGGCTGAAACTCGCGCACGCGCTACGTTTTTTTGGGGTTAACCTCCGCGGGCTGGTGGTCATCGACGTGGGGGCATCAACAGGTGGTTTTACCGACTGCGCCCTTCAATTTGGAGCGCGGCGGGTTTTCGCGGTGGATGTCGGTTACGGGCAACTGGCCTGGAAATTGCGAACCGACCCGCGGGTCACCGTTCTCGAGCGGACCAACATCCGCCACCTTGCTCCCGAAGCGATTGACGAGCTTGCGGACTTCGCCACCGTCGATGTCAGTTTTATCTCGCTTGAAAAGGTTCTGCCTTGCGTAGGGGCACTACTAAAGCCGGAGGGGCAGGGCATTGCGCTGGTTAAGCCCCAGTTTGAAGCCGGGCGGGGCAAGGTGGGCAAAAAGGGTGTGGTGCGCGATCCGGCCACGCACGTGGCCGTCTGCGCGAAGATTATCGCCTTTATCGGCTCGCTCGGCTGGGAGGTGCGGGGCCTGACTTACTCGCCGCTACGCGGGCCGGAAGGCAACATCGAGTTTCTTGTCTACTTCAGTAAGGTTACAGGGTGTCCGTGGGACGGCAAGGTGGAAGAGGTGGTGACGGCGGCCTGGCGCCACTTTAAAAGTTAACGGCCCCCCGGAATCCCTTAAAGCCGTTGGCTTGTGCGGCCGGATAGAGAATTTTTTATGGTGGGATACAGTGGGTATTAAAGTTGTGGGGTTGATTCTTAACCCGGCGCTAGGAGAAAAAATTGCGCCGGTGGCCCGGGAGATCGTGCGTTTTCTTGCCGGACACGGGGTAAAGGTGCTCGTTTTGCGGGAACACGCCCGCCTGGTGGGGATGGAAGGGGTTGACCGGGAAAGGATGCGGGAAGCGGCGGAGGCGCTTTTCTCCCTTGGTGGGGACGGGACCCTCCTTTCCTGCGTTCCGGTTGCCGCTCCGGCCGGCATCCCGGTGTTAGGGATAAACCTCGGACGCTTGGGTTTTCTTACCGAGCTCGGGCCGGAGGAGCTCTTTTCCGGACTGGAGCAGGTTCTGGCGGGGCGCTACTGCACGGAGGAACGGCTGCTTCTTTGGGGCGGCATCCGGCGTGCGGGGGCTACGGTGCGGGAGGTCGTCGCGCTCAATGATTGCGTCGTGGGGCGGGGGGCGCTCAGCCGGCCCTGCCGCCTGGAGGTGCGGGTGGACGGACACTGCGCGATGAAGTACAACGGCGACGGGATCATCATCGCCACTCCTACCGGTTCGACTGCCTACTCTTTTTCTGCCGGCGGTCCGGTGGTCGCACCCGGGGTAGACGCGATCATCCTCACTCCTATCTGCGCTCATTCGTACATGGTGCGGCCGATGGTGGTGGGCGGCGGCGCGGTGGTAGAGGTTTTTCTCGAGACGAGCGTCGCCGGCTTTGGCCTCTCGGTTGACGGGCACGAAAACCTGCCGCTGCTGGCCGGAGACTGGCTGACCGTGAGGCGCTATCCGCGGCCTCTGCGGCTGATCAGGACCGGAGAGCGGAGCTTTTATTCCGTTTTGCGCCGGAAACTGCTGCTGCACGGCATAGAAGAGTGCCGTCAGTGAGGAGCAGGGTGGGATGAAACGCGTACGCCAGCAGAAAATCCTTCAGCTGATCAAGGAGCATCCTATTACCAGCCAGCGGGATCTGGTACGGGCTCTCGCCGCGGCCGGTTTTAAGGTCACCCAGGCTACGGTTTCGCGGGATATCAGGGAACTGGGACTGGTGAAGGTCGCCGCAGACGGCAGGCTACGCTACGTTGCCCCGCGGACCCGGGGGAAAGGCGACCTTGACGAGGCGCGCTTCCGCCGGCTAATACGGGACGCGGTGGTCGACGTCGAGACGAGCGAGAATTTAGTGGTCGTCAAGACTTTTCCGGGGGCGGCGCAGGGTGTGGCGTCGGCAATCGATCAGGTGGAGTGGCCTGGTGTTGTCGGAACGGTAGCCGGGGACGATACCTTTTTGATTGTCGTCAAACCCCGGGGCCGGGCCGCCGAGGTGCGGAACCGGCTGCGGGCTCTGCTGGCGGGAGAGAAGCGGGAGTAATGCTCCGGAGCTTAACGATCAGAAATGTGGCGCTCATTGATGACTTAACGGTTGAGTTCGGTCCGGGGCTCAATGTTTTAACGGGCGAGACCGGAGCCGGTAAATCAATCATCCTCGAAGCGCTTATGCTGGCGCTGGGTAAGCGCGCTGCCGCCGATTACATCCGGACCGGCGCCGAAAAGGCGGTCATCGAGGCCGTGTTTGCGGTCCAGGAGGTACCGCAGTGCCTGGCCGAGAGTGGGATCGAGCTTGAGGAGGGGCACCTTTTTTTTCGCCGGGAGTTGTACCGCCAGGGAAAGAGCCTCTGCCGGGTCAACGGCCACGCGGTGCCGCTCAGCCTCTGCCGGGAGGCCGCAGAGGAGCTGGTTGAGTTTCTGATCCAGGGGGAGGAACAGGCGCTCCTTACCCCGGCGAAGCAGTTGGCGGTTCTCGATGCTTATGCGGGGTTGGGGCGGCTGGCCGGGGAGGTGGAGCGGCTTTACCGGCGCTGGCACGCGGCGCGGGAGAAAGCGGCTGCGGCGGCGGGCGCGGCGCGGGCGCGGGCGCGAGAGGCCGATACCCTGCGCTACCAGATCGCCGAGATCGACCGGGCGGCTTTTCGCCCCGGGGAGATTGAAGAACTGCTCCGGGAACGGGAATGGCTGCTAAATGCGGTCCGGCTGACCGAGTTAGGTGCCCGGGCGCGGGCCTTCTTGACCGGAGAGGATCATGCGGCCGTAGAAAGCGTGGGTGAGGCGGCGGCCATTTTAGCCGAGATTGCCAAGTACCGGGAGGAAATGGGGTATTATGCGCAGGCGTTGCGGGAGGCGGTGGCGCTCATCGTGGAGGCGGCGCGGGAACTGGAACGCCTAACCGACCGCGCAGAGCACGACCCGCGCCGCCTCGATCTGGTGGAGGAAAGATTAGAACTCTTCCGGCGCCTCAGCCGCAAGTACGGGGAAACGGTTGAGGCGATCCTGCGCTTCCGGGCGGAGGCGGCCGCCGCGCTGGAAACGTTGGTCCGGGAGGAAGAGACGACAGCCGGTCTGGAGGCGGAGGCGGAGCGCTGGCTATCGGAGTGGCAGGCGGCAGCGGCGAGGTTGCAGGAAGGCCGGGAAGAGGCCGCCCGGCGGCTCGAAAGGGCGGTAGAGGAGGAACTTGCCCGTTTAGCCATGGAACGGACGTCGTTCCGGATTACCTTCGCCCCCGTAGCCCAGGTCCCGAACCCGCGCGGGTTGCAAGAGGTCGAATTCCTTTTCAGTCCCAACCCGGGCGAGCCGCTCAAACCTCTATCCCGGATCGCTTCCGGCGGGGAGGCCATCAGGACCCTGTTCGCCTTGAAGGTCCTCACGGCGGCGGCCGATAAAGTGGGAACACTCTTTCTTGACGAGGTTGACACCGGGATCAGCGGCCGGGCGCTGGAAGCGGTCGCTTCCCGGCTTAATTTACTCGCCGCGCGGCGGCAGGTGCTCTGTATTACCCACCAGGCGGTGGTTGCCGCACGGGGCGCCGTTCATTACGTTATCACCAAGGAAATCGCGGCGGGGCGCGCGGTGGTGCGGGTTGCCCCGGTCAGCGGGGCGGCGAGGGTGGCGGAGATCGCCCGTCTGGTAGGGGGTTCGCCTGAAACCGCCGCGGAGCACGCGCGGGTGCTCCTAGAAAGCGACGGGCAAGTTACGCCGGAAACTACATAAAGCTTTTACCCTCCGGGTAGATTATTTGCCCGGAGGGGTGCCACATTGCCACGAAAACTGCGCCTTTTCGCGGTCTTTTCTTTTTTTCTCCTTTTTTTTACCCTGAACTATCTTGCCGCGGCCTTCTGGCCGGTCAAACAGAGCCTGGCCCTCGGTGAATGGCTGAGTTTCAACAACCTTTTCCCCCCGGCGATCCAGAAACACCTGGTCCTGGTAACGGCGGATAACGGACGCGGGGGTGGAGGCCAGCCGATAGGTAGAGGACTCCGGTTCACCGCACCCGGCACCTTTCAAGCGCGGGTTGCCCTGCACGGTCTCATCCCCCTTAAAACCCTGGTCTTTGAGGTCCGTCCGGTACCGCGGGTTTATCCGGGCGGCCAGGCGGTTGGGTTGCTCCTGCATGCCAAAGGGGTAATCGTGATCGGCTACGCGGATGTTATCGCTACGGACGGTTCCCGGGTGAGTCCGGCCGCGCGAGCGGGATTAATGGTCGGGGACTTGATCCTGAGTATTGACGGTCGCCCGGCGACGAGCGATCAGGTGGTGAAGGAAGCGATTTGCCGCGCCGGACGGGAGGGGCGTCCGGTTGTGCTGCAGGTGAACCGGCGCGGGCGGCTGCTCCGCTTTGAGGTCCAACCGCGCCTGTGCCGGCGCGCGGGCTGCTACCGGATCGGTCTTCTGATTAGAGACGCCACCGCGGGCGTCGGCACGCTCACCTTCTACCACCCGGAGACGAGGCTTTACGGCGCCCTCGGTCATGTCGTTATGGATGCGACCACCGCTCATCCCGTGGAGCTGGCCAAGGGCTCCTTAGTGGAGGCCTTCATCCAGGGCGTACGCCCGGGAGAGAAGGGCAAACCGGGCGAGAAAATCGGGGTCATAAACGAAAACTCTTCTCTTTCGGGCACGATTGAGGCTAATACCGAGTACGGCATTTTCGGCCATTTAAACCGCCTGCCGGAGCATCCCCTTTTTAGGGCCCCTATTCCCGTAGCCCTCGCCCACCAGGTACACCCCGGAAGGGCGCAGATGCTCACCGTGCTTACGGGAAACAGACTCGAAAGCTTTGACGTTGAGATTCAGCGGGTAAACCCCTTTTACGAGAGGGGGAGAAAGGATCTTATCGTGCGGGTTACCGATCCCCGGTTGCTGCACTTTACAGGGGGGATCATTCAGGGGATGAGCGGGAGCCCCCTCATTCAGGACGGGCGCCTGGTCGGCGCGGTGACGCACGTTTTTATCAGCACGCCGGAAAAGGGCTACGGCATCTTCGCGGAGCGGATGGTGCGGGCGTGCGGTCTGCTCGCCTTCCCGGAGGTGAAGCCGACATTTTTCGATGAACTCAGACCTTCCCTGCTGAAGGCTGTTGTAAAATATTATATAAAGCAGGAATGAAGTGGTTACAAAAATATCCAATTCGAAAGTTTTTTTACGCCAGGGTAGCAGGATATTTTTGACTGCTGCAGAATTTACTGATTTACCAAAAAGTTAATTAGGTAACAAAAGGGGGCATTTAACTTTGAGCAGACTGGTCCGCATTCTCGTGGCCGACGATAACCGGGAGTTCTGTGAGTTGTTGAAGGACTACCTGAGTCAGCAGCCCGATTTTGAGCTGGTTGGCGTGGCTTATAACGGGCTGGAAGCAATCCAGTTGATTGAAGAAACCCGGCCCGATGTAGTGATCCTCGACATCATTATGCCCCACCTGGACGGGATAGGCGTGCTGGAGAAATTTGCCAGTAGCGCCGCCACCTACCGGCCCAAGTTCATTGTGCTGACGGCGTTAGGGCAGGAGACGGTAACGCAGCGTGCGGTGGAGTTAGGGGCCGACTATTACGTGGTCAAACCCTTTAACTTCAGCGTCTTGGCGAACCGGATCAAGCAGCTTGGCGACGGCACGGCGACCAGCACTCCCTTTATTGCCCCGACGAAACCCCGGAACCTTGACGTAGCGGTTACCAATATCATCCACGAGATCGGCGTCCCGGCACACATTAAAGGCTACCACTACCTGCGGGACGCGATCCTGATGGTTGTGGAAGAGATAAACCTGTTAGGCGGTATCACCAAGGAGCTCTACCCGATGATCGCGCAGAAGTACAACACCACGCCCAGCCGGGTCGAGCGGGCGATCAGACACGCCATCGAACTGGCCTGGGACCGGGGGAATATGGAGGCGATCTCTAAGTTTTTCGGCTATACGGTCAACATGGCCAAGGGCAAACCGACCAACTCGGAGTTTATCGCCATGATCGCCGATAAACTACGGCTGGAGTCAAGGGTGAGTTGATGAAGGAAAGAGGCCTGACCGACCGGTCAGGTCTCTTAAGTTAGCGTTATGCGGCGAACCGGCTACTGCGGTAGGGCGGAGCGGTTTTTGCGCGAGCGGGGCCTTCAGGCCTCTTGCTTTTGTGCGTTAGCAGGTTCCGGAATGCATATCTTAAATAGAGCGGGGCCTGTCCTTGACTTACCAGCCAAAAGATTTATACTGGTTTATAAACGGTAAGGTGGCAGAGAAATGGTCGTCAGAGGCCGAGCACGCGTTGACCGGCGCACGAAGAACCTGGTGCGGCGCCTGCAACCAGGCGAAATTGCGGTAATCAGCCACGGAGGCATCGATAAACTTGCGGCGCAGGGGTTAATCGAAAGTCGCTGCCGGCTGGTGCTCAACGCGGAAAAGTCGCTTTCGCCCGATTACCCGAACGAGGGGCCCTTGATGCTCTTGGATGCCGGTATTCCCATTGTCGATGCCCTTGGTCCGGCGGTGATGGAAATCCCGGAGGGGGCGGAGGTAGAGGTTGCTGACGGGGCGGTATTCCTGAACGGTGCCTTGATCGCTCGCGGTGAGCCGCTGACGCGGGAGAGGGTCCTTGCCGGTATGGCCGCGGCGAAGGAGCGCCTCGGCGAGGTATTAGTCCGGTTTGTGGATAACACCTTGGCCTACGCCCGTAAGGAGGTCAACCTGATCGCCGGGGCGGTGCCCGTGCCGCCGCTCAAGACGCGGCTTGAGGGCAGGCACGCCCTGGTTGTGGTGCGGGGTTTCAACTATAAGGAGGACCTGCAGGCGATCCGTCCCTACATCAACGAGGTGCGGCCGGTTCTGATCGGGGTTGACGGCGGCGCGGACGCCCTGCGGGAGTTCGGCTACCGCCCGGATATCGTGATCGGCGATATGGACAGCGTGAGCGACCAGGCGCTGCGGGAGGCCACGGACGTGGTGGTGCACGCTTACCCGAACGGGGAGGCGCCGGGGCTTAAAAAAGTGCGGGAGTTGGGTATCCCTGCCGTCACCCTGCCGCTTGCCGGAACGAGCGAAGACGTGGCCATGTTACTGGCGTACGAAAAGGGAGCGCGGCTTATCGTTGCCGTCGGTACCCATTCCAACGTTCTCGATTTCCTGGAAAAAGGGCGCCGCGGGATGGGGAGCACCTTTTTGGTGCGGCTCAAGGTGGGCGCAATCCTGGTTGACGCCAAGGGGGTTTCGCAGCTCTACCGGAGCCGGGTCAAGTTCCGTTACCTGGCCCAGGTGGTGGCGGCCGCCCTTTTGCCCTTCGCTGCCGTGGCGATAATCTCCCCTTCGATCCGTCAGCTGCTGAGGCTTATCCTCATCCAGTTCCGGGTCTTGCTCGGGCTTTAAGTCAAAGGAGAGTCGGGCGTTGATTATCGACATCCGCTACCACATCATCACCCTGGTTGCGGTTTTCTTAATGCTGGGACTCGGGATCCTCATCGGTACTACCATGGTGGGAAACGAGGCGCTCACGAAACAACAGGAACAGCTGGCTGACCGTTTAGAGAAGCAGCTCAACGTTCTCCGGTTGGAAAATGTAAAGGTTCAGGAGCGATGCGAGCGGGTGGAGGCGGAGAACGCCGCGCTGACGGCTTTTGCGCGGGAGGTTGTTCCTTTCGCGATTGCCGGGCGGCTCCAGAATGTCCGGGTAGCCGTTTTTGAGGTCGGCGGCCCGGCATCGCCAGAGCTCTTAAACGATTTAAAAACGGCCGGCGCTGTGGTGGGACCGGTGGTAACCCTGGTTAGCGGTTTCGACGTTGCCGGTGCGGCTCCTAAGATCAGCGCAGATCTGGGCTGGGCGGAGAAGGATCCTACGGCGGTGAGCGACCGCCTTGCCAATGAGCTAGGCCGGGCGGTGGCTACCGGCCAGAACCCGAATTTGGTGCGCTACCTTGCCGAGCAACGGCTTATCCGGGTTACCGGCGACTTTGCGCTGCCGGTCCAGGCCGGTGTCGTTATCGGCGATTTTGGGGACGAGCGAGGCGCCCGCGCCGGGCGGTTTGATCTCGCATTGCTCGACGGTCTGGTAAAGGAAGGCGTAACGGTGGTTGCCGTCGGCACCGGGGAAGAAGCCGGAAAAGGTATTGAAGAGTACCAGAAGCGGAAAATAAGTACCGTAGCGGATGGCGAGACGCCTTGGGGGCGGGTGGGGTTGATCCTGGCGCTTTCGGGTTACCCGGGCCATTACGGCGGTGGCGCCGGCGAGAAGCATTTCCTACCGCCATATCCCGCCGGAGGAGCCAGATGAAGCGGGTTTCGGTGGTTATTCCGGCTTACAACGAGGCGGCGCGGATTGCGGCTACGGTCCGCGCGGTGCGCGAGCTTCCCGAGGTGGCTGAAGTCATCGTGGTTGACGATGCTTCGACCGACGAAACGGCAGCGCTGGCGGAAAAGGCGGGTGCGAAGGTGTTGCGCCTGCCTGCTAACCGGGGGAAGGGCGCCGCTCTAAACCACGGCGTGGCCGGGGCGAGCGGCGACGTGGTGGTGCTGCTTGACGCCGACCTTGGCGAGTCGGCCCGGGAAGCGCGGGCGCTTATCCTCCCGATTTTGCGGGGTGAAGCGGATATGACGGTGGCCCGTTTCCCCTCTACCGGGAAGAAGGCGGGCTTCGGGCTGGTGAAGGGGCTCGCGCGAGCGGGCATCCGTTATTTCACCGGGTTGGAGGTCACCGCGCCCCTTTCCGGGCAGCGGGCCCTGTCGCGGGAGGTGCTGCAGTGTGTGCTGCCGTTTGCCCGGGGCTACGGCGTTGAGGTGGCCCTTACCATCAGAGCGGCCCGGAAAGGGTTCCGGATCAGGGAAATCCCGGTTGTTATGCGCCACCGGGAGACGGGCCGGGATCTCGGCGGTTTTATCCACCGGGGCCGCCAATTCCGCGACGTGCTTTTGACGCTAAGCCGCCTTCTCTTTGAATTGCGGCGGCCGGGCAGGGAGAGCGGCTGAATGGAAGCGTGGCTTCTCCCGGTGGCCTTGCTGGCCGGTTTTGCCTGCGCCCGCGGGAGTTACGGGCCTTTCAGGCGCCTCTTAGTGAACGGCGGCGCGGTGCGGCCCAATTACCGGGGACAGGCGATACCTGTGGGCGCCGGGATGCTCTTCTTTTTTGCGGTCCTGCCTCCGGTTCTCGCAGGCGTTGTTCTCTGCCCGGGGCGGCTACCACTGGAAAGGACGGTGGCCTTCCTTTTTTTGCTGGCGTTGACCACCCTGGTGGGGGTCATTGACGATGCCTGGGGCTCGCGGGCGGTATCGGGGTTTAAGGGGCACTTTGGCCGGCTCTTACGCGGCGAGTTGACCACGGGGGCGCTGAAGGCCTTGGCTATAGCGGCCGGTAGCCTGATCCTTTTTCTGCCGGGTGCGACGCCGGGGGAGGCACTGCTGAACGCGGCGGTGGTGGCCCTGACGGTTAACGCGATGAACCTCTTTGACCTCCGGCCGGGCCGGGCCGGAAAGGTTTTTCTATTGGCCGCTGCTATCCTCACCTGGGCGGCTTGGGGAAAAGAGGAATTGCTCTTTCTCTGGCTGGTCTGCGGGGCGTTGCTGGCGTTTCTGCCCGGCGATCTCGCGGCGCGGGCGATGATGGGCGATGCCGGTTCTAATTCTTTAGGGGCGGTGCTCGGGCTGACGGTCGTCTGGGGCTGCGATGTTGCGGTGCGGGCTGGTGTGCTGGGAGGGTTTATTCTGCTCCACCTCCTGACGGAGCGTTACTCGCTGACGGAGATCATCGCCCGCAACCGGGTGCTCAATTTTTTGGACCGCCTGGGGCGGCGGGATTGAAGGTGAAGGGTTGGTGGAAAAGGTCACCCTACAGGTGCTTGAGGTCACGGCGGGCAGGGTTAACATTTTTGCGGGGCCGCTGGGCAGCGGGAAGACGACCGTGGCCGTAAACGTAGCCTGCTACTTAGCGCAGCAACGGAGCAGGGCGCGCAAGCCGGCGGCGGATGCGGTTCTCCTGGTAGACCTCGATCTTATTAACCCTTTCCTTCGTTCGCGGGTGCTGCGGGAAGAGCTCCAAAAACGCGGCGTCACGGTAATCTGCCCGCCAAAGGAGCTGGCGCAAGGGGACTTGCCGGCGCTGCCGGCCGCCGTAAAGGGTGCCCTTGCCGCGAACAGGCCGGTCGTCTTTGATGTCGGCGGTGACGGGATCGGGGCCACGGTGCTCGGGGCGTACCGGCCCTACCTCCCGGCGGGCGAATACCGCTTCTTTTTTGTGGTCAACACCCGGCGGCCCTTCATGGCCACGGCGGCGGAGATTGGGGCT
This sequence comes from Thermodesulfitimonas autotrophica, assembly GCF_003815015.1. Taxonomy (NCBI): domain Bacteria; kingdom Bacillati; phylum Bacillota; class Clostridia; order Thermoanaerobacterales; family Thermoanaerobacteraceae; genus Thermodesulfitimonas; species Thermodesulfitimonas autotrophica. The sequence goes on from NZ_RKRE01000001.1 coordinate 80,070, forward strand.
GCGGTGCAAGAAGTGGCGGCGGCCGCACGGCTGGATGTAGACTATCTGGTTAATAATACGCACCTCGGCCCGGATACGTCTGCCGCGGTGGTGCTGGAAGGGCTGTCGGTTGTCCGGGAGGCGAGCGCTCAGCTCGGTATTCCGGTGGCCTTCACCGCGGTTGCGGCCCGTCTGGCGGCGGCGGTTGGTGGGGTGGCGGGGCGGGTGCTCCCGCTCGAAATCTTCCTGCGCCTGCCTTGGACCTGAGGGAGCACGTAGCCTTGCCGGAGCCTGCGCGGTTTGCTTTGGAGCCAACTTTTGCGACGGAGGAGTTTATATGTCTAAAATTACTTTCAATACGGAACGGTGCAAAGGTTGCGAGCTTTGCGTCAGCGTCTGTCCCAAAAAGATCATTGTTCTCTCTCCCGAGATCAACGCGCAGGGTTTTCACCCGGCGACGCTTAGCGACCCGGGCAAGTGTACCGGCTGCGGGTTCTGCTTTTACATCTGCCCGGATCTTGCGGTAACGGTGGTGCGGGAGAGGAGGGCAGCCAATGAATAAGGTCTTGATGAAGGGAAACGAGGCTTTCGGTGAGGGTGCGGTAAGGGCCGGCTGCCGGTTCTTCTTTGGTTACCCGATAACGCCCCAGAGTGAGATTCCTCACTACTTAGCGCGGCGGCTGCCCCAGGTCGGCGGCGTTTACCTGCAGGCGGAGAGCGAGCTGGCCGCCATTAACATGGTTTACGGCGCGGCGGCTGCCGGCGCCCGGGTGATGACCTCGTCTTCGAGCCCCGGGATTAGTCTGATGCAGGAGGGCATCTCTTATATCGCGTGTGCTGAGCTTCCCTGCGTTATTGTGAACATCATGCGCGGGGGGCCGGGGTTAGGGAATATCGCCCCCGCCCAGGGGGATTATTTCCAAGCGGTAAAGGGTGGGGGACACGGAGATTACCGGTTGCTCGTCTTGGCGCCGGCCTCGGTCCAGGAGGTTATCGACCTAATGGCGCTGGCCTTCGACCTAGCAGATAAGTACCGCAATCCGGTGATGGTAGTGGGCGACGGCATTTTGGGTCAGATGATGGAGCCTGTGGAACTCGGGCCCCTGCCGGAGGTAAGCCCGCCGCCAAAACCCTGGGCAACTACCGGTATGCTGGGCCGTAAGACGCGCAATATCGTAAACTCGCTCTATATCGAGCCGGAGGAAATGGAAAAGGTGAACCTGCGGCTCCAAGAAAAGTACCGCCAGATGGCGGAGAGGGAAAAACGCTGGGAGGAATACCGGGTTGAAGATGCGGGACTGGTCCTGGTGGCCTTCGGGATGGTGGCCAGAATCGCGAAGGCGGTAGTGGATAGGCTCCGGGCGGCGGATATTCCGGCAGGTCTTATCCGGCCGGTGACGCTTTATCCCTTCCCCGATGTCCCGCTGGTGCGGGCGGCGGAGAGGGCGCGGGCTTTTTTGGTGGTGGAGATGAACGCCGGGCAGATGGTGGAGGATGTGCGGTTAGCCGTCTGCGGGCGCCGGCCGGTTTATTTCTACGGCCGCACCGGGGGTATGCTTACAACGGTGGCCGAGGTGCTATCCCAGGCCGAGGCCATATGGGAGGGGTTGCGGTAATGACGGTTTGCTTGAAGCCAACGGCAGGGCTTACGGGCAAGCCCTTTCACTACTGCCCGGGATGCACCCACGGCGTCATCCACCGCCTGGTGGCCGAGGCGCTGGTGGAACTCGGGGTGCTGGAGCGAACGGTCGGCATCTGCCCCGTGGGGTGCGCCGTTTTTGCCTACGAGTACTTCAACTGCGACATGATTGAGGCGGCGCATGGCCGGGCACCAGCGGTGGCTACCGGGGTGAAGAGGGTTTTGCCGGACCGGGTTGTTTTCACCTACCAGGGAGACGGTGACCTTGCGGCTATTGGCACGGCGGAGGTCGTTCACGCCGCCGCGCGGGGTGAAAAGATTACCACGGTCTTCGTCAACAACGCCGTTTACGGTATGACCGGCGGCCAGATGGCGCCCACGACGCTAGTGGGCCAGAAAACGACTACCACCCCTTTCGGGCGGCAGGTAGCAGAAGCGGGTTACCCGCTAAAAGTAGCGGAAATGATCGCCACCATTGATGGGGCGGCGTTCGTCGCCCGGGTGGCGGTGAACAGCCCTAAGAATATCCTGCGCGCCAAGCAGGCGATTTTACGGGCCTTTAAGGTCCAGCTTGCCGGGCGCGGCTTCTCACTCGTGGAGGTCCTTTCAACCTGCCCGACCAACTGGGGTCTGAGTCCCCCGGAAGCACTTAAATGGGTGGAAGAGAAAATGATCCCGGTTTTTCCGCTCGGGGAGTTCAAAGTGCCGGAGGGGGAAGGATAATGTTGGCGGAGGTTCTTCTGGCGGGTTTTGGCGGGCAGGGTATCCTTTCTACCGGGATGCTTCTCGCCTATGCGGCGATGGCCGAGGGTCTGAACGTGGCGTGGATACCGTCCTATGGCCCGGAGATGCGGGGCGGCACGGCGAACTGCGGGGTGACCATCGCCGACGGCCCCATAAGTTCGCCCCTGGTGGTAGAACCGGATACGCTCATTGCGATGAACCAGCCTTCCCTCGATAAGTTTGCGCCGGCAGTGAAGCCCGGCGGTCTCATCATTTATAACGCTTCACTTATTAACCGGCCGCCCCAGCGGGAGGACGTGCGGGTGCTTGCGGTGCAGGCAAACGAAATTGCTGAGCGGTTAGGCAATGTCAAGGTGGCCTGTAACGTGATGTTAGGGGCCTACCTGGCAATAAGCGGGGTGACTTCGCTGCAGCGCGCCGTTGAGGCGCTGCCGAAAGTTTTGCCGCCCCACCGGCATAACCTGATTGCGGTGAACAAGGAGGCGCTGGCGGCGGGAGCAAGGCTGGCGGGGGCGGCGGCCGGCGGTAAAGCCGGGGATGTGCCGCAAGGAAGCGGCTGAAAAGCCGGAGGGGAAAGGGGGTGGGCGCCGTGGTAAACAGAGAGCGGCTGCTCAACGAGTTTTTGGAGCTCGTGCGTATCGATAGCGTATCGGGGCAAGAGCGCTGGCTTGGTGAGCTTTTGAAGGGCAGGCTGGCGGATTTAGGCCTGAGCGTTACCGAAGACGGCGCTGGAGGGGGTAGAGAAGGCGCGGGAAACGTTATTGCTCACCTCCCCGGTAGGGTGGCGGGGCCGCACCTCCTTTTCTGCGCGCACATGGATACCGTGGAACCGGGAAGGGGAATCGAGCCGGTTGTTGGGGCCGACGGCATTATTCGCCCGGCGGGGAAAACGATCCTGGCTGCCGACGATAAGGCCGGAATCGCCGCTATTTTAGAGGCGCTGCGGTGGGTGGTGGCCGAGAAACCCGGTCACCCTGCAATCACGGTGGTATTCACGGTCTGCGAGGAGACGGGGCTCTTAGGGGCAAAAGCGCTTGATGCTTCGGTACGGGCAGATCTAGGCTTCGTCCTGGATGCCACGGGGCGACCTGGCGAAGTGGTGGTCCGCGCGCCTTCGCAGGATAAGATTACGGCTACGGTGTACGGACGGGCGGCCCACGCCGGCGTCAACCCGGAGGACGGGGTCAACGCGATCTACGTTGCGGCGCGGGCGATCGCGGCGATGCCGCTGGGCCGGATTGATCCGGAAACTACCGCCAACATCGGCATCATCAGCGGTGGTAAGGCCGTGAACATTGTTCCCGATAATGTTTACCTCGAAGGAGAGGTGCGCAGTCTCAAAAGCGCGCGCCGGGCCGAGCATACCGCACTCATCTGCCGGATCTTAGAGGAAACGGCGCGCGGCGCGGGGGCCCGGGCCGAGGTGCAGGTGGAGCTTCTTTACGAGGGCTTCGACCTCAGGGAGAGCGAGCCCGTGGTACGTATTGCCCAGGAGGCGGCGCGGCGCTGCGGCCTGCAACCGGTTTTGACGCAGAGCGGTGGCGGTAGCGACGCCAACATCCTTAACGCCCGCGGGATTCCGACGGTGAACCTCGCCACGGGAATGGAGAAGGTGCATACGACCGAGGAGCAGATTGCGGTAGCCGATTTAGTGGACCTTGCCCGGCTGGTGACGGCGATCATTTCCCTTGCCGGAAAGGCTTGAAACCGGTGGGGTTAAAAGGCGCACCGGCGGCGGGTGTGCCGGACGAGAGGCAACATGGTTGCAGGGGTAGGTGGCGTCTTTGCGGTTTCTGAAGATGCACGGGTTAGGTAACGATTTTGTGGTGGTAAAGGCCGACAGCGTTCCGGAGCAGCCTGACACGCTGGCACGGGTCGTTTGCGACCGCCATTTCGGCGTGGGGGCGGACGGCCTGGTCTTTGTCCTTCCTTCGGAGAAGGCCGACCTCCGGATGCGGATTTTCAATCCGGACGGTTCGGAAGCGGAGATGTGCGGGAACGCGATCCGGTGTGTCGCCAAGTATGCTTATGAGTCCGGGATGGTAAGGAAAACGGCGCTACGGGTGGAAACGGGTGCGGGAATCCTTATTCCGCGGCTGCACCTTGCAGGGGAACGGGTGGCCACGGTAGAAGTCGACATGGGCGAGCCCGTTCTCGAACGAGGAGCGATCCCGATGGATGGGCCGCCGGGCCGCGTGATCAATGAGCTGCTAACGGTGGCGGGGGAAAGTTTCCGGGTTACCGCGGTTTCCTTCGGGAACCCGCACTGCGTCATATTTGTTTCCGACGTGGCGGCGGTTGATCTTGCGGCGCTGGGCCCAAAAATCGAGCACCATCCGGCCTTCCCGCGGCGTACCAACGTAGAGTTCGTCCAGGTTCTCAACCCGGAACGCATCCGGGTGCGGGTCTGGGAGCGGGGGGCGGGCGCGACTCTCGCCTGCGGGACCGGCGCTTGCGCCGCCGCCGTGGCCGGCGCGCTCAACGGACTTACGGGCCGTCAGGTGCGGGTGGGCCTCCCGGGCGGGGAGCTCTTCATTCGCTGGGCGGCGGATAACCATGTGTACATGACCGGGCCGGCAGCAGCGGTCTTTGCCGGCGAATGGCTGGGTGAGGAACCGGGCGGCTGAGCACGTTTTGTGGCCGTCCCGCAGGCGCACGCTGGAGGCAGACAAATTTGGGAAGGAGGCTCTCTTAGACTTGCCGGAAGTTGCCCAAAGAGTCAAGAATTTACCCCCCTACCTTTTCGCCCGCATCGAGCGGCTTATCGAGCAAAAAAAGGCGGCGGGCGTCGATGTGATCAGCCTTGGGATCGGCGATCCCGACCGGCCGACACCCGAGCACATCGTGGCGGAAGCTGGTCGGCAGCTCTACAACCCGGCGCACCACCAGTACCCCTCGTCGGTAGGGATGGCCGCCTTCCGCAAGGCGGTGGCCGACTGGTACGCCCGGCGTTTCGGGGTCGTGCTCGACCCCGGAAGCGAGGTCGTTTCGCTCATCGGTTCTAAAGAAGGAATCGCCCATATTGCCTGGTGTTACGTCAACCCGGGGGATACGGTGCTGGTTCCGGACCCGGGCTACCCGGTTTACGCGGGCGGGACCATCCTTGCCGGGGGCGAACCTTACCTCATGCCGCTGCTGCCCGAGAACGGGTTCTTGCCGCGCCTCGAAGACATTCCGACCGAGGTGGCGCGGCGGGCCAAGCTAATGTTTCTTAACTACCCGAACAACCCGACGGCGGCGGTGGCGGAGCGAGACTTCTTCGCCACGGTGGTCGCCTTCGCCCGGGAGTTTGACATCATCGTCTGCCATGATGCGGCCTACACGGAGATCGCTTACGATGGTTACCGGCCACCGAGCTTTTTAGAAGTGCCTGGGGCTAAAGAGGTGGGGATAGAGTTCGGCTCCGTTTCGAAACCCTACAACATGACCGGCTGGCGCTGCGGTTGGGCGGCGGGCAAGGCGGATGTGGTTGAGGTCCTCGGGCGGTTAAAATCAAACATCGATTCCGGCGTTTTTCAGGTGGTGCAGTGTGCGGCGATTGCCGGGCTTAGTGGGCCGCAGGATTGTTTGGCCGAGGTAAACGCCCTTTACAAAAAGCGGCGCGACATCGCGGTAGCCGCGCTGCGGGAGATGGGCTGGGTGCTCAACCCCCCCCGGGCGACCTTCTACCTGTGGCTTCCAGTGCCCCGGGGCTATACCGCAGAATCCTTTGCGGAGCACCTGATCGAGGGGGCGGGCGTGGTGGTCACGCCCGGGACGGGCTACGGAAAGTATGGCGCCGGTTACTTCCGGATTTCACTCACCCTGCCTACCGAGCGCCTGCAGGAAGCCTTCGGGCGGATGAAACAACTCTTAGGCAGGGTAACTTTTTAGCCGGAGGTGGTTTTTGTGCGGCTTGCGCGGCGCGCGACAAAGATCAGCCCCTCACCCACCCTATCTATTGACGCCCGGGCCAAGGAACTGGCGGCTGCGGGCGAAAAGATCATCAATTTCGGGGTGGGCGAGCCCGATTTCGACACGCCGGAGCATATCAAGGCGGCGGCTATCGAGGCCATGGCGCGGGGGATGACGCGCTACACCCCGGTTCCGGGTACCCTTGAGCTCCGGCAGACGATCTGTGCCAAGCTGTTGCGGGAAAACGGCCTTTCCTACAGCCCGGGCGAGATCGTGGTTTCCTGCGGGGCCAAGCACTCCCTTTACAACGCCCTCCAGGTCCTTGTGGATGAAGGGGACGAAGTAATCGTCCCGGCGCCTTACTGGGTAAGTTACATTGAGCAGGTGAAGCTTGCGGGAGCCGAGCCGGTGGTTGTAGCCACCCGGCCGGAGAATGACTTCAAGCTGACGCCCGCAGAGCTGGCGGCCGTTTTGACGCCGCGGACGCGCCTTTTGATCCTTAACAGCCCTTCAAATCCGACCGGGAGCGTTTACACCGCAGCGGAGCTCCAGGCGCTGGCGGCAGTGGTGGTGGAGGCGGATATCTGGGTCCTTTCCGACGAGATTTACGAAAAACTCATCTACGACGGGGCAAAACACGTAAGCATCGCCAGTCTTGGTCCAGAAGTCAAGGCGCGGACGGTAGTGGTGAACGGCGTTTCCAAAGCCTACGCGATGACCGGCTGGCGGATCGGGTACGCGGCCGCGCCGGCCGAAGTGGCGAAGGCGATGGCGGACCTCCAGAGCCACAGCACCTCCAACCCGACCTCCATCGCCCAGGCGGCGGCGGTGGCGGCGCTTAATGGCCCGCAAGAGCCGGTTAGCGCGATGGTCGCGGCTTTTGCCGCCCGGCGGGAGTACATCCTCGAACGCCTCACCGCGCTGCCGGGGGTACGGTGTAGAAGGCCGGCCGGGGCTTTTTACGTTTTTCCGGACGTTTCGGCCTACTTCGGCCGGAGCTTCAAAGGTAGAGTGGTGGAAAGCGCGACCGACTTGGCGGCGCTCCTGCTGGAAGAGGCGAAGGTCGCGGTGGTGCCAGGGGCGGCCTTCGGTGACGACCGCTTCCTCCGTTTCTCTTACGCCACTTCCCGCGAGAACATTGCTGCGGGAATGGATCGCCTGGCCGCCGTACTCGCCTCTTTCGCCTAACAGGACAAAGGAGCAAGAATAGACTTTTCTCTGGCGCAAATCCCGGCGACCGCCGGGATTTTTGTATATTGTAACGTTCTGTCAATGCTAACATAGATTGGTAGTGAAACCACCGGCGGTAGACGGCGAGTTGCGGGATGTCAAAGTAGCGAAAATAGAAAGTCCAGGGCGGCGCGCGTTTACTGGCGACGCCCGGAGGGGCCGCGGGTTCGTCAGAACCCACAGGGGGCCCTTTTTCTTTTTGTAACCGTTTTTCCCCTCCTTAATAAACTGATACAGAAGGGGGGGAAAGCCTTGGTCTTGCGGTTCTTTCGGGGGCCTGCGGGCTGGGAAGCGCATCCTTACCCGCTTTCCCGGGCAACCCGGCTACTGACCCACGGTTCCGGGTATGCGGGGAAGAGCGGGCGGGCGACAGTTGCGCCGGGGGGACAGAGGGCGCAACACGGTACAGAAAGCGTGGGTGACCCGCCGGAGCTGCGCGCGGCCGCCGGGGGGGAGGCTGTGCTCCGGCCTCTGGCGACAGAGGGCGGAAGGGAGGAAGGAGCCGGCAGCGAGAAAAAGCGGGAGTTTGCGGAATTTCTGGCCTTCCTGGTGCTGCTCAAGCTTATCACCACGCTAGGGCGCGAGGGGCAGTCGGGGCCGCCTGGGCCCCAGGGGCCGCCGGGACCAAAAGGCGATCCGGGCCCCCCCGGGAAAGCGGTTCAGGTTTGTCATGCAGCGGCTTACCGGTTAAGGGGTGAACGGTTGGCAAACGGAGATTTTGAAGAGTGGGAGGATGGGCGGCCGCTTTTTTGGGAGGGCAGGAATTTCCTCCGGTGGGAGGAGGCTGGCACGGGGCGCTGCGCGGTTCGCCTGGGTGCTGCACCGGCGGCGGACGCGACCATCTACCAGGATGTGCCGATCATCCCCGGTTGTTGTTTCGACTTCCGCTTCTTGCTCCGCTTGCCCGAATCCTCCGGGCAGGTTCGGGCGGCGGTCGAATGGCTTGGCCCGGGCCGGGAGGTGATCGGAACCGGGACCCGGCTTGTTTTCGCGCGGCCCAGAAGTGACTACGGTTCGTACAGCCGCCTCACCGACTGTGCACCACCGGGGGCGGCGTGGGCGAGGGTTATATTTGTGAAGGAAGGCAGTGGAGTCGCGGACATCGACGGCGTTTCGCTGGTAGGACATTGAGGGCGCAAAAACTTGTGAGGGGGAGAGGATAATGGCGCTGATCAAAACGGAAGTGGTGGTTGGTGAGGCAACGACGCAGGTGCTGGTGATCAAAGACGCGATACGGTTTGACCCGCCACTTTACAAGGTGATCCAAGAGGACCTTACGGCCGAGGTCAGCGACTGCCTGGTCTGCACGGATAAGGTGATCTTTAACGGCAGGCTGGTCAAAAACATCATTTACAAGGCCGGGCAGCCCGATACGAAGACGCCCGGCGAGGTCCGCTGGGTGGAGGTAGAGGTGCCGTTTGCCGGGTTTGTTGACGTGCCAGGTGCGCAGGTGGGCGACGGGTGCCAGATCGAGTTTGCCGGCACTAAAGACTGTAATTTTCTGCTGCCGACAAGAACCATTCCCTGCGGTGCGGTTGAACTCGTGGAGGAAGCGATGCAGAAGACCATCGTGGACATCACCGTAAAGGTCGTGCGCACCGAACAGATCGAGGTTGCGGTAAGCGCCTGACGTTAAACCAAGGAGGGCGTGAGCGTGCGCATCAAGACCGAAGTGGTGGTGGGCGAGGCCAGAACCCAGCTTCTCATCGTGAGTGATCCGGTAACGTTTCACACACCTGTTTACAGCCTTCTCGATGAGGTTGTCGAGGTGAGCATCGACCACTGCCTTGTCTGCACCGACAAGGTGCTGTTTAACGGGACACTCACCAAAAACCTGATTTACAAAGAGCGACCGCATCCCGCCACCGGTGAGGGGAGGATTCTTTACCACGAGATGAAGTTGCCCTTCAGCGGTTTCGTGGCGCTTCCTGGCGCCAAACCGGGCGACAACTGCCAGGTTGAGTCTGCCGGGGTTGGGGATGGCAACTTCCTGGTTCCCCTGATGGCGGACGCAGCGGGGATCAGGATTGCTGTGGAGAAGGTGATCGTCGAGGTGAAACTGAAGGTAACCCGCGTCGAACAGGTTGCGGTATAGTCCTGTCGGGTTGCGACGCCACCACGTCACGGGCCGGCGGTTGGTGCTCGGTAAAAAGGGCGTGGCCGGGGTGATAGCGACGGTGTAAGCTACCGAGCTGTTGAGCGGCAGAGAATCGGCTATAATTCTTGAGGTGAGGGAGGTAGACTCATGCTCATCAAGGCCGATGTGGTGGTGGGCGAAGGGACCACCCAGGTGCTCGTAGTGAGCGACAGGATTAAATTCTGCACGCCGGTTTTCAAGGTGGTGGAGGAGCGGACCGACGTCAAGATCACCGGCTGTCATGTCTGCACCGATAAGGTGGTCTTCAACGGGGAATTACAGAAAAACATCATCTACAAAGAGCCCCCGAACGAGTGTGGTTGCCGGGAGGGCCACCTGATTTACCATGAACTGGTACTGCCCTTTGCCGGGTTTGTGGAAATCCCGGGGGCACAGCCGGGGGATATCTGCCAGGTCGAGGCGGCCGGGGTAAAGGACGGCTGCAACTTCTTCATCCCGCTCGAAAGTGACGCTGAGGGCTGCGTTGTGGCGGCGAAACAGAAGACGGTTGTGGAAGTGACCCTCAAGGTTCTGCGCCCGGAGCAGATCGATGTGGCCGTTGTCGCGCCGGTTGTCGATCCCTGTGCTACCCGAGAGTATTGAGGACGTGGGGTAAGGCGGCGCGGCGGAGGGGGCAGGAGCGCCGCAGGGCGCTCCCGCCCTCGTTGGTAACGTGGAGGTGAAAGCGGTGACGGGAACTGCCGGCAACTGCCGGTTGACGGCAGAAGTAACGTTCGATTTGCCGCCGGGAGGAGCGGTAATCGCCTGCCACCCAGGGCGGGTGGAACTGGAAGGGGTTGTCCGCCGTCCGGGCGAAGTCGTCGTCTTCGGGCTGGCGGAACTCCTCGTCCTTTACAGCGTTGCGGGGGTCGATGGCGAACCCGCCTACCGGGTGAAGTGCGTGCCGCGTCTGCTGCGCGGTGTGGTGCCGGCTGCGGCGGACGGAGAATGCGGTGACACCGTTGCGCTGGCGGTGACCGGTGTAGTGACCGATGTCACCAGCGAGGGACAGAGTTGGCTGGTGAGCGCGTGTTTCGACGTGGCGGTCGAGCTGCCGGCTTCTCCCGCAAGCGTGGCTACGGAGCGGGAAAAGGAGGATCTCGTAATCAGGCCTTTTGCGGCGGCTGGGGCTGAGGGCGCCGGCGGCAGCGAGGCGGATGCGCTGGAGGCGGCAGAGGCTGTGCGGCCGGAAAGCGGCGTGCTGCCGGATGAAACACGGATAGTAGAAGAGCTGAAAGAGTTTGAAGCGTACCTTGGAAAACTGCCAAAAGGGCGAATGGTTATTTCCATCAACGGCATCAATTATATAATCGAGAGTGCACGCGACTGATAACCAGACGGAAATTATCGAAAGTGGTTTTTTTACTTGAATTAAAGCTCAAACCAATCTAAAATTGGTTACGGGCTTTTTATTTTGCAGGGATTTTCTGCTTTGGGCAGAAAAATAACCTCAAGCGGGATGAGGATCAAAGGGGGTGGGAGAAGGTTGCGAAGCATGACCGGCTACGGCCGCGGTGAAGCAGTTGGTGCGGACGGTAAAGTCACGGTGGAAATAAAGACGCTCAATCACCGCTACTGCGATGTGGTGATCCGGTTACCGCGGGCCTACATCTTTTTCGAGGATGCGTTGCGGCGTCTGGTGCGGGAGGAAGTTGTCCGGGGCCGGGTTGACGTTTACGTGGAGATCGAAGAGCGGGGCAGTAAAAATATAGCAGTAAGCGTTGACAAGGAGCTGGCCATCGCTTATTATAAGGCGATGGAGGATTTGCGGGTTTGTTTGGGGCTTACAGGGACGGCCCATTTGCAGGATATCGTTCTCCAACCAGGCGTTTTAAAGGTTAACGAAATCCCGGTTGACGTCAGCAGAATGTGGCCTTTAATCGAGGGGGCGGCGCGGGAAGCGCTTGGGCGGCTTTGCGCGGCCAGAGAAGCGGAGGGCCGCGTCTTGGCTGAAGACATTCGCCGGCGTCTGGAACATCTGGCCTCAATTTGCGGGCTGATTGAAGGACAAGCACCAGAAGTGGCACGCTCTTACCGGGAAAGACTGGCGGAGCGGCTCAAGGATTTCGCCGCCGTGCTCGGGCCGGAACGGTTGGCAGCGGAGGCGGCGCTTCTGGCCGAGCGGGCGGACATCAGCGAGGAAGTAGTGCGGATCAAAAGCCACATTGCGCGGGCTAGGGAAACGCTAACTGCGGGTGAACCGGCGGGCCGGCAGCTCGATTTCTTGCTGCAGGAAATCTTCCGGGAACTCAACACCATTGGCGCCAAAGCTCAGAATCTGAGTATCAGCCAGTTTGTCATTGAAGCGAAGAGCGAAGTCGAAAAGATGCGGGAGCAGGTTCAGAATTTAGAGTAAGCCTTCCTTAGGAATATCTGGCCACAGGTTTAACCCTTTGAATCACTTGAGAATGCTGAGGAGGGGAGTTTCTTGGATATCAAGCTTATTAACATCGGCTTCGGGAATATCGTTTCGGCGAACAGGATTATCGCCATTGTGAGTCCCGAATCGGCGCCGATCAAGCGGATCATTACGGAAGCTCGCGATCGCGGAATGTTGGTCGATGCCACGTACGGCCGGCGGACGCGGGCAGTCATCATCATGGATTCGGACCACGTTATCCTTTCCGCCGTGCAGCCTGAGACGGTGGCGCACCGGCTTACGCCGAAGGGCGCGGGTGTGGAGGAGCAGAAGGATTGAGCGCGGGGCTCCTCCTGGTGCTTTCCGGTCCTTCGGGAGTGGGGAAAGGGACTATCTGCCGTAGGCTGATCGAGCGTGACCCAACGCTTTATCTCTCCATTTCTATGACCACGCGCCCACCGCGTATTGGGGAAAAGGAGGGGAAAGATTATTTTTTTGTTTCGGAAGAGCGCTTTCTGCAGTTGATTGCGCAGGACGAGTTGTTAGAGTGGGCGCGCGTTTACTCGTACTATTACGGGACACCGCTCGGACCGGTAGTAGAGGCGCGGACCGCGGGCAGAGACGTGGTCCTCGAAATCGATGTTCAAGGGGGCTTCAAGGTCCGGGAGAAAGTTCCCGACAGCATTTTGATCTTCATTCTCCCGCCGTCGCTTGAGGAGCTGCGGGCGAGGTTGACGCAGAGGGGAACCGAGAGTGGCGCGGCGGTTGAAGAGAGACTGCGCTGGGCGCAGAAGGAACTTTCTTTTTACCGCAACTACGATTACGCCATCGTCAACGAGCGCGTAGAGGATGTGGTGGGCAAAATAAACGCCATTAGGACGGCGGAAAAGTGCCGGCCGCGCTACCTAAATCTTGATTTCGCGTAAGGGATGAAGGGGGATCAGGATAAAAAAGTATGCCGATGAACGAACCGCCGCTCGACGACCTGCTCAAGGTTTCCAAGAATCGTTACGTACTAGCGATTGTTGCGGCCAAGCAGGCCCGCTACGTGACGGACAAGATCAATGCAGGGCTCTTGGATGACGGAATCAAACCGGTTTCGCAAGGGTTGCGGGATATCGCGGCGGGCAGGGTGAAGTTCATCCTGCCGAAGAAGGGTGTCAAGTAGTTCTGTCTGCGGGTGCCGGTAAAGGTCAATGGTCAAGCTGCTTGAGGGAAAAAGAATTACCATCGGCGTAACGGGGGGTATCGGGGCTTACAAGGCGGCCGAACTTATTTCCCGCCTGCGGGACGAGGGCGCTGTGGTGCGGGTGGTGATGACCCGCGCGGCGCAGGAGTTCATCCGCCCGCTCACCCTGCAGGTCCTATCCGGTGGTGCGGTTTATACCGGGCTCTTTGAAGGTGCGGATCCCTTGCCGCACATCACGCTGGCCCGGGAAAGCGACCTGCTGGTTGTCTACCCCGCGACGGCCCATTTTGTTGGCCAGGCGGCGTGGGGGTTAGCGTCCGACCTGCTGACCACCCTCCTCTTGGCCTTCGAGGGCCCGGTGGTCCTCTGCCCGGCAATGAACGCCCGGATGTACACAAGTCCTCCGGTTCAAGAGAATCTCCGCCGGCTCGCGGCGCGAGGTTATGTGATCGTGCCCCCGGAAACCGGGCGCCTGGCTTGCGGCGAAACCGGACCGGGGCGCCTGCCGCCGCCAGATACGGCGGTGGAGTTCATCCGGGGGGCCCTGGTGCAGAAAGATATGGCGGGTCTGGGGGTCCTGGTGACCGCCGGACCGACCCGGGAAGCCCTGGACCCGGTGCGCTATCTGACGAACCGGAGTTCCGGGAAAATGGGTTACGCGGTGGCACGGGCAGCCCGGGACCGGGGTGCCCGTGTAACTTTGATCAGTGGCCCGACGGCGCTTCCCCCGCCTCCGGGCATCTCCTTCAAGGCGGTGGAAACGGCCCTGGAAATGCGGGAAGCGGTCTTAGAAGCTTTCGGTGCGGCCGACGTAGTAGTTATGGCGGCGGCGGTAAGTGACTACCGGCCCGCCACTGTCTCCCGCGAAAAGATAAAAAAGGGCACCGTACCCGTGACGCTGGATCTCGTTCCGAACCCCGACATTATAGAAGAGCTTGGCAGGATCAAGGGGAACCGGCTCCTGGTCGGTTTTGCTGCCGAAACGGGGGACCTAGTGGCGCACGCGCAGGCGAAGGCGTTAAAAAAGAACCTCGACCTCGTGGTCGCGAACGACGTGCGGCAGGAAGGGGCGGGATTTGCGGTCGATACGAACGTGGTGAGTCTTGTTTTCCGTGACGGGCAGTTCCTCGAGCTGCCGAAAATGGAGAAGTACGCTGTGGCCCACCGCATCCTGGATGCCGTTTTGGAGTTGCGGGAGGATAGGGTGGAACGTGGATGAACGGAAATACGCGCAGGTCGTGGTTGAACGACCGGTGCGCAACGGAGGGGTGTTCACTTACGCCGTTCCGCCCGCCCTGGTAGAGACAGTGGTTCCCGGCGTACGGGTGGCGGTTCCTTTAGGAGCGCAGGTCGTTACCGGATTCGTGCTGGACGTGAGCGCTGATTGCCCGCCGGGGATCAAAACCCGGGAAATTATCAGGGTGCTGGAGGGCAAACCAATTCCTGCTGCCCTGCTCACCCTCGCCGGGTGGCTTTCCTCCCGGTACCTCTGTACCCTGTTAGACGCGCTGGCGGCGGTGAGCGGGCCGGCGCCGAAGGGCGGCCGGCGGCGGGAAACGGAGTGGCTCTGGCCCCGCGGCGACGCCGGCGAGATCCTTGCAGCGATAGAAGAGCTGAAGGCGCCCGCTCAGGCGCGGGCGCTCAGTGTCTTGGCGGCTCAGCCGGGGATGACGCGGCAGGCCTTGATGCGCGAGGCGGGTGTCAGTGCCAGTGTGGTAGCGGCCCTGATCAGAAAGGGCCTGGTAATCAGCGAAAAGGTAAGCCGCCGCCGGGAACCTTACGAGGATGTGGCGCTTGATCCTACGCCCCCGCCGCTCCTGACGCCGGAGCAGGAGGGCGCGTTTAGTGAAATAGACAAGGCGATTGCGGCGGGGCGGCCGGAAATTTTTTTTCTCCACGGGGTGACCGGAAGCGGTAAAACGGAGGTTTACCTGCGCGCTGTGGCGGCAGCTTTAAGTGCTGGGCGGCAGGCGATTGTTCTCGTCCCGGAAATTGCCCTGGCGCACCAGATGGTGCTTCAGTTTAAAGCGCGCTTTGGCAATCAGGTAGCGGTAACCCATAGCGCCCTGGTTCCGGCGGAGCGGCACGACGCGTGGGAACGGGTGCGTGCGGGCGAGGCGGGCGTGGTGCTCGGCGCGCGCTCGGCGGTTTTCGCGCCGACGGCGCGGCTCGGGCTGATCGTGGTAGACGAAGAGCACGAGCCCGCTTATAAACAGGAACAATCGCCCCGCTACCACGCCCGGGAGGTGGCGCTGGCCCGTGCCAGGCTGGAAGGGGCGGTGGCGGTGCTCGGCAGTGCGACGCCAGCTCTCGAATCGGTCGCGCGCTGTCTCAGCGGGCGCTACCGGCAGTTGAGGCTGAGCAGCCGGGTTGACGGGCGCCCCATGCCGGCTGTGCGGGTTGTTGACCTGCGGGAAGAGTTCCGGGCAGGCACCGTTTCTCTCTTCAGCAACTTTCTTGTCGCGCGGGTACGGGAGAAAATAAGGCAGCGGGAACAGGTCCTCCTTTTCCTCAACCGGAAAGGGTTTGCGGCCTTCGTACTCTGCCAGGCGTGCGGGCACGTCATCCGCTGCCCCAACTGCGACATTGCGCTTAGCTACCACCGGCCGGATACTTTATTCTGTCACTACTGCTATTACCGGGCCCGCTACCGGCCGCGCTGCCCCCGGTGCGGCGACGAGCGGCTCGGCTGGTTTGGCGCCGGGACGCAAAGGGTTGAGGAGGAGGCGCGGGCGCTTTTTCCGGAAGCCCGCATTGCCCGGATGGACGCAGAGACGACGGCCCGCCGCGGCAGTCACGCGGCGCTTCTCGACGCTTTTAAAAGGGGAGAGATCGACATCCTGATCGGGACGCAAATGATTGCGAAAGGGCTGGATGTGCCTGGGGTTACGCTTGTCGGTGTCCTTAATGCGGATACGACCTTGCTGCTCCCCGATTTTCGGGCCGCCGAGCGGACCTTCCAGCTTCTTTACCAGGTAGCCGGACGTGCCGGGCGAGGGCCTCTGCCCGGCGAGGTGGTGATCCAGTCCCACTGTCCGGAGCATTACGCGGTCCGCTATAGCGCCCGGCAGGATTTTTTCTCCTTTGCGCGGCGGGAGCTTGCGTTGCGGCAGCGCTTCGGTTACCCGCCTTACGCCGCGCTGGTGCGGGTTGTCTTCAGCGGGGAGACGGAGGAAAAGGTGGTGCGGGAAGCGACGGCTTTTGGAGCGGCGGCACGGGAGATAGTGGGAGGGGAAGAGGTTCTGGGGCCAGCTCCGTGTCCTTTCGGCAAATTAAAGGGTTTTTACCGGTGGCATATTATTCTAAAAGGGAAGAGCGGACGGGCGGTGCGTGACGCCTGCCGCGAGGTTTTAACGTCCTTTTTGTGCCGCCGTGGTTCGGGGGTCAGGCTAAGCGTGGATGTCGATCCGGTGAGCATCTTGTAGAATGTTTTCCTTGCAAAAGAGGGGAGTTTCGGATGGCGGTCTTTAAAATCGTCGAGGTAGGCGACCCTGTTCTCCGGGAGAAAGCCCAGCCGGTTACGAAGATCACGCCGGCCCTATTGCGTTTGCTCGACGACATGACGGAAACGATGTATGCCTATCACGGCGTGGGGCTAGCGGCGCCCCAGGTTGGTGTTTCGAAGCGGGTCATCGTGGTCGACGCGGGGAAGGGGCTTTACCAGCTGATCAACCCGGAAATCATAGCCGTTGCAGGGTCGGAAACAGACCGGGAGGGCTGTCTCAGCATTCCGGGGGTCTGGGGCGAGGTGACGCGGGCTGCTGCGGTCACGGTCCGCGGGTTGAACCGCTCCGGAGAGACGGTCGAAGTTGAGGCTGAGGGTTTTTTTGCCCGTGCATTGCAGCACGAGATTGACCACCTGGACGGGATACTTTTCATTGACCGGGCGCTAAAGATCGTAAAGGGTTGAAGCGACTTAAACGTGACCCTGTGTTGCGTGGGGTCAACCGGTAGGGAAACGGAGGCCGGGAGTTTTGCGGCTTGTCTTCATGGGGACACCGGAGTTTTCCGTCCCCTCACTCGAAGCCCTTCTCGATAGCGGGCACCAGGTAGACTTAGTGGTGACGCAGGCCGATAAACCCAAAGGGCGCGGGAAGCGGCCGGCAGCGCCGCCGGTGAAGGAGGTGGCCCTGGCCCAAGGTATTCCGGTCTTGCAACCGGCGCGCCTGAAGGACCCCGATTTTCTATGGCGTCTTCAGGCTGCGGCTCCGGAGGCGATCGTGGTGGTGGCTTACGGGAAGATCCTTCCGGCGGCGGTGCTATCGCTCCCGCCTTACGGGTGTATCAACGTCCATGCTTCGCTTTTGCCGCGGTACCGCGGGGCGGCGCCGATCCAGCGGGCGATTATGAACGGCGAGCGGGAGACGGGGATTACGACCATGCTGATGGACGAGGGGATGGATACGGGGGATATCCTGCTGCAGCGGCGGGTGGCCATCGGGGAGGAAGAAAACTTCGGCTCTCTTTGCCAGCGCCTGGCTCGTCTCGGTGCGCAGGTCTTGCTCGAAACCTTGGAGCGTCTTCAAGCAGGAACCCTCAGGCGCCAGCCGCAGGATCACGCGCAGGCCACTTATGCGCCGCCGCTCACCCCGGAGGACGAACTTATCGTCTGGGACCGGCCCGGTGAGGTGATTAAAAATCAGGTGCGGGCTCTTGACCCCAAACCAGGGGCGAAGACGTATTTTGGAGGAGAGGTGCTGAAAATCTGGCGTGTCAAAGCCGTCACGGGGGATTTCCCCGGCGTGCCGGGCGAGATCATCGCTGTTGGTCCCGAGGGGATAAAGGTTCAGGTGGCGGACGGGGCGGTGGTCATCTTAGAACTGCAGGCTGCCGGCGGGCGGCGGCTGCCGGTGGATGCCTTTCTGCGCGGCCATTCTATTCCGGAAGGTTATGTTTTGGGCAAGTAGCAGACGCGACTGGGGGTAGGTTTTGCGCCGACCGATGACGAGCTACAGCGCACGGGAACTTGCGCTCAAGGTCCTGGATGAAGTTGATGCGGCGGGTGCTTACGCCAACATCGCTTTGACCAGGGTGGTGGCGAAATATCAGCCCGTGGGGCGCGAACGGGCGCTTCTCACCGAGTTGAGCTACGGGACCCTCAGGCGCCTCAACACTATCGACTGGGTGCTGGCCCGGTTCCTCCGGAAGCCACTCAGCAGCCAGAATAGGTGGATTCGCAACATCCTGCGCCTCGCGGTCTACCAGATCTTATACCTTGACCGGATTCCGCCGGCGGCTGCTTGCAACGAGGCGGTAGAGCTGGCGAAAAAATATGCCGCCCCGCACTTTGCCGGTTTTGTCAACGCCGTTCTGCGGCGGGTGGTGCGGGAAAAGGAAAAAATCAGCTTCCCCGACCGCGAGGAAAATCCGGTCGACCACATCGCGCTAAAGTACTCCCACCCTACGTGGGTCGTCGAATTATGGCTCAAGGAGCTGGGCGTCGAAGAAACGATCCGCATCTGCGAGGCGAACAACCAGACGCCGGCTACCACGATCCGGACGAATTTCCTCCGGACTAACAGGGAGGAGCTGCTGCGGCGGCTGAAAGAAGAAGCCGGCCTGCCGGCATTACCGACGCGCTACGCGCCTGAGGGCATTTCCGTGCGGGGTTTTCACAATCTCCAGGACCTCCCGGCTTTTCGCGAGGGGCTTTTCTTTGTGCAGGACGAGAGTTCGATGCTGGTGGCGCGGGCTCTGAACCCTGCCCCCGGGTCTTTTGTCCTGGACGTCTGCGGGGCGCCGGGGGGCAAAGCCACGCACATGGCGGAGTTGATGGGTGATCGGGGCCGGATACTTGTGCTCGACATATACCCGCACCGCCTGGCGCTGGTACGCGAGAACTGTGCGCGGCTCGGGCTCAAAAGCGTTGATGCTGTTCTGGGCGACGCTCAGGAGGTCGACCGGCAGTTCGGGTTGGCGGCGGATTTTATTCTGGTTGACGCTCCCTGCTCCGGCCTTGGGGTGCTCCGCCGGAAGCCCGATAGCCGCTGGCGCAAGCAGCCCGAACAGATTCCCGCCTTGGTTGCCCTGCAGCGGCGGATTCTGCGGAGTGCGGCGGCAGCTCTGCGCCCGGGTGGGGTCCTGGTCTACAGCACCTGCACGGTGCACCGGGCGGAAAACGAGGCGCAGGTGCGGCAATTCCTGGCGGACCATCCGGAGTTCGTGCTGGAAGACTTGCGGCCTCTTCTTCCCTGCGAACTGGATGTCAAGGGAACTATGAAGGAGGGTTTTGTGCAGCTCCTACCGTACCAGGGGTTGGACGGCTTTTTCATCGCCCGTCTCCGGCGGCTGCTCACCGGTGGGAAAGGCTGAGTTCAACCGGAAGGGTTTGGTGGCTCGGAAGCGAATTAAAATAGGGGATGGGATTGGGAGGAGTAAATGAAAGCAGATATCAAGGCCCTTCCCTTTAACGAAATAGAAGAGTTTATCACGGGGCTGGGGGAGCCGCGTTTCCGGGCCCGGCAGGTGATCGACTGGCTTTTTGTTAAGGGGGTAACCTCCTTTGCGGCAATGTCCAATCTGCCGCTCGGCCTGCGGGCGAAACTCGACGCCTGTGCCTTTATCGCTTTTCCGGAAATTGTTGCCCGGCAGGAGAGCAACGACGGCCTCACCCGGAAGTACCTCTTCAGGCTGCGTGACGGAGAAACGATTGAAACGGTTTTCATGCGGCGGCTCTGGGGACGAACCGTCTGCGTTTCGACTCAGGTGGGGTGCCGCATGGGGTGCCGCTTTTGCGCTTCGGGACTGGGTGGCCTGGCGCGGAACCTGACGGCGGGTGAGATATACGACCAGGTCCTCTTCACCCAGAAGGACGTCAAAGAACGGATCAGTCACGTGGTGCTGATGGGTATGGGGGAACCCTTTGATAATCTCGCCAGCACGCTCTGCTTTCTCCAAAACATTACCCACCCTTCCGGGTTGGGAATCGGGGCGCGGCGGATCACTGTTTCCACTTGCGGCATTGTTCCGGGCATCCGCGCACTGGCGCGACTTGGGCGCGAGTTTGGCCTGGCCGTCTCCCTGCACGCCCCGTATAACGCTTTACGCGACCAGTTGGTGCCGGTAAACCGGCGCTACCCGCTCGAAGAGCTGATTCCCGCCTGCCGGGATTATACTGCGGCAACAGGGCGGCGGGTTACCTTTGAATACACCTTGGTTGCGGGGCTGAATGATGGTCTTGAAGCGGCGGCAGAACTGGTGCGGCTTCTCAAGGGGTTGCTCTGCCACGTGAACCTGATACCCTTCAACCGCGTGTCCGAGCGCGCTTACAGCGCGCCGGCGCCGGAGAAAGTGAAGCTTTTTAGGGATTTTTTGAAAAAACACGGGATCGCGGTTACCGTCCGCCGGGAGGTTGGCGGGGAGATCACTGCCGCCTGTGGCCAGTTGCGCCGGGCCAAATCCCGGGAGGCGGTTGGTAAGGAATAGGCATAGGTGGAGGACAAGTGGGCGTGGAATGGGCTGCGGTCACCGATCGGGGTCTGTACAGAGAGAAAAACGAGGATGCCTATCTTGCCCTTCCGGAGTGCGGGCTTTTTGCCGTTGCTGATGGCCTGGGCGGTCATTTGGCGGGGGAGGTCGCGAGCCGGGTGGCACTGGAATCTTTTGCAGCGGCTATGGGATGCTGGGAAGGAGACGATCCGGTAACGGCCCTAACGCGTGCCGCCGCGGCGGCGAATGAGGCCGTTTACCAACTGGCGCAGACGAACCCGGAGTACAAAGATATGGGAACGACTTTGACCGCTTGCATCCTGAGGGATGGGGAGCTCTTCTGGGTCCATGTGGGCGACAGCCGCGGTTACCTCATTCGGGAGCAGGAGATTGCCCCGTTCACGCGCGACCACTCCCTTTATACCGAGTTCTTGCGTGAGGGGCAGCTAGCGGCGGGGGAGGCTGAGGTTTATCCTGGCCGCAACGTCTTAACGCGCGCCTTGGGCGTGGAACCGACGGTGGCGGCGGATACGGGCCGGCTTTCTCTAGAGGCAGGCGATGTCGTTCTCCTCTGCACAGACGGCCTTACGCTCCATTTGGACGAAACGGACATCATAGGGGTGGTTTCTCGCGGGATGGTGGCGCAGCAGGCGGAGGAGCTAGTACGACTCGCCCTGGAGCGCGGCGGCAGAGACAACGTTACGGTAATTCTGATCAAGATAACGGCGTAAACGGGAAAGGAGCACTTTGGTCGGACGATGATCGGCCGGGTAATAGGAAACCGTTACCGGATAATCGAGGAGCTCGGTGGCGGCGGGATGGCCGTTGTTTACCTCGGCCAGGACATGTTGCTGAATCGCAACGTGACCATCAAGGTCTTGCGGGAGGAATACGCGCGCGACGAGGATTTTGTGCGCCGTTTCCGCCAGGAGGCCCGGGCGGTGGCGAGCCTCAGCCATCCTAACATCGTGAGCGTTTTTGACGTGGGCCAAGACGGCGACCTGCACTACTTGGTCATGGAGTACGTGGACGGCACGAACCTGAAAACCCTCATTAAAGAAGGGAAATTAGACCTGCGGTGCGCGGTCAGCATCGCCCGGGACCTCTGCGACGCGCTGGGGCATGCCCACCGGCGGGGTATCGTTCACCGGGACGTGAAGCCCCACAACGTCATCGTGACGCCGGAGGGGCGGGCGAAACTCACTGATTTCGGCATCGCCCGCGCCGTGGGAAGCGGGACGATATCGGCGACCAAGGCGCTCATGGGCTCGGTGCAGTATATTTCCCCCGAGCAGGCGCGCGGGGAGAGCGCGGATGCGCGGTCGGACATCTATTCCCTTGGGGCGGTGCTTTACGAAATGCTGACCGGCAGGCCGCCTTTTTTAGGGGAAAATCCGGTAGCGTTGGCCATAAAGCATATTCAGGACCAACCAACTCCGGTCCGCGAGCTGAACCCTGGGGTTCCGGCCGCGCTGGCCGCCGTGGTGGAAAAGGCGATGGCGAAAAACCCGGCCCTCCGTTACCAGTCGGTGACGGCTATGGCTGCCGACCTGGGGCGGATTCTGGAGTTCCTGCCCGCAGAAGATTGTCCCGCGGGCGCCGCCGCCCGGCCTTCCCGGAAACGACGGCTCCGGCCTGCTGGTTACGTCATTTTAGGGCTTGTCTTGCTTGCGGCGCTGATGGCCGGTTGGTGGGGGTTCAGGTGTTTTATGCACGTGCCGGAGGTTACGGTGCCAGACGTCCAGGGTATGGAGGTAAGCGCCGCGACGCAAGTTTTAGAAAAAAACGGGCTGCGTTGGCAGATTCAAGAGGTGCACGACGCCAGCGTCGAAAAGGGCAAGATCATCAAGCAGGACCTCGTGCCGGGAAGCCGGGTGAAAAAAGGGCGGCTCCTCATTTTAGTAGTAAGCTTGGGTCCGGAGATGCGGACCGTGCCTGACGTGCGACACAAGCTATTGCAGGATGCCGAAATATTGCTGGTGAACGAGGGTTTTAACGTAGGCCAAAAGAAAGAGGTTTACAGTGATACGGTGGCTGCGGGCCTGGTGGTCGACCAGGACCCGGCGCCGGGTCTTTCGCGACCAAAGGACAGCCCGGTCGACCTATTTATCAGTAAGGGGCCGCGTCCGGTGCTGAAATCGGTCCCGCAGCTTGTCGGTCTTAGTCTGGAGGCAGCTAAGGAGGCGGTTGTGCGGGCGGGGTTTGTGCTGGGTGAGGAGATAGCCCATACGGCGAGTACGGACTACCTGGCAGGGTACGTTTGCGCCCAGAACCCTCCTGCCGGCACTAATCTTGAGTTAGGGCGGACCGTCACGGTGACAGTAAGTGACGGGCCGGGGCCGGCGCCGCGGGAGGCCAGCGTCTTTCTCCAGGTGCCCGACGACGGGCAGCAACATACGGTGCGGATTACGGTCGACGACGCGCGCGGGGCCACTGAGGCGTACAACGCTGTTCATCAGGGAGGTGAACGTGTCGTTCAGCCGGTCGTCTATTACGGTAAGGCTACCATCCGGGTCTATCTCGACGGGCAACTGGTGCGGGAGCAGACCCTCTCTTAGGACGGGAGTTCCGTATGGTAGCTGAAGGGCGGGTGATCAAATTTTACGGTGGCTTTTGCTACGTAATGGTTGACGGCGCGGTTAAAGAATGCCTACCCCGGCGGCGCCTCGTGACGGCGGGTCTTTTAGTCGGTGACCGGGTCAAAGTCGGGGCGGCAGAGGCGGGAAGGTGTGTAGTAGAGGCGGTTCTGCCGCGCCGGACCGTGCTTTTCCGGCCGCCGGTAGCCAACGTTGAGCTTGCCGTGCTGGTCTTTAGCATTCGTGACCCGCAGCCCAACTTCGGGCTCCTCGACCGGCTTCTGGTGGTAAGCCAAGCGGCGGGGATTGAGGCGCTCGTCTGCTTCAACAAGCTTGATCTGGCTCGGGATACGCCGCCTGCAGAGGTGGCGGTTTACCGGGCGGTGGGGTACCGGGTGATCCTCACGAGTGCCTTAAGCGGGGAAGGGGTAACAGCGTTACGGGATGCGCTTGCGGACCGGATAAGTGTTTTTGCCGGTCCTTCGGGCGCCGGAAAGTCCAGCCTTCTCAACGCGATTCAGCCGGGTTTGCGGCTCAGGACCGGGGAAATCAGCCATAAAACGCGCCGGGGGCGCCATACGACCCGGGTTGTTGAGCTGCTGCCGTTAACCGGTGGCGGGTTGGTGGCCGACACCCCGGGCTTTACGCAGCTCGACCTCCCGGATATTCCCGCGGCGGAACTGGCCGCCTATTTCCCCGAGATTGCCGCGGCAAGTGCCGGGTGCCGCTTCAACGACTGCCTGCACGTCCAAGAACCGGCTTGCGCGGTACGCCGGGCGGTCGAAGAAGGCACGGTGGCACTGTTCCGCTACCGGAACTACCTCAGCTTCTTGCGGGAACTCAAGGAGAAAGAAAGAAGGTTTTAGTCTTGATTAAAATCGCTCCTTCCATACTTGCGGCCGATTTTGCGCGTCTGGCCGAAGCGGTACAAAAGGTAGAGGCCGCCGGCGCCTCTTACTTGCATATCGATGTGATGGACGGTCACTTTGTGCCGAACATAACAATCGGGCCGCCCGTTATTGCGGCCCTGCGCCCCCACACCCGCCTCGTTTTCGACGTGCACCTGATGATTGCTGCTCCGGAGCGTTACCTGAGTGACTTTATTCGCGCGGGTGCCGATATCCTTACGGTGCACGCTGAGGCCTGCATCCACCTCCACCGCACCTTGGGGGCCATTAAGATGGCCGGCGTGCGGGCAGGGGTTGCGCTTAATCCAGCAACGCCGCTGACGGCGGTCGAGCACGTGCTGGATCTGGTGGACCTGGTGCTGGTTATGACCGTTAATCCGGGTTTCGGCGGGCAGAAGTTTATCAAGGGGATGTTGCCGAAAATTGCCGCGTTGCGCGCGCTGATCGAACGGCGGGGACTAAAGGCGGAAATCGAGGTTGACGGCGGGATTAATACGCAGACCGCTGCGCTGGCGGTGGAGGCGGGGGCCGCGGTCCTTGTCGCCGGTTCGGCGGTCTTTCTATCGGACGATCCGGGCGCTGCCGTTCGCGCTCTTGCCGCAGTGTCATCTACGTGACATTTTTCTCAAAATCGTTGACATGCCGACCGGCGGTTTAATATAATAGTCATTGTCAAATTAATGTCTCCCAAATTCCTTTGTCTGGCGCTATTTTCGCGCGAAATCGGCTGTATCGAGCGATCTCTTTGAGCAGGAAGTTTTTGCTCAAGCCCGGTAACCGGGGAAGATGGGGACGGTACTGCGGGGCACGCCGCTGCGACGGCCCACGGGCGGCACAGGGCAATGTAAGGAGGCACTTGGCTTGAAGGTTTTGCGGATACCGGAGGCTACGGTCAGCCGGCTCTCGATCTACTCGCGCTATCTGCAGCGACTCGAGAGAGACGGTGTGGTTACGGTCTCTTCGAACGAGATTGCTAAAGGGGTCGGGGTAAGCTCCGCGCAGGTCCGAAAGGATCTTGCTTATTTCGGCGAGTTCGGGACGCGCGGGGTTGGCTATAACGTCAAGGACCTGATGCATTACATTCTCAGGATTCTGGGTCTTACCAGACCCTGGCCGGTGGTCCTGGTGGGTGCGGGGAACTTAGGGACTGCGCTTTGCACCTACCGCGGGTTTAAGGATCGGGGCTTTAACATTGTGGGCGTTTTCGACAACGACCTCCTGAAAATAGGCAAGCGGATACAGGACCTCGAGGTCCTGCCGGTCGAGCGGATCCCGGAGGTGGTGGCCGAGCATAACGTTCGCATCGGCATCATCACGGTGCCCCAGTCGGAAACCCAGGGGGTTGCCGATATTCTGGTAAAAGCGGGCGTTAATGCGCTCCTGACTTTCGGCCCGACCGTTGTTCAGGTTCCCGAGGATGTGGTGGTCCGGAACGTCGATTTATCGATCAAGCTCGAGGTGCTTACCTTTTACCTGAACCTGCGGGAGACACACCCATCTGCCTGGTTTGAAACTAACCTGTAGCCGTTTATGGAAAAACGGTCCTGGTACGTGGCGGTGGTTGGATCGGCAAGCTGCCCTCCGGAGATTGAGGCGCTGGCCTACCGCGTCGGTCACGAGATTGCGCGGCGGCAGGGCATCCTTATCTGCGGCGGCCGGGGCGGGGTGATGGCTGCGGCGGCGCGCGGGGCGCGCGAGGGGGGAGGGGTAACGGTCGGCATCCTTCCCGGTCCGGACCGGTCGGAGGCAAACCCTCACTTGCAGGTTGCCCTGCCTACTGGCCTGGGCGATGCGCGGAACGCCATTATCGCCTGCGCCGCCGACGTAGTGATCGCTGTGGGCGGCGGTTACGGGACACTCTCCGAGGTGGCTTTAGCGCTCAAAAAAAGCAAGCCGGTGGTCGCGCTCGCTTTTGCTTTTCCGGGCGTACCCGGTGTAGTGGCGGCCGAAAGTCCGGTTGCGGCGGTAGAGCTGGCTTTAAAGCTGGTGGCGCGGCCCTGATTTTCGGCCTGTGGCTCCTTCAGATTGTCAATTCGCGGCTATCTTGCCCCTTGACTTTGTGCCGTTTTTCAGTAATAATATAGATGCTGTCGCGTCGGGATGTAGCTCAGCTTGGCGAGAGCGCACGGTTCGGGACCGTGAGGTCGCAGGTTCAAGTCCTGTCATCCCGACCATTTTTACCCGCTGGTTCGTAATGCTTTTCACAAATTATTTTTTTATTTTCAGGAGGGGGAGAGCGTGAACCTGCTGATCATGGGACCGCCGGGTGCCGGCAAAGGAACACAGGCCGCGGAGATCGTTAAAGAGTTAAAGATCCCGCACATCTCGACGGGGGACATGCTGCGCGAGGCTGTCAAGCAAGGGACCGAGATGGGGAAAAAGGCCAAGGAGTACATGGATAAAGGGCAGCTTGTTCCCGACGAAGTGATCATCGGCGTGGTAAAAGAACGACTCGGACAACCCGACTGTAAAGTAGGTTTTCTCCTCGACGGTTTTCCCCGCACACTGCCCCAGGCAGAAGCCCTCGACCAGACCCTCAAAGAAATGGGAATCAAGCTCGATGCCGTAATTAACATCCGCGTGCCGCGGGAGAAGATTGTCGACCGGATTACCGGGCGGCGGGTTTGCCGTTCCTGCGGTGATACCTACCATGTGGTGAACAAACCGCCCAAGGAAAGCGGCAAGTGCGATAAGTGCGGCGGTGAGCTTTACCAGCGGAGCGACGACACGGCGGAAACCGTGAACAAGCGCCTCGACGTTTACGAAGCCCAGACCCAGCCGCTGCTCGACTACTACGGCAAACAGGGTATCGTTCTCGACATCAATGGTGACCAGCCGATTAACAAGGTCTTAGAGGATATTCTGTCGGCTCTCAAGAAGAGGTAGCGGTAACGGCGCCGTGGAATCGTTGCGGTTGCGTGGGCCAAGCTTCAGGCGAAGTTTGGCCTTTTTCTTGGGAAGTCCTTTCTTTATGGGGTGGGAGCAGTGCTGCGGTTTACCATTCCCGGAAGGGAGCCGCTTGAAATCGAGCATGTAGTTCTCGATTTTAACGGTACCTTCGCCTGCGACGGCAGGGTTCTGCCCGGTGTCGCGGAGCGCCTCAACGCTCTCGCTGACCGGGTTGCGGTCCATATTTTCACCGCGGACACCTTCGGTACGGCGCGGGAAGCCTGCGCGGGCATCCGGGCCAAGGTGGTGGTTACCAGACAACCGGTAGTCGGTCCGGAGAAAGAAAGGTACGTGGCAGAATTAGGCGCGGGCAGAACGGCCGCCATCGGTAACGGGGCCAACGACGTGCTCATGCTGCGCAGGGCGGCCCTCGCCATCCTGGTTCTGGGACCCGAGGGAGCGGCGGTGGAAGCGCTTCTATCGGCGGATGTAGTGGTAAAAGAGATAAACGAGGGACTGGACCTGCTCCTTAACCCGAAGCGATTGGCGGCTACTCTCAGACGCTAATTTTCCCCCGGGCGGAGGAGGATGAAGGGGATTTCCTGTCGAATTTCCTTAACTAACTATAGCATGGGGGGACTTCTTGATGGAAAAACGTTGCATCCTCTGCGGGCGGAAGTTCGAGGTTGAAACGCTTGAAGAGATGGTTCAGGAAGAGGAGGAGGATTTTCTGGAGCCTCCCCGCAAGATCCCCTCGGTCTGCCCGCTGTGTCAGGCAAAGATAAAGCACGAGGCAGAAGAATCCCAAAAGGTGCCGAAACCGATGTAGTTTAAGGGAGGTGGCCCCGTGCGAGCGGGCCGCTGGTTGGTCTACCTTTTCCTGGGGCTGCTCCTGGTCTTGTACATCCTGTTGGGCGGCGCGGCGCATTTTTACACCGACTGGCTTTGGTTCAAGTCCCTCGGGTTTCAGGCGGTTTTCTGGAAAACCCTTCTCACCAAAGCGGGCGTGCGGGCCGTTGCGGGCTTGGCGGTTTTTCTCTTTCTTTTTCTTAACCTGTGGGTAACGCGCCGGCACTTTAGCAGGCCACTGAAGGTCGTTGCCGGCGAAGAGCAGACCTTACAATTAAACCCTTGGTTTGACGTCCTGAGCCGGCGCTTGCTGACGCTGCTCTTTTTGTTCGGCAGTGCTGCCGTAGCCATGATCTTTAGTTCCCTGGCCGGGGCCAAATGGCTTTCGTGGGAACAGTTCCTGCACCCGGTTGGTTTTGGCGTGCAGGACCCGTTTTTCGGTAAAGACCTCGGTTTCTACCTCTTCTCGCTACCATTTTACGTTTTCCTTTACCGTTTTGCCTTCGGGGTCGTCCTTTTTACAACCCTTACGGTGCTCCTGATTTATCTCCTTGCGGATCCCCTTAAGGGTTACGGCTGGTGGCGTTCGCCGTGGGTAGTCCGCCACCTGGCCTTCCTGGGCGCGGTCCTTTTTGTTCTAAAAGCCTGGGGTTATTACCTGCACCAGTTTCTCATCTATTATTCAGAGCGGGGCGCGGTCTTCGGGCCCGGGTACACCGACATCCACGCCAGCCTGTTAGCGATCCGCGTCCTCTGCTTCGTGGCGCTCGTGATGGCCTTGGTGAGCCTTTACGGGGGGATACGCGGTTCTTTTTCCTATCCCGCCGGTGCGGTGGCGGTTCTGGTTGCGGCTTCTTTCTGCCTTGGTGTTCTTTATCCGGCGGTGGTCCAGAAGCTCGTGGTGGAGCCGAACGAGCTTGAGCGGGAGCGTCCCTACATCGAAAAAGCGATTGCCTTCACCAGGATGGCTTACGGACTTGACGCTATCGAGCGGCGGTCGTTTCCGGCGGGGAAACTCCTACGCCCGGAAGATGTGGCGGCGAACCGGGATGCTTTTGCGAATATCCGGCTCTGGGACTGGCAGCCGCTCAAACAGACCTACAGCCAGCTCCAGGAGATGCGTCTTTACTACCAGTTCCACGATATCGACATCGATCGCTACCGGGTGAACGGGGAATACCGCCAGGTGATGGTTGCTGCTCGGGAACTCAACCAGGAGCAGTTACCGCAGCAGGCCAAGACCTGGGTCAACCGCCACCTTAAGTACACGCACGGCTACGGGATTGCTATGAGCCCCGTTAACGAGGTGACGCCGGAGGGGCTGCCCGAGTTTTTCTTCAAAGACATCCCCCCGCAGACCACCACGGACCTCAAGATCACGCGGCCGGAGATCTACTTCGGCGAGGTTGAGGCGCCTTACATCATCGTCGGTACCCGTACGGGCGAGTTCGACTATCCCCGGGGTGACGCGAATGTTTATACCCGGTACCGGGGCGAGGGTGGGGTGCGCTTGGGCGGACTGGGGCGCAGATTGATGTTCGCCCTTTCGTTCCAAGATTACCGTTTGCTTCTCTCCCGCGACGTCACGCGTGACTCTCGGGTTCTCTACTACCGGGATATAGGACGGCGGGTGCGAAAAATTGCGCCTTTTCTGCGCTACGACCACGACCCTTACGTGGTCCTTGCCGGCGGCCGCCTCTTCTACCTGTGGGACGCTTACACGACTTCGCACTGGTTCCCCTACGCAGAGCCGCACGGCGAGTTCAATTATATCCGGAACGCCGTTAAGGTGGTGGTTGATGCCTATACAGGCGAGGTTCGTTTTTACATCAGCGATCCTGGGGACCCAGTTGTGAAGAGTTTCGCTCGTATTTTCCCGTCTCTCTTTGCGCCCCTGGAGGAAATGCCGCGGGAGCTTAAAGACCACCTCCGCTACCCGGAAGATCTCTTTTTGGTCCAGGCCGAAATGTACGCCGTCTACCACATGCAGGATCCCCAGGTTTTCTACAACAAGGAGGATAAATGGGTGCTCCCTACCGAGCTCTTCGGTGCCGAAGAGGTGCGAATGGAGCCTTACTACGTTATCACGCGCCTTCCCGGGGCGAAAAAACCCGAGTTTATGCTCATCATGCCTTTTACCCCCCAGAACAAGAAAAACATGATCGCCTGGCTTGCGGCCCGCTGTGACGGCGAGAACTACGGCCACCTCCTGGTTTACGAGTTTCCGAAACAGGAGCTGGTCTACGGGCCGATGCAGGTTGAAGCCCGGATCAACCAAGACGCGCAGATATCGCAGCAGCTCACCCTCTGGGACCAGCGGGGTTCCCGGGTGATCCGCGGCAACCTCCTGATCATTCCGGTGAAGGATGCGCTCATCTATGTTGAGCCGCTCTACTTGCAGGCGGAGCAGTCCCGGATGCCCGAGCTCCGGCGGGTTATCGTGGTTCACGGTGACCGGATCGTGATGGAAAGCACGCTGGCGGCGGCACTCGAGCGGCTTTTTGCAGCCGGTTCTCCTCGATCCCCTGCCGGCACGATGGAGGCGGCGGGGCGTTCGGTTGCGGAATTAGTGGGCGAGGCCAACGCTCTTTACCGGCGGGCGGAGGAGGCCCTGAGGACCGGTGACTGGGCTGGCTACGGCAAAAACCTATCGGCACTAAAAGAGATTCTCACAGAACTTGAGAAGAGAACCCGCGCGGCCGATAAAGTATACAAATAGTCTCTTCCGCGCAGAAGTACAATATCAGGGGGGATCGTTTTTGCCGCGGACAAAGGTCCAGATCAAACGGATTGGGGTTTTGACCGGCGGCGGCGACGCGCCGGGGCTCAACGCCGTGATCCGGGCGGTGGTGAAGGTGGCCACGCGGGAATACGGCCTCACAGTGATCGGTTTTGAGGATGGCTTCGGCGGACTGATTGAAAACCGGGCGCGGCGCCTCACAGAAAAAGAGGTGGTGGGCATTTTGCCCCGGGGAGGGACGATCCTCGGCACGACTAACCGGGACAACCCCTTCCACTATCCGGTTGAAGAGAATGGCGAGGTCGTTTATAAGGATGTCTCAGGCCGGGTAATGGAAAACCTTGCCGGACACGGCATCCAAGGGATGGTGATTATTGGTGGTGACGGGAGCCTGAAAATCGCCGAGGAGTTATGGAAGCGTTACAGCCTCCCGGTTATCGGGGTGCCGAAAACGATTGACAACGACCTGTTAGCTACGGATCAGACTTTCGGCTTTGATACCGCGGTGACCACGGCTACGGAGGCTCTCGACAAGCTGCACACCACGGCGGAATCGCACCACCGCGTGATGGTCCTGGAGGTTATGGGGCGGTACGCGGGCTGGATTGCGCTTCATGCGGGTGTTGCCGGGGGCGCCGACGTCATCCTGATACCGGAGATTCCCTTCACCTTCGAGAAGGTTTGTGAAAAAGTACGCGAGCGGCGCAGGGCGGGGAAGAAGTTCTCCATAGTTGTGGTTGCGGAAGGGGCCAAGCCAGTCGGCGGGGAGCTGGTCGTGAAGAAGGTGGTTGAAGGGAGCTTCGAGCCCCTGCGTCTGGGTGGCATCGGCAATGTGGTGGGCGACAAGATAGAAGAAATGACCGGGATTGAGACCAGGGTAACTGTGCTGGGGCATCTCCAGCGCGGCGGCAGCCCGACCTCCTTCGACCGGATATTGGCAACGCGCTTCGGTGCGGCAGCAGTTAATTTCCTCATGGAGGGGCGGTACGGCGAAATGGTCTGTCTGCGGACGCCCGACATCGGTTCGGTGCCGCTTGCCGAAGCGACGGGCGCCATGAAGCGGGTGGCGCTCGGGAACGACCTCGTGCGGGCTGCGCGGCAGATGGGGATCAGCTTTGGGGACTGAAATAATTATTTTCGGAGAAAGAGAAGGAATTTGCAAGCATATACCGAAAGTAACACTAAAAAGGTGAAACAGGGGCACTCTTATGCAGGGTGATCTCCGGCGTCTTCTCGTTTTAGGTGTAGGAAACGTTCTCCTGCGGGACGAGGGGATTGGGGTCCACGCGGTGAGGGAGTTGCGGCAGCGCGGTTACCCGCCGGAAGTGGAGATCGTCGACGGCGGGACCGCGGGTCTGGATTTGCTTCACTTTATCGAGGATGCAAGCCATCTGATTGTGATTGATGCGGTGAATGGTGGCGCAGCGCCAGGAACGCTCTTTCGCTTCACGCCTGAGGAGCTCGACGGTTGCGTGCCCGTTTCCGGCTACTCTCTTCACGGTGTTGGCCTTCTTGAAGTGCTGCACCTTGCCAGGGCGATGGGCGTGCTGCCGCCGACCGTCATTTTCGGCATTCAGCCGGCAGATCTTAGCTGGGGAACGGAGTTGAGCGCGCCGGTGGCGGCGCGGCTGCCGCGCCTGCTGGAGCTTATCCACGAGGAGATAGAGTCCTGGCTCACGACGGCGAAACTGCGGTTAGAAGCTATGGAAGGGTAATTTAAGGAGGGATGAGGTTGATTCCCCGAATTGGTCCTGCGGAGCTGGTTTTGATCCTTGGTTTGGCAGTAGTGTTGTTTGGCCCGAAGAAGCTGCCCGAACTCGGTCGTTCCCTGGGTAAAACGCTGCGGGAATTCCGGAAATCGACACAGGGGGCCGATGAGAGCAACGAGGCAGGCGGGCTGGCGGAAAAGGATGGAAAGGCGGGCGAGCCGGTCAGAAGCTAAGCAGCCTGTCTTTCCGCTTTTTATTTGGCTCTAAATTTCTGGGAGACGGGGGTGGATCGTTCGGAGAAAGAGGAGTGGGTACCTGATTCGAATGTGTACCGGCATGAAATATAGTTAACTGAACCTTCGGGCCGTTCAAGGCTGGACGTCCGGTTTTATGACCGAAGGCAGAGAGAGATTTTAATTAAGGGGAGGGATAGTTGGTGCGCCGCATTTCGCGTCGGGAATTCCTACGCATTTGTACCGGGGCGACGGCCGGGATTGGGTTGTTAACCGCTTTGGAACCGACGATCGTGAATACCTTGGCGCAGGCGGCGGAAGGCAAGCCGCCGGTTATCTGGCTTCAGGGCTCGGGCTGCAGCGGTTGTTCTGTTTCGCTTCTAAACACCGTGAGCCCCAGCATCGAAAAAGTCCTTCTCGATATTATTAGCCTCAAGTACCATAACACGCTAATGGCCAGCACGGGCGCGAAGGCTTATAACTTCCTCGCGGAAATGGCCGATAAATACGCCGGGCAGTTCGTTCTGGTGGTTGAAGGTGGTATTTCCACCGCAGCGGGCGGGGCTTATTGCTATATTGCCGAAACCGAAGATGAGCGAGAGATTTCTATGCTCGAGGCGCTTAAACACTTCGGCAGTAAAGCGGCTGCGGTCGTGGCTGCTGGTTCCTGCGCGTCTTTCGGCGGCATTCCGGGTGCCGCGCCTAACCCTACGGGAGTGGTAGGGGTCTGGGAGATTATCAAAGACCGGCCTGTGGTCAATATCGGGTGCTGCCCGATGCACCCTGACGATTTTCTCGGCACCCTTGTTTACATGTTGAAGTACGACGATATTCCCGAGTTAGATGAATACAACCGGCCGAAGATGTTTTTCCCCGACATCATCCATGTTGGCTGCCCCCGCTGCGGCTACTTTGCCAGGGGCATCTTCGCGAAGAATCCCGGAGACGAGGGCTGCCTTGCCTTTGTCGGGTGCAAGGGTATGGTGGCGCGCGCCCGGTGTCACCAGCGGCAGTGGAACAACGGGACCAACTGGTGTATCGCTGCCGGGGCGCCGTGCCAGGCCTGCTCGGAGCCGACATTCCCCGACGAGTGCAGCCCGCTTTACGGCCGTTACCGCGTGAGTGACTGAGAGGGATAGGTGAAAGGGGGGAAGTAAAGTGCGCGAGACGACGAATAGTAAAGGTCTGGTCAAGATCAACCTCGACCCGGTGAACCGGATCGAAGGGCACATGAAGATAAAGGTTCTGGTAGAAAACGGCAAGGTGGTTGATGCCTATTCTTGCGGTCATCTCTTCCGGGGGTTCGAGATTATCCTGAAGGGGCGCGACCCGCGCGACGCGCAGCATCTCACCCAGCGGGTTTGTGGCGTCTGCCCCACTGCGCACGCGATGGCTTCGGCGCGCTGTCTGGACGACGCCTTCGGTGCGGTGGTACCTCCGAACGGACGGATTATCCGGAACCTGATTCAGGGGGCTAACTACATTCAGTCCCACATCCTGCACTTTTACCATTTAGCGGCCCTCGACTACGTCCGCGGTCCTGAGACGGCGCCCTTCATTCCGCGGACCGGCGACGATTACCGGCTGCCGGATGCGGTTAACGACATGGCCGTTCAGCATTACGTGCAGGCACTGGCCATCCGGCGCAGGGCGCACGAGATGCTGGCCATTTTTGGCGCCAAAATGCCTCATATTACCACGATCATGCCGGGTGGTGTTACCGAGAAGGTAACACCGGAAAAGGTTAACCAGTTCCGGGCGATTCTCCAGGAACTTACCGATTTTATCGATAATGTATATGTGCCGGATGTTTTCATGATTGCCGAGGCCTATAAGGATTATTTCGCGATCGGACAGGGCTGTAAAAATATGCTGGCGTTCGGCGTCTTTCCGCTGGACGATGATAGGGACCCGAACGGTCAAAACATGATGATCAAGCGGGGTGCCTATACAAGGGGACGCTTCACCGGGGTAGACCCGAAGAAGTTAACCGAAGACGTAAAGCATTCCTGGTTCAAGGATGAGACTAGCGGGCTCCATCCGGCGGAGGGCAGAACAGAGCCCGAGCCGGGTAAGCCGGATGCTTATTCGTGGATAAAGGCACCGCGTTACGATGGCCTGCCCCACGAGGTGGGGCCCCTGGCCCGGATGTGGGTGAATAAAGTTCCTGAGGTAGTCAATCTGGGCGAGAAGGCCTTCTCCGTGATGGGCCGCCACGCGGCGCGGGCGATTGAGTGTAAGTTGATCGCGCACGCGATGTTCGCGTGGCTCGACCAGCTCAAGCCCGGTGAGCCGACCCACATGCCCTGCTCGGTGCCGCAGGAAGCCCGGGGGATGGGGCTGTGGGAGGCGCCACGCGGCGCTCTGAGCCATTTTATTGAGATCAAGGATTACCGGATCCAGAACTACCAGATTGTATCGTCTACCAGCTGGAACGGGTCACCGCGGGATGACCGGGGGCAGCGCGGACCGATCGAGGAGGCGCTGGTCGGTACACCGGTTAAGGACCCGGAGAACCCGATCGAGGTGGTCCGGGTGGTGCGCTCCTTCGATCCGTGCTTGGCCTGTGCCGCTCACCTTGTTGAAGTGGCGAGCGACCGGTGCCATACCATTCAGGTCGTTACTTAGAGCCTGTTTGGACTATTTGCTGCAATAGAGACAACATTAGTTTTTCGAGGCTTGTTATACCAGGTTTTATACCAGGTTTGAAGGTCCTGCCGCGGTCAGGACCTTTCTTCCTTCTGCGGCGAGAAGGATTTTGACGTCCTCTGCCGAATTTTTTCGTATGGGTTCTGGTCCCGCGGCCGTGCTTCCGCGGGATTTACGGAAGCAACAGCGGCCGGGATTTGAAGGTGAGCAAGCATTTTTAAGGAAGGAGGCGGGCAGAGGTGTTTCAAGGTATCGGCGTTCCCGAACTGATTCTGATTTTCGCGATTGCGCTCCTAATTTTTGGCCCCAGTAAACTGCCGGAGGTTGGGCGGTCTTTAGGGAAGACAATCCGCGAGTTCAGGCGCTCCACCCGGGAGATAGCGGAGGACCTTACCGCGGACGTTGAAGAGGTCAAAAAAGAGGTGGAGGAAGTAAGGAAAAACCTGAAAGAAAGTTGAAACGGGCTTCGTTCCGGCCGTTAAGGCCTGGCGAGACCGGAGGAAGAGGAGGCTTTTATGGCTGAGCCGCAAAAAGAGATGACTATCATCGAGCACCTGGAAGAGCTGCGCCGGGTGTTACTCATCTCACTCGTGGCGGTGCTTATTTGTGCCGCCGGTGCCTACGCGTTTAGCGACCAGATTATGGGCGTGCTGTTAGGGCCGGTTACGAGTGCCGGTTACAAGCCGGTGGTTACGGGTGTAACCGAAGCCTTTATGGTGCGGATCAAGCTATCTCTATTTATGGGCTTCCTTGTCGCTCTTCCGGTCATCCTCTGGCAGGTCTGGCGGTTTGTGGCCCCGGCGCTGGATAAAGCCGAACGGCGCTACTTCGTGGTTTTCGTCTTCGGGTCGTTTTTTCTCTTTATGGGTGGCGTAATTTTCGGTTTCTTCGGGGTCTTTAAACTCGCGGTTGCCTTTCTGCTTAAGTTTACGGGCTCGCAACTTGTTCCCATGCTTACCATCGATAAGTACATCTCCTTTGCGATTTATTTACTGTTACCTTTCGGGCTCATTTTTGAGCTACCCCTGATAAGCTTTGTGGCGGCCCGCCTCGGCCTCGTGTCGAGCGCGTTTCTGGCGCGAAAGCGTAAGTACGCGCTGCTTGGTACCGTGGTAATCGCCGCGGCGATTACGCCGACACCGGATATGATCACCTGCCTGATGATGACGGGGCCGCTTTACGCGCTTTACGAAGCAAGCCTTATCGTTGTCAGGTTAACCGAGCGCGCGGCGGCCCGCCGGCGGGCGCGCGAGGAGGCGGAAGAGGAGAGAGACGAGGGCGTGCTGCCCGTTTCCAATACCTAACCAGGCGAGGAGGAACAGAATGCACCGGAGCAAGATTACGGTTGTAGGCAGCGGTAACGTTGGCGCTACAACGGCCCACTGGGTGGCGGTGAAGGAGCTTGGCGACGTAGTGTTGCTGGACGTGGTGGAGGGAATGCCTCAAGGTAAGGCCCTCGATTTGATGGAGGCTGCACCGGTTGCCGGCTTCGATTGCCGCATCACGGGCACAAATAATTGGGAAGATGCGGCAGATTCGGATGTGGTGGTGATTACCGCCGGTATCGCGCGGCGGCCCGGAATGAGCCGGGAAGACCTGGTGCAGATAAACGCGCGTATCGTTGGCGAGGTAGCAAAACAGGTCGCCCGTTTTGCGCCGGCGGCAATTGTCATTGTGGTGACCAACCCGCTTGACGTGATGACCTACTTAGCTTACCAGGCGAGTGGTTTTGCACCGCACCGGGTAATCGGGATGTCCGGCGTGCTCGACACCACGCGCCTGCGGACCTTTATTGCGCTGGAACTTGGCATTTCCTTCGAAGACGTAACTGCTCTGGTCCTCGGAGGACATGGTGATCAGATGGTGCCGCTCATGCGTTACGCCTATGCCGGCGGCATACCGGTTAGCCAGCTTATCCCGCCCGAGCGCTTGGAGGCGATTGCGCACCGGACCCGCTACGGTGGCGGCGAGATCGTAGAACTCCTGAAGACAGGGAGTGCCTATTACGCTCCAGGAGCTTCGGTGGCCGTAATGGTGGAGGCGATTCTCCGGGACAAGCGGCGCATCCTTCCGGTTGCGGCCTACCTGAACGGGGAGTACGGTGAAAGCGACGTTTATGCCGGTGTTCCGGCAATCATCGGGAGCAACGGGGTGGAAAAGGTCTTGGAGATCGACCTTGAGGCGGCGGAGCTAGCGGCTTTTAAGGCTTCAGTTGCGGCAGTGCGGGAGACGCTGGCGAAATTAAAGTCAAATTAGCATTTAAAAAGCGTAAAGAGTAACTTTTTGGTTGCGGTGAGCGATAATCTACAGAGGGTGTGCGGTTGCGCTTCAAGGCGTTGACTTCGGGGAGGGCGCACATTATAATGTTGTTGGGTGCTGCGGGGGAGTAGCTCAATTGGTAGAGCAGCGGTCTCCAAAACCGAAGATTGTGGGTTCGAGTCCTGCCTCCCCCGCCAGAAAAAGCGAGAAACGGCGAGTTCCGGAACCGGGAAAACTCGCCGTTATTATTTTGCGCTCGGAGTTGCACTGAACAACGTTTGTGGCTCCGGGGATCCCACCGGTTGAAAACTCTCCCAGCCCGACCTAACTTCCTTCCGGCGGAAATTTTCGGCCAAACCTTGCAGGAAGCTGGAGCCATTTGGCGAATTGTTGATCAAACCAGCAGATAATAAACCATAAGCTCCGCAATTTACCCGGTATCAGTCGGATATAAGGTGTAGATACTTACTTCCCTTTGTCTCGGTGGGGGTGTGGTTGGTGGCGCCCTTTCCGCCCGAAAAAGGTGACTACAGCATCTATCTCTGCTCAGCGTCGTGGTTAGAAGCCTTGTACGCCCGCTGCCGCGCAGCAGGTGTGCCGTCTGAGCTGGTAAAACCCCGGTATATTTTGCCCCAAACCGCCCTCAA
Source organism: Thermodesulfitimonas autotrophica (assembly GCF_003815015.1). NCBI lineage: Bacteria > Bacillati > Bacillota > Clostridia > Thermoanaerobacterales > Thermoanaerobacteraceae > Thermodesulfitimonas > Thermodesulfitimonas autotrophica. Next base: position 118,128 of record NZ_RKRE01000001.1, read on the forward strand.
TTCCCGCTGCAAAGCTAATCCGTCGCTTATCGCTTTAGCCGGCCGGGTCATCACCCCCGTCTGCTGTGCTGGCCCGCAAAGGCATTACATCTACATCCTCTGCGATCCGGAACTTGTGGCGCTCAAAATCTTCGCCGCGCCGGAAGTTTTGGCTGCCGCCGAAAGAGTTGGCGTCAAGCCCGGCACCATTTTCACCGAGGAAAGCTGCGGCACGAACGCCTTAGCACTGGCGCGGGAGCACCAGCGCCTCGTAGCCATCAGAGGCGAACAACATTACTGCAAGCTTTTCAAAGACTGGTGGTGCGTCGCCAGCCCGGTGAAGGATCCTGTCGGCAGAACCGTCGGCTACCTCGATATTTCAATGCACGCCGAGAAAGAGTTAGGTCTGGCCACGGCGCACTTGCAGACGTTGGTGGCCCGGATAGAGGACGGATTTCTCCAGGCGGAGCTTCGCGCCCGCCAGAGAAATGGTGCCGCTCCTGCGCCATCTCGACTGCCGCCGGAGGTGGCCGAAAAACTCACGCCGCGGGAACGGGAGATTCTTGAGCATTTAATTCTTGAGTTTACCAACCAGGAAATCGCCGCAAAGCTCTACTTGAGTCTGGAAACGGTCAAAAAACACCGCCGGAATATCTACCGTAAGTTAGGCGTTCAAGAGCCACGCGAATTTCTGCGCAGGCTTCGCAACCGTTCTCTTTATTAAAACCGACGCTCCTATACACTACGCCTCCACTAAGCTTATAGGCAAAAAGGCTATCTACCGCTGACCTGGTTTGTGGGTACCCACCAAGGGGTCATAAAAATACCCCCTAAGGGGTAATAGACACGCAAGGGTCGGCAGGCTATGCTGTGGTAAAAAGCGGGAGCAGGAAGTTTTAAGTGATGGTACCGGGGGAAAGTTTCGTTAAGGGATTTCGGCGAGAAGTTTCATAGCAGGAAGGTTAACTCTGGTAACGGATTTGAGAGTTGGGGAGGAACAGCGAATGTTAAAATCGTGCGGCCTGTTTCGGTGGGTACTATGTTTGCTCGTGCTTTCCCTAATGCTTCTGGTAACAACTAGTGGCGCATTTGCTCAGGATGTTAGCGTGCCGGGCGGTGCAACGGGAAGCTCCCTTGGCGGTTCAAAACGGAAGTCCAGTGACCCCTAACGCAACCAATGATGTTATTGCCCAGCCGTAAGATTGGTTTGCGAGCGCCGACATATACGCACCTACAACAGCAAAAACTAATACACTCGTTGATATATACGTTATAACGTACTCAACGCTGGGAGGGGTTTGGGCTTTCGAAGTTATTGACCTTAATGGAGTGAATGTATAGAGATTAAGTCAATATGGCGGTTTTCTGCTGTATCCGCAGCCTGTTTTGGGGTTGCGGATACGGTGGTATTATTCAAGTTGGTTTAAGGAACGAAGCTTTTATGTTAAAAAAACTAAGGCTGATTGGCTACTGGTTATATTCGTTATTTTATTCCCGTTGTCAGTTTATGTTAGTCTTAAGGCTATCCGGAGGCGATAGCTATGAGGATCCCCACTTGGGCCGGCTATACTGTATGCTGCCCCCATAGAAGACCAGACAAGCGGCAATGGTAAGTTATATCTAAGCGACAGCGGGAGCGTCAAAAAGCGCCCGGTACCCGGAGAAGCAGCAGCTTCTCGCTGCGGTCCCCAAAGGGGCGGCCTTTGCAGGCTGAATCATCTTCTGCAAGCGGGGGGGGTGGTTGGGCAGCCAAAATTTCGTTAAGAGAGCGTTCCCAAAAACTAAGCATTGGGGAGGTAAAAAAATGGTGCGACGGGTTTCTGTGGCATTGTTGCCGCTGCTGTTGGCGATCTTCCTGTGGGTGCCGGCGGCGCTGGCTGCTGGCCCGGTCTCGGCGGACGATTTGCTTTCCGTTCTGCCGCAGCCGCCGGCGGAGGGACAATTGGCAACGCGGGCTGATTTTGCGGCGATGCTGGTGGAGGCGGCCGCGATCCCGCAAAGCCAGGTGAAAGGCGAGGTGGCACAAGATGTGGCCCCTGACGCCTGGTACGCCGGAGCGGTGGCTACGCTGAAAGAAAAAGGCATTATGAGCGGCTATCCCGGCGGCACCTTGCAGCCGGAAAGACCGGTGACGCGCACCGAGGCGGTGGTCCTCGTGGCGCGGACCTTCGGCCTCTTCACCACCATCAGTGCCCCTGAGGCGGGTCCCCTGCCGCAGGGCCACTGGGCAGGTTCGCTTTACAACTGGATGTATAGCCAGGGAATCGCCCCGGCAGCAGCCGCGCCGGAGGAAAGGCTCACCGTTGCTGAGGCGGCGGCTTTCCTGAGCCGGGTCTTCGGCAGCGACCCGGAGGCGTCAGCAATCGTTGAGAAAAGTGCGGCGGCTATGGCCAAGGTGACCGCCTTTCGGGGCAAAACGACCATGGATATCGCCACGCGGCTGCGCCCCGGCGTTAACCTTGAAGTGGGATCGGCACACATAGAGGCTACCACTACCTTCCAGGCACCGGGGAATATAGCGTCAACGAGCCGGCTTGATACGGTGATAGAAGGCAAGCCGGTGTCGCTATCCAGTGACTTTTATGTGGTTGACGGCAACGTCTACTTCGGCCTTACCGATCTGCAGACGGGGAAGAAGGTCTGGCAGCGGTTCCCGCAGGAGTTCGGGCAGGCATTCACCGAGGCCATGGCGAACACGCGCAACCAGGTTTTGCCGCCGGAGCTGAGACCTTACCTCCACTACCAGTTGCTCGGGACGACAAAAGTCGGCAACCGGGAGGTTTACGAGATCGGGGCCTACGGCCGGGTGGACGACCCCGCCCTCTTCCTGAAGGCACTGGGCAAGGGCGGCGAGGGGCTGCAGAAAATGATGCCGACGGCCGACTTTTTCCCGGCCATCTCCTACTGGGGGCGGCTCTACATCGGCAAGGAGGACCTTCTCCTCTACGGCGGCGACCTCAAAACGGTAGCCGTGTATAAAGAGACGATGGGCGGACAGCCGAACCCGCTGGAGGCGATCGAGACGGTGATGCACCTCACGGATTACGCGTACGGCGGCGGGATAACGGTGGTCTTGCCGCCGGAGGCGGCGAACGCGCCGGAGGTCACGCTGCCCCCGGCAGGGGAAGGAAACGCACCGGAGCAAAAGTAGAATGACGTAAAAAAGCGCAGGCTCCGGTCTGGAAAAGACCGGAGCCTGACGGTTCTGAGATATCCCTGATCAAAGAAAGGGGGACAGTTAGCTTAAATTTCGAGAATTACTCTCTTGACAGAAGGGTTGTGCTGTAAGAAGTACTCATCGGTGGGGGAGGCACTGCCCCCGCCGGGGGAGAAAGATTTTAGGTAAATATGGCAGGAAAATTTCCGGCCGGCAGCGAAGCATCAGGGTAAGAATTTGGCTGTTCCTCCATATTTAGGATTTAGGTTGGCTTATCCTGCCGGTGGGGGTTCGTTTATCCCCCTGACCGGCTTCAGCCGGCAACGTTTCTTCAGCTCGGAAAACGCGGTAAAGGGGGGATGAAAGCAGCGCGCTGTTTGAAGAGCCGGGGGCAGGGGTGGCTGTTTTACGTCTGTTTTTTATTTTTCAGGGGAGGTGGTTTTGAATGCGATTCTTGCGTAACTGCCTTGTTCTGGGTTTGATTTTAAGTCTCGTTGCGTTTACGGGACCCGCCTTGGCGATGGTTGCTAAACCGCTGGCGGGTGCGGGGGACGGAGCGTGCGCGCCGGACCGGGTGCTGGTGAAGTTTAAGGAGGGTGTGGACAAGGCTGCGAAAGGCCGGGTGCACGCGAAGCACGGCGGCCGGGTGGTCGGGGAGATTCCGGCGTTAGGCGTGCAGGTGGTGGCGGTGCCTGCGGGTTCGGTTAACGAGAAGGTAAAGGCTTACAAGGCTGAGAGCGCGGTCGACTATGCCGAGCCGGATTATGTGGCCACCGCTGTTGGCATTCCCAATGACCCGTACTTCGGCCAGCAGTGGGCGTTAAATAACATTGGCCAGACCGGAGGTACGCCCGACGCGGATATCGATGCTCCGGAGGCTTGGGATGTGGTGCCGGGATCGCCGGTGGTAAAAATTGCCATTCTCGATACCGGCATCGATCAGGATCACGAGGAGTTAGCGGCGAAGATCGTGGCCAACGCGAATTTCAGCACTAGCACGACGGTTGACGACCTGTTCGGGCACGGCACCCACTGCGCCGGCATCGCGGCCGCCGCCGCCGATAACGGGCTCGGTGTAGCGGGCGTGGCTTACGGGTGCGGCCTGATGAACGTGAAGGTGCTGGACGATACGGGGAACGGCTATTACAGCGGAATCGCCGCTGGGATTGTCTGGGCGGCGGACAACGGCGCAAAAGTCATCAGCATGAGTTTCGGCGGTACGCTGCCTTCTATTACTCTGCGAAATGCGGTGAATTACGCTTGGCGCAAGGGGGTGGTGCTGGTGGCCGCGGCGGGCAATAATAACACGGCTAAGCCACTCTACCCTGCCTATTACGCGAACTGTATCGCCGTCGCCGCTACGGACGCGAATGACCAGAAGGCTTCCTTCTCTAATTACGGTAAGTGGGTTGATGTGGCGGCGCCCGGGGTAGACATTCTTTCCACCCTGCCCAACCATGCCAGCGCTATTGGCAGCTATTTCGGGGTGGCCGATTACGGGTTGCTGAGCGGAACCTCGATGGCTACCCCGCACGTAGCAGGTGTAGCGGCGCTTGTCTGGAGTACGCCGTACGGGACCAGCAACCTTGCGGTGCGGACGCGCGTTGAGAGCACGGCGGATAAGATCCCGGGAACGGGCCTTTACTGGGCTTACGGACGGGTAAACGCGGCCCAGGCGGTATGGTAGAGAGCCCGGGCGGTATAGTAGGGAATCCCCCATGCCGCTTAATAGCGGCACCACGAAGGATGAAAAATGGTATTTTCGGGGTAGTCGTTCACGACGATTAATCGTCGCCACCGGGGATGAAAATTAATTGCTTGTGCATTAATCTTCTATAAACGTTGAACGTTGAACGCTGAAGGGACCCCAAAGGTCTGTCAGTATAAGGTTGAACGTCCATTTTTAAGGTAGTGAGCCATCCTTTATCCCTCTTGGTGGTTGAGATTGTGACATTTCTTATCTGCCAGAGGGAGGGATGGCTCTCCTGCTTAAAGCCCCACCAATTTTACACCATCATAATGGACCCAACTGCGACTGGCGGATTCCTACTTTAAAGATTCGCCCCCTGGCGCATAACTTTTGTTCTCGGGAAGTACTCCTGTACCGGTGGCTATTTTTTGTTCTGGACGCATAGATTGCGGCGTAAATCTCGGGAGTTGGGGTAAGGAGTGGAAATCGTCTTCTGTATAACCCGCAGTTTCCGGCGGGATTTCTTGGGCGTCTTACGAAGCGAAGTGAGACTGCTCCGGCGGGAGCGATTGCGCTGCCGCCTTGGGGAGGCCGGTAGCGGTATCTTCCGGCTTAAGGTACTCTTCCAGAACCAGAATGACGAGCGCTATCTCCGCTTGCGGCTTGCTCGCGTGGTAGGAGATTTCCTGTCCCGGTACCTTTTAGAAAGCCGGACAGCGGGGCTCTTACGTCACCGGGGCTATAGCGGGTCCAGAATAGCTGAAGTAGTTAAGCAGCGGCTTGAGCAAGAGCAGGCGCTTCTGTCCCCCGTGGCGGCGGCTGTGGGGCAAGTGGTGCGCGAGTACATAAAAGAAGCGAACTGGGTCGATTTGCAGGGCCTTTTACACTTTCGGCTCCGGCAAATCGACCCTTTGGTCAACCAGATCGTCTGGCAGGTAGCCGACGATATACTTTTCGAAGAAGAGTGGCGGGAATTTATTTCTTATTTGCGCTCCTTCCGGCGCCGTCGCCTTAATGGTAACCGTTCCGTTCACTGTTTAAATACCGCAGCCGGCGGCTTCCTTTTGTGCGACGGGCGCGGCCGGGCGCTCAAAACGATACCGGTACCTCCTTCTGACGCTTGGGATCACGAAGACCTGCTCATCGGGTCGCTACTGGAGATGGGGGCCGTGAAGGTCACTTTTCACCGGTATACGCCTTCGCTACCGGCGACAAAAATTATGCACGCGGTTTTCCGCGTCCGCCTTTGTTCTGGGTGCCGGTTTTGCCGTGGTAAACGATCTAAATAGCGTAAACTTCTTCCGGTTCCGGAACCTTAAAGCCAGCCTTGGTTAAAGCCGCTATGGCCCTGGCCGTGTCATTTACTTTGAGGAGCACCAGCGCCTGGTTCGCGCACTGGGCGACAAAGGCGTAAAGGTACTCGATGTTGATGCCGGCGGCTTCCAGAGCGCTTAAGGCAGGAGCCAGGCCGCCCGGCCGGTCGGGAACGGCTACGGCGAGAACTTCGGTAGCCGAAACGGTGAAGCCGCCTTCCTTTAAGGCCTGGTAGGCTTTATCGGGTTGGTCGACGATGAGGCGTAAGATGCCAAAGTCGGAAGTGTCGGCAATGGCCAGTGCCCGGATGTTGATGCCTTTTTCCGCCAGGAGCCGGGTGACGGCAGCGAGCCGGCCGCTCTTGTTTTCGAGAAAGACGGATACCTGCTTGACAGCCATCTTGCATCCCTCCGTTTTTATTGTGGTTGCATCCGGTTACTTTAAGAGGTCGCGCTTATCCCAGACACGTTTAGCCTTGCCTTCGCTGCGTTGGATGGTTTTGGGCTCCACGAGTTTTACCTTAACCGAAATCCCGAGCACGCTTTCAATCTCGTCGTGGATGCGCCGTTCGAGTTCTTCAAGCCCTTTTACCTCGTCACGGAAGAGGGCTTCGGAAACCTCAACCCAGACTTCGAGGGTGTCGAGGGACTTTTCCCGGTCCACCACGAGCAGGTAGTGCGGCTCGGTCTGGCCGATAGAGAGGAGGACGCTTTCGATCTGGGTCGGGAAGACATTGACACCGCGGATGATGAGCATGTCATCGGTGCGCCCGGTGACGCGGGCCATCCGGATATGCGTTCGCCCGCAGGGACAGGGTTCGTCGATGAGCCGGGAAATGTCGCGGGTGCGGTAGCGGATGACCGGGAAGCCCTGCTTGGTGATCGTGGTAAAGACAAGCTCTCCCTGCTCTCCCGGCGGCAGGACCTTTCCGGTTGCGGGGTCGATGATTTCGGGGATAAAGTGGTCTTCGCAGATATGAAGGCCGTTCTTGCAGAGGCATTCGCTGGCTACACCGGGGCCGATGATTTCGCTTAAACCGTAAATGTCGATGGCGTCTATTTTAAGTTTTTCCTCGATTTCCCGCCGCATGTTCTCCGACCAGGGTTCGGCACCGAAAAGACCGGCCCGGAGCCGGAGGCTTTCCCGCGGGATACCGCTCTCCCGAAGGACTTCGGCGATGTAGAGGGCGTAGGAGGGGGTGCAGCAAAGTACGGTGGTGCCGAAATCCTGCATCAGCATGATCTGGCGCTTGGTATTACCGCCGGAGATCGGGATCACCGTGGCCCCGAGCTTCTCCGCGCCGTAATGGAGCCCGAGGCCGCCGGTGAAGAGACCGTAACCGTAAGCCACCTGCACCACGTCGTCAGGAGTAGTGTTAACGGAGCCAAGGGTACGAGCTACAACCTCTGCCCACGTAGCGATGTCTTCGCGGGTATAACCAACTACGGTTGGTTTTCCTGTGGTTCCGGAAGAGGCGTGAATGCGAACGATTTCCTTCAAGGGCGCGGCAAAAAGACCGAAGGGATAGTTGTTACGCAGGTCGTCCTTGAAGGTGAAGGGTAGGCGGGCGAGATCATCGAGCGACTTGATGTCTCCCGGTTCAAGCCCGATGGCTTTAAATTTTTCCCGGTAAAACGGCACCTTCTCGTACGCGCGGCGGACTGTTTCTTTGAGCCGCTGCAGCTGGAGCTCGCGGAGTTGCTCGCGGGGCATCGTTTCGACTGCGGGGTTCCACATAGCGTAATACCTCCATACGTTAGAGCTTTTCGGCGATTGCAAAGCCGCGGGCGAAGGCCCGGCGGTTGATGTCCAAGTAGCGTGCGGGAACAACTGCCGCTAGCGCTTCTTCCCAAACGGGGTAAGAAAACGGGAGCCGGTGGGCCAGGGCGCCGAGTAGTACAACGTTCGCGGCGCGCGGGTTCCCGCACGCGGCAGCTTCTGCCAGGGCGTCGAGGCAAATGAGGTTGAAGCGGGCAGCGATCTGCGCTTCAACCGCTTCGGGGTATTTTTGTTTGCCCAATAGTACCGGTAGCGGTTCGATAACCTGGTTGTTAAGAATAACGGTACCGCCGGATTTGAGAAACCCGAGGTTTCTTAGGGCTTCGAGTTTTTCAAACGCCAACAGCAGATCGGCTGTTCCCGGATCGATAACCGGGGAATAGACGCGGGGGCCAAACCGGACGTGGGTGATGACGCTGCCACCCCGCTGGGCCATCCCGTGGATTTCTGATGTTTTTACGTCAAGGCCAGCCAGGACGGCCACCTGGCCGATAACCTTTCCGGCGAGAATGATGCCCTGGCCGCCAACGCCGGCAATCAAAATGCTGGTGACCTCAGCCAACTTGCCCGTCCCCCTTTCCGATGGCACCGTAAGGACATACCTGAGCGCAGAGGCTGCAGCCGATGCAGAGGTGCGGGTTGACGGCTACCCGGCCTGCGGGCAAAGAGAGCGCTGGGCAGCCGAGCTGCAAACAGCGCTTACAGCCCCGACAGGCATCAGGTCGCACCGGCACCGGAGCAGGTGCTGGACGGGATAGGAGGACACACGGGCGACTGGCCACCACCACTACCGGGGCGCGCGCTTTTAACGCCCGCTGGATCGCCTTTTTGGTGGCGGCGAGGTCGAGCGGGTCCACCACCTTAACCCGGGTAACGCCAACGGCGCGGGCCAGTTTCGCGAAATCCAGGGCTTTAGTCGGCTCGCCCCGTGCCGTCTGTCCGGTGCCGGGATGGTCCTGGTGGCCGGTCATCGCCGTGGTCCGGTTATCGGCGATGATTACGGTACCCACTCCCTGGTTATAGACGATGTCGATCAGGCCGGTGATGCCGGAGTGAACGAAGGTGGAGTCGCCAATCACCGCTACCGTTCGCGCGGCGCTATCTGGTCTGGCTTTGCTCATCCCGTGGGCCATGCCGATGCCGGCCCCCATGCAGATGCAGGTGTCCATGGCCGCGAGGGGAGGTAGGCTGCCTAAGGTGTAGCAGCCGATATCGCCCATCACGTTGAGTTTGAGGCTTTTCAGAACGTAGAAAAGCCCCCGGTGCGGGCAACCCGGGCAAAGGACCGGCGGGCGTAAGGGCAGAGCCGGTGGTTCGGGAGTGGGGGCCGGAGGGGGCGCGTACTCCCGGGCAACGGTCGCAAAGGCGGCATCCTGATAGAGAGCCTGCGCTACTAAGGCAGGGGAGAGTTCGCCCGTCCGGGGAAGGAGCGCCTTGCCGCGGACCGGAATACCAGCGGCGGCGACTTGCTCTTCGAGGAACGGTTCAAGCTCCTCGACTACGTACAGGTTTTTCACTCGCGCCGCAAACGTGCGAACCAGGGTTAGCGGTAAAGGGTAACTCAACCCTAACTTCAACACGGAGGCCCAGGGAAAAGCTTCTTTGACGTAGCAATAGGCGACACCGCTGGTGATAATGCCGACGCGCGGATCCCCAGGTTCGATCCGGTTGATGGGGGTATTGGCGGCGAATTCCCGGAGTTTTTCCCGGCGTTCTTCGACCGTTGCGTGGCGCAGGCGGGCATTGGCCGGGACCATCACGTATTTAACGAAATCTTTTTGGTAAGGCTTGAGGGGTGGGATAAGCGGGTCTTCTTTCCGCACCATGCTTTTCGAATGCGCGACGCGGGTAGTTGTGCGCAGCATTACGGGCGTATCAAAGGTTTCGCTTATCTCAAAAGCTAGCCGGACGAAATCCTTAGCCTCTTGGCTGTCGGCCGGTTCAAGAAGGGGTATCTGGGCGAAGCGGGCGTAGAAGCGGTTATCCTGCTCGTTCTGGGAGCTGTGCATTCCGGGGTCATCGGCGGAGACGAGCACCAGACCCGCGTTAACTCCGGTGTAGGCGAGAGTGAGGAGCGGGTCGGCAGCTACGTTTACGCCGACGTGCTTCATGGCGACCAGCGCCCGCGCGCCGCCAAGAGAGGCGCCAATCGCTACCTCAAGCGCCACTTTTTCGTTGGGTGCCCACTCGGCGTAGATGTCGGGGTAGTGGCGGGCAATATTTTCGAGGATTTCGGTGCTTGGCGTTCCGGGATAGGCTACCGCCACCCGGACCCCTGCCTCGTACGCGCCCCGGGCGAGTGCTTCGTTGCCGCTTAAAAGTTTCATTTGGCAGCCTCCTTGCGCCGGTCGATCACCCGCCGGGCTTTTCCTGTTGTTCGTTCCAAAGAGCCGAACTCAACCAGCTTGACCCGCGGCGTGAGGGAAAGGGTGGCCTGCAGCCGGTTGCGAAGCTGCTCTTCGAGGGAGGCCAGATCCTCGTAGCGGTCGGAAAAGCCTTCGGGGGAAAGTTCTACCTGAACCTCGATTTCATCCAGGTAGCCCTTTTTATCTACAATGATCAGGTAATGAGGAGCGAGGCCCGGGGTGCTGGTGATCACCTCTTCTATCTGGGAGGGGAAAACGTTAACTCCCCTAATGATCAGCATGTCGTCGCTCCGCCCCGTCACCCGCTCCATCCGGATGGTTGTCCGGCCGCAGGGGCACGGCTCGAACATGAGGCGGGAGATATCCCGTGTCCGGTAGCGGATAACCGGAAAGGCTTCTTTGGTTAGCGTGGTGAAGACCAACTCGCCCCGCTCCCCCGGCGGTAAGGGCCGGCCCGTCTCCGGGTCGATCACCTCCACCAGGAAGTGGTCTTCGTTGATGTGCAGCCCTCTTTTCTCCTCGCATTCGCCGGCCACGCCGGGACCGATTACTTCGCTTAAGCCGTAGTTATCAAAGGCTTTTATCCCCCAGGCGGCTTCGATTTCGGCGCGCATTCCCTCCGACCAGGGTTCGGCACCGAAAAGACCCCGGCGCACCCTCAAATCCCGGCGCGGGTCGACCCCCAGCGACCGGGCAACCTCGGCCATGTACAAGGCGTAAGAAGGCGTGCCGACGATGACGGTAGTCCCAAAATCCTGCATCAGACGGATGTGACGTTCCGTGTTGCCGGCTGCAGCGGGCACAACCGTAACCCCGGCGCGTTCCAGGCCGTAATGCAGCCCGAAGCCCCCGGTGAAGAGACCGTAAGAGAAGCAAACCTGGGCTATATCGCCGCGTCTGACGCCGGCCATAGTCACAATGCGGGCAATGAGCCCCGCCCAGGTGCGCAGGTCCTTCTTTGTGTAGCCTACGACGGTAGGCTTCCCCGTGGTGCCGGAGGAGGCGTGGATACGGATAACGCGGTCGAGCGGTACGGCGAAGAGCCCGAAGGGGTAATTTTGCCGCAGGTCGTCTTTAGTGGTAAAAGGGAGGCGGGCAAGGTCGTCGAGGGATCTGATATCCTCCGGCCGGACGCCGGCTTCCTCCATGCAGCGCCGGTAGTAAGGGACTTTCTCGTAAACCCGGGCCACCTGTTCCTTTAACCGCGCAAGCTGGAGTCGCTGCAGTTCCTCACGGGAAAGCGTTTCGTATTTGCGGTCCCAGATGATACGGCATCATCTCCGTGCGGTTTGTTAGTCATTAGGAAAAGCAAATCTGTTAACGAGTTGGCTTAATTATACCACAAAAGGTTTTTGGAGGCGTAGAGGAGAAACTCCAGGTCGGTATGGCGCACGGAGGGCAATGGTGCGAGATAGAAAGCCTGCTTGGAGCGGAGCGGCAGGGGGATTGGGGCGAAGGCCGGTAACAGGCGTAGGATGCTCCGGGTGCGCGCGCGATTTAAGGGCGGTCCCCTTTTCTCAAAATGAGGTTAGCGAATTTCTCTTGGGACCTGGCGGCGCTTTGAGCCAGGGTTCCGATGAGTTTACGGAGGTCGGGGTCTAGAATCTCGGTGACGACCAAAGTGTAAGCGATAGCGGCCATCCGGCAGTCTTTTTCGTAGTCTTGGAGCATGTCCATGTCGGAAAACTTCACGGGCGTTCACTCCAAAGTCATGGCTTCGTAGTATTGCTGAAGGCTACGAGCGCCTTCGCGGAGGAGCTTGGCCTCTTCTTCGAAGGCCGTGCGTACCTCGGCATCCACAGCGTTACCGGCAAAAAACTCGCATTTCCGGGCGGCAACCTGTGTCTCGGCGATGAGTTTCGTCAGGTAGGCGCCTTCCCTGATCCGCTGGATGGTTGTGGGGTCAAACTCGCGGAGTTGCGGCTTTTTTTCGTTGAGAATGCGGAAAAGTTTTAGCAACATCCTTTCCAGCCCCCTTTTGGTTCTGGCAATAGTTATTTTGCTCCGGTTGAGCTGCGTTATAACCGGGGGCCGGGATTTTCTGCCCGCCTTTTTAAAGAAATATTGTAAGGTTGCGGCGTAACAGTAAAACGGGGGGACCTATTTCGGGGGACCCAATTTCAGGAGCAGGATCGCGCTGCCGCCCTCTTTCGCGCCCCTCCGTCCGGCCAGGACGTAGCCGCCGTCTTTTGTCTGGAAAATGCTGTAGGCACTGCTGCAGCCGGTACCGGGTAGCGTCTTTTCCCATTGGTGCGCGCCGTTTTTATCTGTTTTGGCGACCAGAATCGCGTAACTTCCCGGCGGTGATTCCGTTTTGCCCGCTATGAGGTAGCCGCCGTCTCGGGTCCGGCAGACGGCGTAAGCGGCGCTGGACCCTGCGCCGTACGTCTTTTCCCAGAGCATTCTGCCGTGGCGGTCCAGTTTTATAAGGTAGGCCGCCAGCCGGCTGCCATTCTTTCCGGCCACCTCCTGCTCGCCTGTGACTACGTAACCGTCGTCCGTCCGCAGCAGTGACCAGCCGTAAACCAAGCTTTCGCCGTAGCTTTTCTGCCAGCGTAGCTTCCCGTCCCGGTCAGTCCGCAGCAGGTAGATCCTGGTGCCGGACGCGCCGAACGATTCGGTACTGCCGGCAATAAGACAGCCATTCGGGAGCAGCGCCAGGGCGTAGCCGCAGTCGGACCCCTTGCCGCCGTAAGTCTTTTCCCAACGCTTCGCCCCGGTAGCATCCAGGCGCAGCAGGTAGACGTCATAGAGGCCGTGGCCGAAAGATTCGGTGCCGCCGGCGATAAGGAAGCCGCCGTCTTCGGTTTCTACCACCGACCAGCCGTAATCACACCGCCGGCCGCCGAAGGTCCGCTCCCAGACCGGTGCGCCGTTTTCTCCCACCCGGACGACGTAGAGGTCGTGGTCCCACCCGGATTTAGCCTTCGTTTCGCCAACGGCGATGAAGCCACCGCGGGCGGGCTGCACGCAGTAGCCGCAACTGTAGCCATAACCCCGGAACCTTTTCAACCAGAGCAGGTTCCCGTCCCGGTCGGTCCGCGCGATAAAAAGATCGGTGTCCGCTGCCCCGGCGGCGATCCAGCCGGTCAGGATGCAGCCGCCGTCTGGGGTAGGCGCCGCAAAACGCGCTTCCCCCGGGCCGAAGGTCCGGGACCACACGACCGTGGGCGGCTGGGCGGCCACCCGTAGCCGTTCCGTCCGGAGGAAGCCGCCGGCCACGGCGAGAAGAAGGAGGGCCAAAAGCGCTAGCCACCACTTTTTCATCTTTTACCTCCCGAAAGCTCCGCGACATACTGCACCGCCATCCTTTTCCGGAAACGGCGCAGGATCCTGAGCGTCTGGCCGCCGAGGGCGGCGCAAAAGAGGAGGTTACCGAGCGCCCGCAGCGAGTCGAAGCCGGCGCCGGCCGCCCAGGTGAGCAGGTAGCTCTTCAGGGTCAGGGGCCGGACGAAGACGCTCCACTGCCAGATATCCATAAGGGCGCCGTAAAGGTAGCCCCAGAAGAAGCAGAGGAGGGTCAGCGTCCTGTTTCCGGCGCGGGGGAAGACCGCGCTCAGGATGCCGCCGGAGAGGCCGACGAGCGCCCAGCAGAGCATCTGCCAGGGGGTCCAGGGGCCCTGGCCCATAAAAAAGTTGGAAATCAAAGGGGTCAACGCGCCGACGAGGAAGCCGCTCCGGGCCCCGAAGACAAAACCGGTTAGCGCCACCAAAAACATCGTCGGCTGCAAGAAGAGCAGCCCGATGCCGGTCACGGCCCGGCCGGTGGCGCAGAGGGCGGACATAACCGCCAGGACGGCGACCTGCCGGGAGTCAAATCCCTTTTTCCCTGCCCCCAACAAAAGTAGGCCGGCGGCGAGGATGCCGGTAAGCGTGGTGTAAAGGGCCCAGTTGTCCGTCATCTCTCTTCCTCCAAACACGCGCCAGCCAAAAGGGGCAAGAGCCTCTCCTGTGCCTCGGCGGGGGTCAGCACCCCGTCGCAAATCCCCCGGCAGAGCCGGGCGGTCTGCGGCGCGTAAAAGAAGGACTGACCCAGCACCGCGTGCTTTTCGCCGTCGGCGACCACCCGGCCCTCGGCCAGCAGAACGATCCGGGTGGCGAATTCGGCCGCGAACTCCACGTCGTGGGTCACTACCACCACCGCTTTGCCCGCGGCAGCCTCCTGGCGCAAAAAGTCGCCCAATTTGGCCTTTAGGTGCAGGTCGAGCCCCCTGGTCGGCTCGTCGAGGAGGATGAGGCGGGGCCGGGTCACCAGCACCGCGGCCAACGCCACTCGCTGCCGCTCCCCGCCGCTTAGGTCCCGGGGGTTGCGGCGGCGGTGCTGCTGGAGCTCCAGCCTTTCTATCACCGCCGCCACGGCCGCCTCGCTCTCCAGCCCTAAGTTTTTGGCGGTGAAACGCACTTCCTCTTCTACGGTGTCTTGAAAAAGGTAGTCGTTCGGGTTTTGCGTGAGGTAGGCCACAAACCGCATGATCTCTTTGTAGCCGTCACGGCGCAGCTCCCGGCCCAAAACGTTGATCCTACCCCGGCCCGGCGCAAGCAGCCCAGCCATACACCGGAGCAGGGTGGTCTTGCCCGCGCCGGTTTCGCCGAGGAGGGCGATGAATTCCCCGGCGTCCACCGTCAGGTTTACCCCTTTCAGGGCTTCCCGCCCCTCCGGGTAGGTGAACCATACGTTTTTCAGGTGCACGACGCTTTCCCGGTCGCGCAGTCCTGCGGGCTGCGGTTTGGGGGCGTGATTCCCCACCGGTTTTGCGCCGGCAAGGCGGGTGCGTAAAAGGCGGCGCCCTTCCTTCACCGTCACCGGGACCGGGCTGAAGGCGAGGCCGGCGAAGAGCCTGGCCACCGGCGGCAGGAAGGGCAACCCCTCTTTCGCCGCTTCCCGGGCCGCTTCGGCCGGCGTGCCGGCGCAGGCGATTTCCCCTGCCACCATAATCAGAACCCGGTCGGCAAGATGGTAGCACCGCTCCAACCGCTGCTCGATTAGGATTACCGTGAGGCCCATCTCCTCGTTGAGCCGCTTGACGAGGTTCAGGATCTCCTCCGCCGCCACCGGGTCGAGCTGTGAGGTGGGCTCGTCGAGGATGAGCACGTTGGGCTGCATCGCCAGCACGGCGGCGAGCGCCAACTTCTGCTTCTGCCCGCCGGAGAGGGTGGGGGTAAAGGCTTCCCGCAGCGAGGTCAGGTTCATAAACCCGCACACCTCCGCGATCCGGCGCGCCATCTCTTCGCGGGGGAGGCCTAAGTTCTCCAGGCCGAAGGCGATCTCCGCCTCTACCTGGGTCTGGATGATCTGTTGCTCCGGGTCCTGGAAGACGATGCCGACCTCCCGCGCTAGCTTGCGCCGGTCGAGATTCTTTAGCGGCGTGCCGCGGAAGAGCACCCGTCCCGCTATCCGCCCCCCGTAAAAGTCGGGGATCAGCCCGGCCAGCACCCTGGCCAGCGAGGACTTACCCGAACCGGAGCCGCCCGTGACCAAGAGAAACTCGCCCGCTTCGATCGCGAAGTTGAGCTCCTTCAAAGCCGGTTTTTCGCGCTCCGGGTACCAGTAGCTCAGATTTTCGAGCGTAAAAAGCGGCAACGCTTCCACCCCGCACTCAGAATAAGCGGCACCGAAAGATAAAGGAGGACGACGCCGAGCACGCCGAGGGTCGCCCCGTCTTTAATCAGGTAATCCGCCTCTGGGTAAAAGGTAAACCGGCCGTAGCCGGACCGCCAGCCCCAGCAGGCGGCAAGCAAGGCCAAGAGGCTCCCGCCGGTGCAGAGGGTGTCCCTGGGCCGGAAGGTGTTCCGGCGGTAAACCGAGCGCCGGCCGCTGCCGAAGGCCCGCGCCTGCATCGATTCGGCGACCGCCAGCGCGTCTTCGAGGGAGGAGAGGAGGAGGATGTTGTAAAGGCAGGCGTAACCCTTCACCTTTTGCCGCAGCCCGCCCGCCTCTATGTCAACGCCGCGCAGCCGCAGGACCGCGGCGGTCCGCTGCAGGTTTTGGGCCATCGCGGGCAGCAGGCGGGTGGCCAAGGTGATAAGTAGGACCGACCGGCCGGCGATTCCGGAAAAAAGGTTGAGGAGCCGGTCCGGGTTGAGCACCAGATTGTAAAGGCAGAAGATGCTCAGCATCACCAGGAGCCGGAGACCTGCGACAGCACCAAAATAGAGGGCCTCCAGGGAAACGTCGAGCCTGCCCCAATAAGGCACCTGCGGGCCGTGCCAGATGATCGTCTTGCCGGCTCGGATCACTAAGGGATTGACGGTCATGATCACCAGCATCAGAAAGACGCCGGCCCGCAAAAAACCTTCCCAGGCCCGCACGCCGTCCGCTTCCCTGATCAAAAGCGCCAGGAGGAGGAACAGAGCCAGGAGGTAGAGCGGGTTGGCGAAGACCAGGGCCAGGATGAGCAGCACCGTAAGGTAAACCAAGACCGTGGCCGGGTGGAGGCTCTGGAGGAAAAGTCCTTTATCCCGGTAAAAAAGCTCTGTAAACATCTCCTGCTCCTTTGCAGGTATTTTACCTGCTTATTGCTTGCGTTGGCGGCTATTTTCGCCCGTTTTGCTGCGGCCTGAACGCGCGTATGGGCCGCCCCTTTACTTCTGCCCGGCTAAATCCTCCCACCGGGGCGGTGGCTGGCTCATACTCCGGCTGTACCACCAGATCACCCGGTCGCCCGTCTTCACCGGGTGCTTGTCGGCCATATGCATTGGGACCTCGCCGTTGACGGCGTACATCCAGCCGGTCATGCCGCTGTTGGCCTGGCCGGCGATCGCGTCCACAAAATCGGGCCAGGTCGGTTTCATCGCGTAAGGCAGGCCGGTGGCGTCAAGCGCTCCTAGCGCCGTAACCCCCCAGCGGTTATCCGGCTTTACCGTCACCGTCGCGGGGCCGAAGAGGAGTTCCCCGTTTTTACCGACCACCGCTACTCCCACCCGGCAGCCAACCGGCGCCGCCGGAGGCGCCGGAGCCTTCTCCGGCGGGGATGGTTCGCCTTCGTTTTGGGCGGGACTGTCCGGCGCAGCGGTTTTAGAGAGAGGCGCCGGCGTGCCGGTGGTGCTTTGGCCGGTTTGCTTACCTGTGTTTGCCGCCTGGCCCGCCGCTGGGGCGGCCTTTTGGGTCTGCCCGGCGCCTTCTTCCGGGCTACGGGCGGCCGGAGCCTGGGCTACGCGCTCTGTGGGCGCCTTTGCCGGCGGGTGGGGCGGCAGGACCTTGTGCAGGTAAAAGGCCGGCCCGAGCGCGCCGAGCAGGATCACGGTTGCGGCGATAAGATAAGTGAAAACCCGCCGCGTAAAAACCCCTCCTTCGGAAATGACCAATTATCGCCAACGCCGGCGGCTGGGTCAGCCTGTTTCGCTCCCGCTCACACGTTCACCGCGCGGACCAAACTTAACGCTCCTCCTCGCGCTCCGGCAGGCACCGGGCAAACACGGCGTCCGTGCCGTGGTTGCCCTCTGCGGCCGTCCGTGGCCGCAGACCCGCCTCCGCTGCTCGTCGTCGCTTAGTTTGGTTGCCGCGCGTCTCAAGTGTTCGCTGGGAAGCTGAAACAGGTGCCGCCGCCTTCTTAAGCCGCAACTCATTTTCAAATTTTCGCTCGTGCGGGGCCTTCGGCCCGCATGAGCCACTCCCCAGAATAGATTCAGACTGATACGGATAGCCCGGTCTGCTCGACGTTTATAAAAGACCGAATTGGCACGTAATCGCTACACGCGACCCTTTAAGGTTTCAGCGGCGGCAACCCGGTAGGGGCGGCGGCTTAGCCGCCGCCCTGCAGGTTAACCGGCATCCTATTCAGAGGGTTGGTGTAATCGCTGGTGGAGCCGGTAAAGAACCGTTGCCGCCTCGGCCCGGGTGGCCTTACCTTGCGGCGCGAACCGGGCGTTCGCCCGCCCGGTCAGCAGCCCCTCGCGGGCCGACAGGGCGACAGCGGTCCGCGCCCAGGAAGAGATGCCGGCGGCGTCACCGAAGCGGGCGAGAAGCGCCGGGACTTCTTCCGTGCCGGGCTGCGCCGCCATCTTCTTTAGCGTTAAGAAGCGGGCGAGCATGGCCGCCATCTGCTCCCTGGTGATGGGTTTGCCGGGACCGAAGGCGCTATCGCTGAGGCCAGCAACCAGACCCGCCTCCACCGCGGCACCTACCATGCCGCGGTACCAGGCAGCGGCCGGTACGTCGGCGAAGCGGGCCGCGCCTGCGGGGGCAGGTGCCAGTCCCGCCAGCCGGGCGAGGAGCACCGTGAACTCAGCCCGGGTGAGCGCCCTTTCCGGGGCAAAGTGGTCTTTGTCCACCCCGGCAACGAGGTCCCGGTTGGCGAGGAAGGCGATCTGCTTTCCGGCCCAGTGGTTCTTAACATCAACAAAGGTTTTGGCTACCGTATCTTCCACGAGGGCGTACTTGCTGAGGTGTTCGGTCCGGAAGTAAATACACTTCCCGGCCGGATCGTAGACGCCGCCGATTTTCTCCCAGCTTTTCTTCGCGTCGTTGTAATAGGCGGCCTGGAGGCACCCGTCTGCTGCTGCTTCGCTTGCGGCTTCGGGCACGGGCAAGGTGAGATAACAAGCAGGGGAAGAGGAAAGGGGTTTCGTTTTCCCCTGATTATCGGTAGCCAGGAGGGCTAAGTCGTAAACCGCGCCGACCAGCTTCTCTGCTGCCGGCAGCGCGGCAGCAAGAGACTGGGTTTCTGCTGGGGAAAGCTCCTGCGCCTGGATTTGGAGGCGCGCCGCGGCCGCTACTTCGCCCGCTACGGCTTTAAGCGCCTGGGGGGGAAGCAGGAGGGCTACCTTCTGGATGCTCACCGCGAGCGGCTTCGCCGCCGCTGCTACTTTGGCGAACTGGTCGGGGGTAAGGGTGAGCGTGTTTTCGCCGCTGCCGGCGGCAAGTTCGGTCCGGCCGGTAGCGGTGGCCTTCGCCAGCGCCGCATCCACCGCGCTGTCATTCACCGGGGCCGGGAGGTTCGGACCCTGGTAGCTCCCGCCTCCGGTGCGGGCGAGCAGCTCTTCCCACTTGGGCGGCTGCTGCTCCATGCTCTTGCTGTAGTACCAGATCACCCGGTCGCCGTCTTTCAGGCTGTATTTTTCCGGCCCCACCGCCGGGATCTGCCCGTTGACGGCGTACATCCAGCCGGCCATCCCGCTGTTGGCCTGGCCGGCGATGGCGTCTACGAGAATCCCCCAGGCCCAGTCCGAGGTGTGGTAGGAAAGACCGGAGGCGTCCAAAAGCCCGAGCGGTGTCAGCCCCCACTTGTTGCCCGGCGTGACTGCGACGTAGGCCGGACCGAAGAGGAGTTCGCCGTTCATCCCGACGACCGCTAGGCCGGGGGTGATCACGGCGGGGGCGCCGCCGCTGACCGGGATCTTCACGGTAACGGTAGCGCTAGCGGTCAGACCCCCGTAAACGGCGCTCACGGTGGTGGCGCCGGCTGCGCGGGCGGTGACGCGGCCCTTGTAAACGCTATTATCCACGGTAGCGATGGCGGTATCGCGCACCGACCAGGCGGCGTAAGCGGTTACGTCGTGCTGGCCGTAGGTGTCCTGCCAGACGGCCTTGAGGTCTTTCGTTTCGTTTTGATTGAGCGTGAGGCTGTTAGGGTCGGTGAAGAACCGCCATACAGTCGGCTT
Organism: Thermodesulfitimonas autotrophica; assembly: GCF_003815015.1. Classification (NCBI taxonomy): domain Bacteria; kingdom Bacillati; phylum Bacillota; class Clostridia; order Thermoanaerobacterales; family Thermoanaerobacteraceae; genus Thermodesulfitimonas; species Thermodesulfitimonas autotrophica. The sequence goes on from NZ_RKRE01000001.1 coordinate 138,013, forward strand.
AATGCCAAGGCTGTTTAGTGCGCTGAGCGCCCAGGTAGCGTCCATCGCGTTTTTCGAACTGCCCAAGGTGCCGTCGGGGTTGACGGCGCTGCTCATTAAGTAGTCAACCGGGCTTTTACCGGCGCTACTCTGCCAGCTCGCGGGATCAACACCGAGCGCCTTGGCCGTGAGGATCGCCTCGCAGGTGTCGACGAGCGGGTCGTCCATCCCGGCAACGAAGCTCCCGTCATCCATTTGCTGCTGGCGCAGCCACGTCAGGCCGTTGGAGATCGCGGTCTGGACTGAGGAATCGCTTCCGGCGGGGTCCAGGAAGTGGAGCGCCCTTACCGCTTCGGCCGTGGTCATAAAATCGGGGTAGTAAGTGCCACTCCACGTGCAGCCCCAACTGTAGGCGCCGTAAACGACGCTTTCCGCCGTGGTGTTCTGCGTCCCTAAGATGTAGCTTTCCGCGTAGGCCGCGTCCACGACCCCGATCTTGCCCGCCAGGCCTAAAAGGTCGAAGGCAGGCATATTACTGAAGATACTCCACTCTCCCAGATCAAAGCCGTAGACGCTGTTAACGCTCTGCCGGTCTTTTAACACGCCGGCCAACTGGTCCGCCCAATCCGCGCGCCCTAACGCCTGCGCGGCCGCCAGATCCTGCGCTAAAAGCTTAGCCGAGAGGTTCCCGGGCGCCTGGAGGTCACTGTAAACGGCGTTGTAGACCGCGTCCGGCAGGCTGGTTCCGTTATAGACCCAGCCGCTCACGTCCACCCCGGCCTGCTTTAGGACGGAAAAGGCGTGGGCGCCCACGCTGTATTCGCTATTCTTGAACCCGTTTTGCTGGTAGTCGTTGTAAAGGAACTGCACCGCGCTGTCGGCCGGTGCGGTCGCCGCGCTTGCCTGGACGCCGCCGCAGGGCAGCAGCAGGTTCACCAACAGCAAAAGGGTTAACAAAAGGCAGAGCTTCCGCCCCGCTTTTCGCTTTATAGGCATCGCTATCCCTCCAAATTTCACGTTTTATCTCCTAATAATGCCGCTAGGCGGCTTAAAAGAACGGCTGCCTCCGCCCTGGTAACGGACTTAGTGAACCGGAAGCTCCCGTCGGGGTAGCCGGAAATCAGACCCGCGCCGCAGGCCGCCCCGACCGCCTCCCGCGCCCAGGCCGGGATCGCCGCCGCATCGGTGAAGGTGAGCGGCTGCGGGTTGAGCGCGCCGCCTTTCTTCGCGCACAGCCGTGCCGCTAAGACGGCCATCTCCCCGCGGCTTACCGGTCTTGCTCCGGCGAAGCAGAAACTGCCGGAGCAGGGGTAACCCGCCATTAGTCCTTCCCGCAAGACCACCGCTACCGCTTCCTGCGCCCAGGCGGGGATCTGGGCGGCGCCCCGGAATTTAGTCCGCAGGCGCTCTAAATCGGCAACCGTAGCCGGTGCCGGTTGCCACAAGCGCACCAGCATGGCGGCTACCTGGCAGCGGGTCACCGGTGCCGCCGGCCGGAAGGTTCCGTCGGGGTAGCCCGCAACGATGCCTGCGGCGGCCAGGCGGCCGATGGCCGCCGCGGCCCAGTGGCCCCGCAAATCGTTAAAGGATTGAGGGCCCGGCGTTTGGGTGCCGCCCTGCGTCCCGGCCGGCGGCGCGGCCGCGCTTTGCAGCGCCAGCGAGGCCCAGAGTACCCAGGTGGCGTCCATCGCGTTACCTGAGGTGCCCAGGCTGCCGTCGGGGTTCAGCGCCTTTTCCGTCAGGTAATCAACCGGGCTCTTCCCGGCGCTGCTCCGCCAGCTCGCGGGATCAATACCGAGCGTCTTGAGCGTCACGATCGCTTCGCAGGTGTCGATCACCGGGTCGTCCATCCCGGCGACGAAGCTCCCGTCGGGCTTTTGCTGCCGCCGCAGCCATTCTATGCCGTGGTAAATCGCTGCCTGTACCGTGGCGTCGTTCTTGCCGGAGTCCAAATAGTGGAGCGCCCGCACCGCTTCCGCCGTCGCCATAAAGTCGGCGTAGAACCCTGCACCGTCAGCGGAACCCCAGCTTCCGCAGGGCGGCGCGTCCGGTTCACGGTACTGGCTTTCTAAAATGTAGCGTTTTGCCGCCCCGGCATCCACTTGGGCGATCAGCCCGGTCCGCGCCAGGATCTCGCAAGCGGGCATGTTGCTATAAATGCTCAGCGGGCCGCTCTCCCCGAAGCCCTGGCCGGTCTGCCTCTCTTTGATCGCCTGCAGGAGCCGGTCCACCAAGTCTTCCCGCCCCAGCGCCCAGGCCGCTGCCAGGTCCTGGGCGAGGGTCTTCGCCCGTGCCGCCTGCGCCCGCGCCAGATCCTGCTCGATGCCGTTCAGCACCGCTGCCGTGAGTGTCACGCCGTTATGCCGCCAGCCGCTCACGTCCACGCCGGCTTGCTTCAAAATGTAAAAAGCGTAGGCCCCTACGCCGGCGTCGGCATTCCGGAAGCCGTTTTGCCGGTACTCGTTGGCGAGAAAGCGCACCGCCTGGGCGGTGGGGAGCGAAGGGAGTGCTTCGGCGCCGTTTGCCCCGGGCGCTAACCCGATCAGGAGCGTAAAAAGACAGGTAACCGCCAAAAAGGCAGCGCAATACCCCTTCCACGGGCCGTTTCTCACGTTCCATACCACCTTTAACTGCGAGAGTTTAAAGGAAATAGAGTGCATCACCCGAAAGGAACATTGGGGCTAAGGCAGGATGCTGCCGGAGACAAAGAAACCACCTCCCTATCCGCGTAGGTTGGGTTGGTCTGGCGAAACGGGCAGGTCTCCTGGCTCGGGCTCACCGCCGCCGCACGCCTTCCCGGGTTCAAGCCCAGTGGCCTTTTGTGCGGCGGCTCCCCCTCACAGTGGCGGGACCGCGCCGGATTTGCACCGGCTTCCCTTTTAACCTTTACCGTCCGGTAAAGGACCCGTTCCGGCGGTTGCCTTTTTTGGCCATAATATTACCATACCGTTTGGGGGCTGTCCATCGCTGAAATCTGTGGGCGCTGGCCGGGCTGGGATAGAGAATTTTCCTGTAGAAAAGAGAGTAACACTCGATTATATTAATGTAGGTGGGGAATTCCGGCCGGTTATCCCCAGGAGAATTTGCTTTATTAAGAGGTGGACAAACCGAAATTATGGCCCTTCCTAAGGAACTCCCGGTGGAGAAAGAAGCAAGCGATTTTCTTTCGGCAACAACAGAGACTCTTGAGGCCTATGCGGCCTTTGCCGGGGAGGAAATAATTGCGGACCTGCTGCGGCTCGGGGAGGAGCTGCGCGGGGTGCGCTTCCAGCAGGTCAACTCCACGCGGCTCGGCGGTGGGGTGGCGGAGATGCTCCGTTCCCTCATCCCGCTGGAGCGCGCGCTGGGTCTTGACGTGAGCTGGGAAGTTATCACCGGTGACCTGGCGTTTTTCAATTTTACCAAGCAATTGCATAATTTCTTGCAGGGCCGGCCGGGAACGATCGATATCCTGGGGGTTAAGGCGTACTGGGAGACTAACCGGGCCAATTACCGGTTGCTTGACGAGCGGGCAGATGTAGTTCTGATTCATGATCCCCAGCCGGCGGGGCTGATCGCTTTTGTGCCTCCGGAGGTGCGGCGGCGGCAGAAATGGCTCTGGCGGTGCCACATCCAGATTGACAAAGAGGGTTGTTTGATGGTTGATTTTCTAAAGCCCCTGGTGGAGCTTTACGACGCGGCAATTTTCTCCGCGATGTCTTACATCCCCAATTGGCAGGTTCAGTCCTTCATCATCCTGCCGTACATCGATCCCCTTTCCGAGAAAAACCGGGAGCTGAGTGAGACAGAAATCCGGCAGGTTTTGGATAAGTACGGCCTCGCCGATCCTACTCAAAAGCCGCTCATCTTGCTCGTTTCGCGGTTTGATCTTTTCAAGGGGCACTGGTACGCTTTGGAGGCCTTTAAAGAGGTCCGGCGGCAGAAGGAGTGTCAGCTCCTCTTCGTCGGCGGGACAGCGAGCGACGACCCGGAAAACGAACGGATTTTCGCGGCGCTGGCGGAAGAGGTTAAAAAGGTGCCGGATGTTTGCTTGCTCAACCTGCCCCCGGATAGCCACCGGGAGATCAATGCGCTCCAGCGGGCCGCTACGGTGATTCTGCAACCTTCGACAAAGGAAGGCTTTGGCCTTACGGTTACGGAGGGGATGTGGAAAGAGAAACCGGTTGTGGCCACTAATGTTGGCGGTATCCCCGCCCAGATCGCCGACGGCTACAACGGTTTCCTCGTCGCTCCGGGCGAAGCGGGTATCCGCGAGATGGCGGCGCGCATCCTCTATCTGCTTGAACACCCGGTGCAGGCGCAGGTTATGGGGCGGCGCGCCCGCGAGACGGTGCGGGAACGCTTCCTTATTACCAGGGGCCTTTGGGACGAGCTGATGCTCGTGAAGAACCTGCTGCGGTGAGTTTTGCGCGGCGCAAGTTTTTAATCTGCCGTTAAAAGGGCTACCGGAAAAGAACGAAAAACATCCGCCAGGTAGAGAGTGTGTCCCCCTTCAGGGGTGGAGCCGCAGTGGGGCGAGGGAACGTACCGCAAGCTCTCCCCGGTGAAAATGTTATACCATTCTTCCGGGGCGCTTTCCGGGAGAAGGAGGCGGTCGTCATTCCAGGTTGCTGCTCCCAGCGGTGGTTGCCGTGCGGGCAGTGCTGGTGCTTCGGGATTTCTCAGGCCGGTGCGGGACTGTTGCTGAAGCCGCACTAGCAAGCGCGGCACCGCTACTACGACCCACTGGTTCCCTTTTTGGCGGATAAAGGCGCAAACGTGCTCCCGCCGTAAGCCGGCGACGGTGAGCGGGAGATAGGCGCCACCGGAAAAAAGTTCTAAGTGGTCCCGGCGGAAGTGGAGGGCTTTGTAGATAGTGTAAAGCTTGATGCGCCCGTCTTTCCAGGAAGCCAGCAACTCCTGCACCAAGCTTAACTTGCTGCGGCTTTTTTCGTCCTTTTGCAAGCCCTGCAAGAGAGCGCTGTGCCGGGCAAAATCTACCGGGCGCCGGTTGTCGGGGTCGACCAGGCTGAAATTCCAGACCTCCGTTCCTTGGTAGAAGTCGGGGATTCCGGGCGTGGCGATCTTGAGGAGAGCCTGCGCGAGGGAGTTCAAGGCGCCGTAGTAAGCGACTGTTTCTTCAAGGGCCTCAAAGTCGGCGCGGAAAAGGTTGCCGGATTCGGGGGCCAGGATTGCCGTGAGAAACTCGCTCAAGGCCTGCTCGTACTCCGGGTCGGGGTCAAGCCACTCAGTGCGGACCTTTGCTTCCCGGGCGGCCTTGGTAACGTAAGCCGCGAGCCGAACCTTAAATTCCGCCTCTTCTTTCTCGTCCAGCGGCCAGGCGCCCAGGAGCGTCTGGTAGATGAACCACTCCGTGTTAGCGTCAGGAACGGGACGGCCTTTAACTACCGGTTTCTTCCGTCGGTTCCACTGCTGCCATAATTTGAATTTTTCTACCCATATTGCGGGGATTTCTGAAAGGACGCTAAGCCGGGCGCGCACGTCTTCACTTCGCTTCGTATCGTGGGTAGAGGTGGCATTGAGGGTGTGGGGCCAGCGACGCAGGACCGCCGCGTTGCGCGCGTGAAACTCACTTACCGCAAGCCCGGATGTTCCGGGATCGCCGCCAACCTCGTTGAGCGCGAGGAGCCGGTTGTACCGGTAAAGGGCCGTATCTTCAAAACCCTTAGCGGTTACCGGGCCCGTGAGTTGTTGCCAGCGCATTACGAAGTGGCGGTGCTCCTCTTGTTGCGCCGGCGATAACCGGGGCCAGTCGGTGAGCAGCAGCAGGCGCCGCAGGAAAGTGAGCGCGACGGCAAGGTGGGGCGAGCGGCGCAGCGCCTGGGCGCAGGCTTCTTCGATGTAGCGCTTATCACGGGCGGCTACCGGGTAACCGCGGACGTAGGTGCGGTAAACAGGAAGGGAGGCGGTAAGGTCAATTAAGGCCTCCTTGAGCGCCGCGAGCGGCAAATCCCAGCCGTAGCGGTCTTTTCTGGCCAGAAGCCACAGGTCTTGGGCGAGGGTTGCAGTCTCGCTGGCGAAAAGCCTATCCAGGACCAGCCGCTTGCACCGGTAAACCACTTCGCTAAAATCTGCGCTGTCCGTTGCCTCCCGGTAAGTCTCTTCTAAGTGGGCAAGCCCTCTTTCGTCCACGAAAAGCTCGCTCACCGCATTGAGAAAGTCATAGCCGGTGGTGCCGGCAACCGGCCAGTTTCCGGGGAGTTCTTCGTCGCCGGTGCGGATTTTTTCCACCACCAGGTAGAAGTTCTCCAGTCCCAGGGCCACCAGTTTCTCGCGCAAGCGGTGGAGGTAGGCGTAGGGGTCGTAGAGCCCGTCGATGTGGTCGATGCGGAAACCGGTAACGCTACCTTCAGCTGCCAGGCGGAGGAGAAGCCTGTGGGTGGCCTCAAAAACAGCTGGGTCTTCGACCCGCACGCCCACCAATTCACTTACATCAAAGAAGCGGCGGTAGTTAATTTCTGAATTGGCGAGCCGCCAGCAGGCGAGACGGTAATGCTGCTGCGCTAAGATCGCCTCTAAGCGGTTGAAACTCTCCGGGTTGCCCGGTGTGCCGTTCAAGCACCGCAGTTGCGCGTTTATAACCTCACGGCTCGCGCGGCGCAGGGCCGCGGCGTCTTCCGGTAGTTCCGCTTCGGGCGGGGGCAGGATCAGTGCGGCGGTTTCGGGAGATAAGGGAAAGGCCTGTTCGTGGTAGCAGACGTAAAAACCCTCTTCTTGAAGGGCGAGCTGCAGCGCCCCCTTTTCCAGCTCTTCGCCAAACGGCGCTCCCAGCACGGGCAGCAAAACCCTTCCCCGCAAGTCCGGTGCCGGCGGGTCCCAGTCGATGTCGAAAAAAGGGGCGTATGGTGAAGCTTGGCCATGCCGGAGGAGGTCGGCCCACCAAGGGTTCTGGGGGCTCGCCGCCATGTGGTTGGGAACGATATCGAGCAGCAGCCCGAGCCCGTGCGCTTTCAAGGCCGCTACCAGCCGGCGGAACCCCTCTTCGCCGCCGAGTGCCGCGCGGACGCGGGTCGGATCGGTGACGTCGTAGCCGTGGGTGCTTCCAGCGCGCGCCTCTAAGATCGGTGCTGCGTAGAGGTCGGTGATGCCGAGAGCGGCGAGGTAGGGGATCAGCGCCGCAGCTTCGCTAAACCCGAAGTGCGGGCCGAGCTGGATCCGGTAGGTTGCGCCAGGAACGCGCCCCCCAGCCACCTTAAACATCACGCTGCATCCGGAGGTTTTCGCCTAAGTTGTCATAGTGGGCCACGAGTTCTTGGGCTTCCGGGTCACCTTTGGCCGCTTTTTCGCGCAGGGCGGGGTAGACGTTCTGCAGCAAGTCGTAGTAGATGTTTTGGACTGCCCATAAGTTGACTTCGAAGGGGAAGAAGCGAACAAGGTCGGTGGCTGAATCGAGTTCCCGCACCAGGTTGAGGTTGGTGGGGTCGGCCTTAAGCCGCCGGGCCATAGCCTCGAGCGTCTGGGCGAGAGTATAACCGAGTCCGGCGGCATCAAGCGGCACCTCCAGCAGATGCGCTTCGTGGAGCAGCGTGTTGATCTGGTCAAGGTCGAGCGGCTCCGTGGCGAACGCGCGCCGCAGGCTCATGTTGATTACAAACACGGCGGTGGTAAAAAGCGCCTGCGGGAGCGGCATCCGGAGGTCTTTGAGGAAGCGCATCAGCGGCGCGTGGTGCTCGTAAATGCGGCGGTAATCCGCCTCGATCTCTTTAAGGGTGGAATCAAGAATCATATTCAAGATGCGGCGTTGCTCGTCGCGGAAAAGCTGCCTGAGCGAGAAGGTGGCACCCTCGAAGTAGCTATCGAGGATGCGGAGGACTTCCGGAAAGTCGGCCCGGTCGAAGGCGTCTTTTGCTTTGGTTACCATTTCCTGGTAAGTTCCGTCGTCCCGGTGCGGGCGGATACCGCCGTGGACGTTATGGTCACCGAGATAGAGCACGCCGTAACTGAGGTCGGCTGATTCATGGGTGATGTCGGAGGTTATTGCCGCCTGACCCACCACTAACTTGACTTTGCCGGTTTCGGACGTTTGGTGGTCGCGGCGGTTTACTGTGTAGCAATAAACCCGTGATTCGGCGTCGTAGGTTTCAAAGACGGAGCTGATGGCGTAGTGGGCACCTACTTTGGGCAGATCAACCATTGCCGGCTTAGCGAATTTTTCGTAGACGTGAGCCCCGTCCCGGTGCTCCTTGAGGTTACTTTTGGCTTCCGCCAGGATTTCGAGAAACCTAGGTTCGAAGCGGGTGGCAAAGAGCTCTTCGGCGAGCTGGATTACCCGGGCGGCGTACTGCAGGATCTGAACCGTCTCGATTCCCGAAATTTCGTCGAAAAACCACCCGCAGCTCGTGAACATCAGCATGGCGTGGCGCTGCAGCTCGAGGAGCTTGAGCACGGTCACTTCCTCCGCGGGGGTCAGTGGCCGCAGGGCGTGGCGCGCGAGGAACGCGGCAACATTTTCTGGCGTCCGGTCGAGGATCACGCTGATGTAGTCGTCGCGGGCCGCCCAGGGGTCCTTTAAGAACTGGCGGGCCAGTTCCTCGAACCTGGGAGCGACGGCGTTGCGCAGGTGGTTGAGGGCGCTGCGGAGCGGTGCGCGCCACGCCTGGCTCCAACCCGGGTGTAGGCCGGAGTTGCAGCCGCAGTTGCTCCGCCACCTTTCGATCCCGTGGCTGCAGCTCCAGGAACTATTTTCCGCGATTTCGACTTCATGGGTCGGTGGGTGCTTTTCCAGGTACTCACCGTAGTTGGTGATCTGGGCGAGGTTATTGGTCTCGATATAGTTCAAAGCGTAGGCGAGGGCCATATCGCCGTGGCGGAAATGGTGGCCGTAGGTTTCGCCGTCGGTGGCGATGTTTACGAGCTGCGGCCAGGTACGCCCGGTCGTAAAGCCGGTAAGGAGGCGGTGGGCGAAATTCTCGCCGCTGGCGAGTAGGCGCTCGAAGGCGACGGCGCGGGAGATCGGCCCGTCGTAGAAGAAGACGGCGAGGGAGCGCCCGGATGCGGGTAAGTTGACGCGGTAAGCCATTGAAGGGTCGACGCCACCGGGCCCAACTTCCTCCCAGGCGGTCGCCCCTGTTTTCCGCACCCGCCGGGCCTGGTAGGGCGAAAGGATTGTAAAGCGGATGCCGTGCGCAGCGAGTATTTCGAGCGACTCGAGATCCACCGCGGTTTCTGGGAGCCACATCCCTTCCGGTTGCCGCCCGAACCGGTGGACGAAGTCGCGGATGCCCCAGCGGACCTGGGTGTACTTATCGCGCTGGTTACTAAGCGGCATAATCACGTGGTTGTAAACCTGGGCGAGAGCCGAGCCGTGGCCCGCGAAATACTCCTTGCTTTCCCGGTCCGCGGCGATAATTTTCGCGTAAACGTCGGGTTTTTTCCGGGCCAGCCAGTCGAGCAGAGTGGGGCCAAAGTTGAAGCTAATCTTCGCGTAGTTGTTCACGATCTTTTTTATCCGGCCGTAGCCGTCAAGCAGACGGGAGGCCGTGTTCGGCTCGTAGCACTCGGCGGTGATCCGTTCGTTCCAGTCGTGGTAAGGGTAAGCGGAGTCCTGCAGTTCGACGTCCTCCAGCCAGGGATTTTCCCGCGGTGGTTGGTAAAAGTGGCCGTGAATGCAGACGTAACGCTCCATTTGCTTTTATTCACTCCTCTCGCACTTGTCCCAAAACTACGCAGGCGTAGGCGCTTAAAGGGAGCGAGGCGGCCCCTTCCGACCAAAAACTTACGGGCGTTGGCGCCCCAGGTCCGAGCCACGTTGCTGCCGCGGCGTCGAGGAGTTTTTCCCACGGACCGCCCGGTAGCGGTAAGGTAACGGTTTGGGGTTCGGGGTTAAAGGAGAAGATGAGGGCTACTTCCGTGGCCCCGTTCCAGCGCCGGACAAGGAGGACCCGCTCGTGCTCGAACGCGGTCACGGCCATTTGCTCCCAAGAGGGGTTGGTAAGTGGCGGCAGGGTCCGCCGGAGGCGGATCAGTTCCCGGTAAAAGGCGAAGAGGGCGCGGGGCTGGTCCTCCTGTAGTTGCTCCCGGTGCAGGCGTGACCGCCGGAAGGTTGCTTCGTCCTGCGGGTCGGGGACTGCCGCCCAACCAAAACGCGCGAACTCCGCGCGGCGCCCTTTTACGACAGCGGCAGCAAGCTCCGGAGCGGTGTGGCTCGTGAAATACTGAAATGGCGCGGTCTCGCCGTATTCTTCACCCATAAAGATAAGCGGCAAAAAGGGCGAAAGCAGAACCACCCCTGCCGCGAGCTTGAGCGCGGGGAAGGACACCAGGGTGCTTAGACGCTCGCCAAGAGCGCGGTTGCCCACCTGGTCGTGATTCTGGGCAAAGACAACAAACTGTTTTGGCGCGCAGAGTTCCGTGGCGCCGCCGTGACGGCGCTCCCGGTAGGCAGAATATTCGCCGGTGTAGACGAACCCGCAGCGGAAGGCTTTGGCCAGGTGCTCCACCTGCCCGAAATCGCGGTAGTAGCCGTTTGCTTCCCCCGTGAGCAGAGCGTGGAGGGCGTGGTGGAAATCGTCGCTCCACTGGGCGTCGAGCCCGTAGCCGCCAACGACAAGGGGACGGATCAGGCGGGCGTTGTTGAGGTCGCTTTCGGCGATGAGGTAGACGCGGCGGCCGCGCTTGGCCGCGGCCTGGCGGACGCTTGCGGCCAGTTCTTCGAGAAAGTGGCGCGCGGACTGGTCGAAAATGGCGTGGACCGCATCGAGGCGCAACCCGTCGACGGCGAACTCGGTCACCCAGTAGAGGGCGTTTTCGATGAAAAAGCGGCGCACTTCGTCACTTCCGGGCCCGTCGAAGTTTATTGCGCGACCCCACGGTGTTTGGTAACGGTCGGTGAAGTAGGGCCCGAAATCCCCTAAGTAGTTTCCCTCCGGCCCGAGGTGGTTATAAACGACGTCGAGGAAAACGCTCAAACCTTGCTGGTGGCACGCGGCAACGAACTGCCGGAGGGCGTGGGGGCCGCCGTAGGTATTCTGGACCGCGAACGGATAGACGCCGTCGTAGCCCCAGTTGCGGCTTCCCGGAAACTGGGCCACCGGCATCAGCTCCACCGCGGTGATCCCGAGTGCCGCCAGTTCCGGGAGATAGGGAATGATCGCTTGGAAAGTTCCTTCGGGGGTAAAGGTACCCACGTGGAGTTCGTAGAAAATCAGCTCCTCTTGCGGGTGGCCCGGCCACCTTTCGTCCGGCCAGGGTTGGCGCGTGAGGTCCACCACCGCTGAAGGACCGTGCACGCCTTCCGGCTGGTACCGCGAGGCGGGGTCGGGCCGCTCCTTCTTCCCGTCGAGGAGGTAAAAGTAGCGGCTGCCGGGCGGCACGGTGGAAACTACCGCTTCGTAGTAGCCCCGCGGGGCACGGTTTAGGGGTACGATCCGGTCTTCCGGCGCGACGATGTGGAGCGCCACAGTATCAGCGTAGGGGGCCCAAACCCGGAAGCGGCACCGGCCTTCGCCGAGGTAGGTGGCGCCCAACGTAACTTCTGCGGCCAGCGCTAATCCCCCTCCTTGCGCAGAAGGTTCACCCTTTGTAGTATCTCCAGCACTTCGGGGGACCGGCTGAATTGCTCAAAGGGATAACGGGTCTTGCGCTGCCAGTTGGGGTAGGCGGTCGTGCCGGGGACGTTCTGCGGCGCCGTCTCGCCCCATAAATCTTCGAGGTTGACTAAAAGGCAGCCGGCGGGACTTTGCGCCAGCCAAGAGAGGCAACCGGCGAGGATGGCTGCCGGCGCGTCGGTCGGCTCCGGGAGAAAGTTATTCGCGGCGAGAAAGGATGGTAGGGTGCTGCGAGCGCGCCCATCCTGCTGCCAGAAAGCCGCGAAAGGCGGCATGTCGTGGGTATTCAGGGCGGCGAGGGCCCCGGCGGGGACGGGGTTGAGCGGCCAGCGGGGGGTACCCGTTAGCGCGAAAGGCAAGATGTACATCCGGCCTATGCCGTGACGGGCCATTGCGGTGCGGACATAGGGGGGCACGGTGCCGAGGTCTTCCCCGACAATTACGGCTTGGTAACGGTGTGCTTCAAGGGTGAGGATGGCGTAGAACTCTGCTGCGCGGTAACGCACGTAAACACCTTGGGCGGCAGGGAAGCCTGCGGGGATCCAGAAGAGACGGTGCAGCCGCATTACGTGGTCCAGGCGGAGCGCACCGGCGTAGCGCAGCTGGTGGCGGAGCGCGGCGATGAAGTAGCGGTAACCTTCTTCGCGGAGACGCTCGGGATGGAGCGGCGGGAAGCCCCAGTTTTGTCCGGCAGCAAAGAAGGGGTCGGGCGGGGCGCCGGTGGCTACGCCAGGGACGAAGAGAGCGCGTTCCCGCCAGGTATCGTACCCTGCCGGGTGGACGCCGAGGGGTAGGTCAAAGTAGAGACCAGGCGGGCTTTCCTTGGCTTTAGCGGCGACGGACTGAAGCTGCTCTTCGGTGAGCCACTGGACAAAAAGATGGTAGCGCGCGGCGTCGGGGTCGTAATCGCCTTCGGTTAAGTGCCCGGCCTGCAGGTGCGCGGGCCACTGGGGCCAGAGGCGGTGCTGCTGTTCAACCGCTGCCCGGAAGCGGGCGTAGTCGCGGGCTTGCGGTTTGGCGGCGAGCCATTGCTCAAGCGCCGCGCGCCGCGCCGGCAGAGCCTCCAGGCAGCGGGCGAGTAGTTCTAAGATCGTCCGCTTGAGGGCCATTACGCGGCGGTACGCTACAAGCGGCCTTTGGCGGAATGCCGCCAGCTCCTCACGCACGGCGGGTGACGCCAAGAGTTCCCGCGCGGGCGGGCAATGGGCGAGTTCGGGGATACGCGTCACGTCAAGGTAGAACTCGTTCCAGAAGAGGCAACTCACGGGCAGGTAGGGGCTGGGCTCGCAAATAACGTCGAGGAAAGCGGCAAGGAGCGGGAGGGTTCCGACGAGCTGCCCGCCTAAACCTTGAACCCACCCGACCAGGTTTTCGAGGTCGGTGAAGTCACCTGCACCCCAGCTTCGCTCCGAATGGAGGGCGTAGAGTGGTACAAAAACCCCCCAGATTTTTTCTGGATAGGTGTAGGCCTTAACTGGTGCGCTAACGACGAGCGTCTCTGTTACGCGCCCCGGAAGACTAAGGTGCAGCCGGTGGTAGCCGGGTGGTAGTTTCACGGGGAGGACCAGTTCTTTGACTACGAACTCTTCTTCCGCCACCTTCAGGCACCGGCGCCGGGGCAACGTGGCAAGGTCGAGGGCGGCAGATAGGACGGTGCCGTCTTCAAGAGAGAGGGAGGTGGCCACGCGGCTTTCCGCTTGCTCTGGAGGCAGGCAGAGTTGCAGGCGCAGTGGCGCTTCCCCCCAGACGACCGTTACCGGTTCGCAAGCACGGCGCGCTTTCTGCAGGCGCAACTCGCGGATCGCGGCGCCTGCCTCGGCTGGCGTTGCCAGCGCGACCCCGAGGGCGCGGAGCACTGCCAGCAGCGCTTCCGGTGAAGCCTCCCGCCGCACGCCCGTCACGTCGTGGTAGGCGGTTTCGACGCCGCAAAGTCGCGCCAAGTAACGTAACTGCCGCCACTCGGTTCGGTTCATTCCTTAAACCAACGCCCTTGGTAAAAAGCGAGTTCGCCCCGATTTATTATTCCTCAGAGAAGGACCCGGACGCGCTTTTGGGGAGGTATCTTCTATCTTAGTGGTCTCATTCCTGCTACTTATGGGACATAGTTGGGAGGATTTAGCCCGGCGGTCGCGAAAAAGTAAATCTATGTCTAACAAACCACCAGCTGACCAAGTAACGGAACAAGGCGGCGACCTTTACCGCACTTTAGTCGAAGGGGATCCCTTCCCGAAAGCTCTCGGCGTCGCGGTAACGCGCCTGGCACCCGGGTACGCGGAGGCTACGCTCCGCGTCCGGGAGGAGATGCTCAACTTTGCGGGGGTCACTCACGGCGGGGTGATTTTCGCCCTTGCCGACACGGTTTTCGGCCTCGCCAGCAACGCCTACGGGGCTACGGCCCTTGCCATCCACGCCGATATCGACTTCCTGCGGGCAACCACTGCCGGCGCGGTGCTGACCGCGCGGGCGGTGGAGGAGTCGCGGGGCGGGCGGCTCACCCATTACCGGGTCACCGTCGAAGATGATGAGGGGCGGTTGATCGCCCTTTTCCGGGGGATAGCGTATATTAAGAAAGGCTAAAACCCGTCTTCGCGGGGGCAAGCCGCGGCCACTTTCACGCTTAAGTTGCATCCCGCCAGATCCGGCAGAAAGTGCAGGGGCTGTTGGTAGCGGGAAGGCCGCAAACCGCGCAAGTGACGAGCGGCGGGCGGGCGGTCTCTTCTTTAAAGCGGTGCGCCTGTTGCGTGTAGCCTTCGTAAAAAGCGCGTTTAAGCCCGGGCGACTTTTCTTCGAGTTCGTTGAGCACGCGCTTATAGCGCTTGAATTTGGCTTCCGCAGCGTAAGGGCATACTGCCTCCACCGGACGAATCTCGTGAAGCGCGGCAAAAGCCCGGATTTCGTTTTCGGCTTGGAGCGCCAAGGGTTTAATTTTTTTGGCAAAGCCCTCCTCCGCCGGCAGGACGGGTAGCCCTTTCGCCAGGTAGTGGAGGTCCCAGCGCAGGAGGTTAGCAAAAAGCGCCGCGGCCATGTCGTCGAGCGTGTGGCCAGTGGCGAGGGCGTCGGCGCCGACGGCCAGCGTGTACTCGTTCATGACGTGGCGCTTGGTCACCCCGCAGAGGGCGCAGATTCGCGGGTAGCGCCGCGCGATATCCGGGATGCCGCGGCCGAATTCCGCCGCCAAGCTGTAGACTCTAAGCGGTACCCCGTGGGCAGCGCAAAACTCTTCGCAGGCTTGCCGCGAAGCGGGAGAAAAATCTCCCTCCAGAATTCCCAGATCAACGAAAAGCCCCTCGACTTGATAGCCGAGGCGGTGCAGCACCAGCGCGGTGACTAAGGAATCCTTACCTCCAGATAGGGCTACTACCACCCGTCCCCCGGGAGGCAACATCCGGTATTTCTTAATCGCCCGGGCGACCTGCCGGAGAAAAAAGGCGTCGAAATGCTCCGGGCAAAAGGCAGCGTTATGCGCCGGCAGCTTGACGAAAGCCTCTCCTCTGCAAACGCGACACTTCATTTTGCTCACCTTGACCTGGCGAGACTTACGGCGGGCACTTGGCGCATATCGACCGGAAGAGGGTGGTGCTTAAGTACCGGTCGCCCCGGTCGGCGAGGATGGCCACGATGATACCGCTTTCCATTTCTTTGGCCAGCCGGAGGGCTGCCGCTATGGCAGCACCGCTCGACATGCCTACGAAAATACCTTCCCGGATTGCCAACAGCCTGGTTGTTTCGAAGGCTTCGCCATCCTCAATCACGATCTTGGCGTCGAGTTGGCGCGGGTCGTAGATTTCCGGCGGGGTGGATTCGGTCATGTTCTTCAGCCCCTGAATGGCGTGCCCCACCGTTGGTTCCACCCCCACAACTTTCACGCCCGGCTTCTTTTCCTTTAAGTATTTTCCCGTACCCATCAGCGTACCCGTAGTCCCCATGCCGGCGACAAAGACGTCGATTTCGCCGTTGGTCTGGGCGTAAATCTCCGGTCCCGTAGTCTCGTAGTGCGCGAACACGTTGTAAGGATTGGCAAATTGGTTAGGCATATAGTAACGCTCCGGCTCCTTTTCGAGGAGTGCGGTCGCCCGCTTGATCGCCCCGTCTGTCCCCTCTTTGGCCGGGGTGAGAATCACCTCCGCGCCGAGAGCCTGCAGGGTCCGCTGCCGCTCGCTGCTAACGCACTCCGGCATAAAAAGGGTGACCCGGTAGCCCTTGGCGGCGCCGATCATCGCGAGGGCAATTCCGGTATTACCTGAGGTCGGTTCAAGGATTATCTTGTCGCGGGTCAGCTCTCCCGATTCCTCGGCCTTTTTGATCATATAGTACGCCGGGCGGTCCTTAACCGAGCCGCCGGGGTTGGCCCCCTCGAACTTGCCGAAAATCCGCACCTTAGGGTTGGGACGCAGGTTAACGAGCTCGATCAGCGGCGTGTTGCCGATAGCCGTTAAGATGCTCATTTATCTCGCCTCCGTGGCTTGTTTCGTTGCGTCGTGGGTACGGTTACCGCTCTTGCACCAGCTTAGATAATCCTACTGGCATCTGTCAAGTCAGAAGCGAAAATCTCCTTAAGTTGACCCTTATTTCAATCGTTACGGAGGGTTTCTTTTGGCTGGAGGTGGTGTTAAACTGAAAAGAAAATAAGGAGGTTACTCTTGCGACAGGATAAAGAGCGCATCTTTACGCTTGAAAACGTGAGTTTTTTTTACAACCAGAAGCGGCCGGTCTTCGAAGATATCAGCCTTGAAGTTTTCCGGGGCGAGCGGCTGGTGTTGCTCGGACCTAACGGCTCGGGGAAATCCACCCTGCTGAAGCTGCTGGCGGGGCTTATTTTCCCTACGAGCGGCACTGTGCGGGCCTTCGGGACGGCGCTCACACCTGCCGCCTTTAAAAACGAAGGCTTCAACTTCGCTTTTCGCCGGCGGGTGGGTCTCGTGCTGCAGAACGCGGAGGCACAGCTTTTCTGCCCGACGGTCCGGGACGAGGTGGCTTTCGGGCCGCTGCACCTCGGCTTCTCGCAGGTGGCGGTCGAGGAACGGGTTGCCGAGACGCTGTCGCTTTTAGGGATTACCCACCTGCGCGACCGCCCGCCGCACCAGCTTTCGGACGGGGAGAAGAAAAAGGTGGCGCTGGCCGCGGTGCTGGCGGTTAACCCGGAGGTGCTGCTTTTAGACGAACCCACCGCCAATCTTGATCCGCGCTCGCAACACTGGCTGCTCAATTTTTTGCGCGCGCTCTCTCAAGTCGGCAAGACGATCGTAGTCGCTACCCACGAGTTGGTAACCGTTCCGGTGCTGGCCCAGCGTGTGCTGGTTTTGGGCGAGGACCACGGCTTGGTCACGGCAGGGGAGCCGGAAGCGGTTCTCGCCGACCGCGAATTGCTTTTGCGGGCCAACCTGGTGCATCCAGATTACCACCTCCACCAGTTAGGTACGGGGAAGGAGCATCTTTACCCGCACGTGCATTTGGGACTGGAAGAATAAAGCGCGAAAATTGCGCCCCATTCTGGCGGGGGAGCAGGATTTTTCCGGATAAACGAGAATGATATTTGTCGAAAAGTCTGCACGGAGCAGGCGAAGGCCACTGGGGTAAACGACGCCCGGATAAGGCGTCTGGGTTTCCCTAAACGGTTTGGCTTTACGGCCACGGAGGCCACCGGTGGGGTTCCGGAGAACCCGGGAAGGTGGTCTTTTTGTTTTTGAAGGGGGTGAGCAAAGACACGGGTGTTTAAGTAGGAATTTTCGTTTGCACCGACCAAAAAGGCTTTTGGGGAGGGGATGAAATGCACATTCCGGATGGTTATTTAAGCCCTTCGACTTCGGTCGTGATGTACGCCGCGATGGTACCGGTCTGGGGCATGGCCGTAAAAAAGGTTAAGGAAACCTTGAAAAGTAAGCAGGTGCCGCTTCTGGCTCTGGCTGCTGCTTTCAGCTTCGTAATCATGATGTTCAACGTGCCCATCCCGGGAGGGACTACGGGGCACGCCGTTGGCGGGACCTTGGCCGCTATTGTTTTAGGTCCCTGGGCGGCCTGCATCGCCGTATCGATTGCCTTGATCATTCAGGCGCTTATTTTTGGCGACGGCGGTGTATGGGCGATCGGGGCTAACTGTTTTAATATGGCTTTTGTTTTACCCTTTTTAGGGTACGCCGTTTACCGGGCGATCAGTGCCGGTGGCCGAAACCGCGTCTTGGGAAGCGTTATTGGGAGCTACGTGGGGCTTAACGCCGCTGCCTTCTGTGCCGCGGTGGAGTTCGGTATCCAACCAGCGCTTTTCCATACCGCAGCCGGAGCGCCGCTTTATTGCCCGTACGGCCTTGCCCAAGCCATTCCGGCGATGATGTTTGCGCACCTTACGGTTGCTGGGCCGATTGAAGCCGTTATAACCGGAATCGTGGTCTATTACCTGCAGCGCTCTGCCGAAGAGTCTCTCTTTTATAACGCTACGGCTTAGAACGTAAAGCAGAGGGGGGTTTGGGCGTGCCTGTTTACCGGAAGTTATGGTTCTGGATCGTGGTCCTTACCATCCTTTCTCCTTTAGGGCTTCTGGCTCAAGGGACAGCGTGGGGTGAATGGGGGACCGACGAACTTAAGGAAATGTTAGGTATGGTGCCGCAGGGTCTGGCGAAGCTAGGGGAAACCTGGCACGCGGTTCTGCCTGATTACAGCGTCCCCGGCTTGGATAAGACCTTTGCGCAGCAGGCCGTTGGTTACATCATTTCGGCGGTAGTGGGGCTTGCGGTAATCGTTATTCTCAGTTACTTCATTGGCCGTGCCCTGGCGAAGGGCGAGCATGAGTAGAGAAGAGGAAAAACGCTGTGGATACGCTTCCCCGTTGGCTTAGCGAGGAAACGTCCGAAGCGCTTGTAGAGGCCGCGCCCCGGCGTCGCTGGGGCGCGGACTTTATCGAAAAGAACCTGCGGGACCTGACCCGCATCTTCGAAGACGAACTTTTCACCACCTCTATGGCCCGGAAGCCGGGGCTTTACCAGCTGCTTGACCCCCGGGTGAAGGTGTTCGCCACGGTGGTGCTGATCGGGGTGGTGGGGTGCGAGCAGAGCCTCCGAACGCTCGCTGTGACCTGCTTGTTGACGCTTTTGCTGGCCGCTGCCTGCCGGTTGCCGCTGGGCGTTTTCCTGAAAAGGGTCTCTTTCGTCCCTCTTTTTACGGGGATCATGGTTCTCCCGGCGGTTTTCAACTGGTTCACTCCCGGCACGCCTCTGGTGATGCTGGTGCCCGAGGCAAACCTTCACCTGGGACCGTACCATTTTGGCGGCCCCCTTGCTATTACTGCCCAGGGCCTTCAGGGCGCGGCGACTATTATTTTGCGGGCGGGGGCATCGGTTTCTTTCGCCCTTATCCTTACCCTGACTACGCCGTGGCCGGCGCTCCTCAGAGCGCTGCGGGTTTTCCTTTTGCCGCAAATCTTTGTCCTTACGCTGGAGATGACCCTGCGCTACATCTTTCTTTTCCTCCGTATAGCCACCGAAGCCTTTGAGGCTTACAAAGTCCGTGTTGTCGGCCCCGCTACGGGGAAGACAGGAAGGCGTTTCATCGGCGCCACGGCCGGCACCATTATCGCCAAAACGCAGCGGTTGAGCGAAGAAGTTTACCAGGCGATGCTTGCGCGAGGGTATACCGGTGAGCCCCGGCTGCTAAGTCCGTTTCGGTTTAGGTTGCAGGACGGGCTTTTCTTGGCCGGCGTTGGTGTGGTAGCGGTTTTGCTCCTTTCTTGGGACCGGCTCGGCTGCTGATTTTTACCGGTTCGGCCTGGCGGGCGGAAAAGAGTTACTCTGTAGGGTCGGGCGCAGCGGGAGTTGCGCCAGACCGGTGCAGCAAGGCCGCGGCGGCAGCGGGATCGGCGTACAGGGTTTTCTCGCTGGTGTAGGTGACGAAGCCGGGGCGCGCGCCCTTGGGCCGCTGGACGTTCGCGCGGCGGGTCCAGTCTACCGGGACGCTGCGGGCACCGCGAGCTTGGCTGAAATAGGCCGCAAGGGCGGCGGCTTCGGCGAGCGCCTGAGGAGAAGGGTCTTGCCCGCCGGTTTTGAGGATGACGTGGGCGCCGGGGACACCGCGGGCGTGCAGCCAGATGTCGCCGGGGGCGGCCAGCCTGAAGGTAACATAGTCGTTTTGCCGGTTATTTTTGCCCACCAGGATAGTGTAGCCTTCGGTGGAAGAAAGCTGCAGCGGTACCGGGTGGGCTTTTCTTTCTTTCGGGGCGGGCGGCCGCGCGGGGAGATACCCCTGTTCGGCGAGTTCCGCCGCGATCTCGTCAAGGTCTCTAAGCTCTCCGGCCTGCTCGATGGCGGTGGTCACCCCCGATAGGTAAGCGAGTTCCTCCTCGAGCCGCTCCTTTTCCTGCGCGGCGTAAGCACGGGCGGCGCGGGCCTTGGCGTATTTTTTAAAATAACGCTGGGCATTCTGCGCCGGAGTAAGCGCCGGGTCGAGCGGGATGGCCACCAGGGGTAAAGTGGGTAAGTAAAAATTTTCCAGCAGCGCCTCTTTGGCCCCGGCTTCGAGGCGGTAAAGGTTGGCCATGAGCAGCTCGCCGTAAAGGCGGTAGCGGTCGGCATCGGGGTCGTCAAGGAGAACCGTGACCTCATCTAACTTACGGTTAAGCCGCTTTATTTCCCGGCTGACGGTCTCCATGAGGCGTTGCTTTTGCGTGCGGAAGGTGGTTATTTCGGCTTTGATGGTGTAAAAGCGATCAATAAGCCGGTTAAGCGGCCCCTGAATTTGCTCGCCGCCGTATTGGGCAGGGGTGAAGGGCGCAAAATCGACCGGCAGCCCGTTCGCGACAACGAGCGCCGGTACGGCCGTTCCTTGAGTTACGCCAGTCACCAGGTCGCGGAAAGCGGCGTAGAGCCGCCTGTACTCGTAGACGCCGCACTCGCCAAGGGTTACGTCGGGCGGAAGTTCAGCCCGGCAGACGACCTCGCGGGCGGAAAAGAGGCTGAAGCCCTCGTAGGTGCGCTGAATGGCGGCGGCTACTTCGGTAGCCGGACCATACGCCGTGAGGGCGACGGTGAATTCTTCCGCGCCTGGTTCGCGGGGGTCTTTTTTGCCGGTAGGCGGCGGCGGGACGTAGGGCTGTCCGGGGAGGACCTCCCGGTAGCGGCTGAGGGCGTGGGAGTAGCGCTTGATCGCGTCGAGAATCTTGTTTTCCGCGGCGTCAACGAGGATAATATTACTGTGTTTGCCCATTATTTCCGCGACGAGCCGGTAAGTGACCGGGCGCCCGGCCGCGTCGGTCCCCGTAAGGGTAAGATGTAAGATGCGCTCCAGGCCGGGCTGGGCGACCTCGCTTACGCGGCAACCTTCGAGGTGGCGCCGCAGGGTAGAACAGAAAAAGGGAATCTTGGCGGGGTTGCGGCGGTCCGTCTCAGTGAGGTGAACCCGGGCGGCGTCAGCGGTCGCGGCGGCGAGCAGGTGGTACTTCTCCCGGTAGCGGCGGCAGACCAGGATTACTTCGAGGGCCGCTGGCTGGTAAACGCGCTCGATCCGGCTGCCGGTCAGCCGCTCCTTCAGCTCGCGGGTTACCGCGTAGAGGGTCAAACCATCGAAGGGCAAATTATCCGGACTCCTTTGGGTGCAAACGAGGCCCCGGGTCGGGGCCGGGTATTCCTGAAATTTGAGCTACGAAGCGTAGTATAGCAGAGAAGAGGGTGACGGTCAATGGAGGGGAACCAGGGACCACTCGTGCGTTTGCGGCCGGGGAAGGTCCTTAGGATTATCACTTCCCGGCCGGGGCTGGTAGAAGCGGCGGTGCTGGTGGAAGGCCGGGAGGAGAAGGCGGTCGGCTATACGGCCTTCACCGGCGAGTTGCGTCCGGGAGACGCAGTGCTGCTTAACACGACCGCCGTAGCTAAAGGGCTGGGGAGCGGCGGCTACCACTTCGTGGTGGCCAACCTGACCCGGCCGGAGCTCGATGCTCCGGCGGCGGGCCACATCATAAAGCTCCGTTATACGCCGGCGCAGATTAAGGTGTTAGCGGTGGAAGAGCCGGAGAGTTCGCACCACGAAAAACTTCGGGAAACGGAAAACTTGGGCGGAACTCCGGTGGTAGCGCTGGAGCTGCACAGCCAGCTCGCGCCGGTGGCGGCGGCAGTCTGGCAGAAGGGTCGGGGGCGCCTGCGCCTCGTTTACGTGATGACCGACGGCGCGGCGCTGCCGCTTCCTTTTTCCCGAACGGCAGGCGAGTTGAAAGAGAAGGGCGTCTTGGCGGCAACGGTGACGGTGGGGCACGCGTTTGGCGGGGATTTCGAAGCGGTAAACGTTTACAGCGGCTTGCTCGCTGCCAAGCACGCGGCGGGTGCGGACGTGATCGTGGTAGGGATGGGCCCCGGGGTGGTGGGAACAGGCACGCGCTTCGGCACCACCGCTATCGAACAGGGCGAAGTGGTCAACGCGGCCCATGTCCTGGGCGGCCGACCGGTTGCCGCGCTGCGGCTGAGCTTCGCCGATTTGCGGCCGCGCCACCGGGGGGTGAGCCACCATACCATCACGGCGCTTGGCCGGGTGGCCCTAGCGCCAGCCACCGTGGCGGTGCCGGTGCTGGCGCCGGAGCGGGCAGAGGTGGTATGGGAGCAGCTCGAACAGGCGGGAATAGCGCAGCGCCACCGGCTGGTGACTGTTGACGCCACTTCTGTTTTTAGCGCGCTGGACGAATTAGGGCTGCAGGTGAGCACAATGGGACGCGGTCTTGATATGGACCCGGAGTTCTTCCTCGCGGCGGGCGCCGCCGGCCTGGTGGCCGCGGAATTTGCCTTGGCGGAACCGTGAAGAAGCAGGGGCAACCTGAGCGGCCCGGGAATTGGCAGTGACGGCATATCGCCTAAATAAGCGGCATAAGATTTTGGGCAGAGTAGTCGGCTTAAGCTTAAACGGGCGGGGACCGAACGGGTTGCGGGAGGGGTGCGGTTGCGGCAACGCTACGGGCTTGTGCTGCGCTCAATACTCACTGTCGGCGAGCTCCGCCGGGGTTTCTGGCTCTCCTCCTTGCGCCGCTGCTGGCTCTTCTACTTCCTTGCCCTTCTGGTCTTTGGTGCGGGTTGCGGCTGGGGGGCGCGGGACGCCCGCCAGCTCGACGCGCGGGATGCCCTGCGGCTTGAGGAGTATATAGCACCGGTGATAGTGGATGGCGGCCGGGACCGGCGGAGCGTTTTTCACCGGGCCGCCCTTCGCAACACCCTCCCGTTGGGCGCAATGTACCTTGCCGGGCTTACGGTGATCGGGATGCCGGTCGTTGCCGGGATTCTTTTGCTGCGCGGCTACGCTCTCGGTTTTACCGGTAGCTTCCTGGTCTGCCGCAAGGGCCTTTACGGCTTGGGAGTCTTGCTGGCGGCGGTCTTACCGCAGAATATCATCCTGCTTGTGGTATTCGTTGTGGGTGCGGTAGCCTCGTTTTCCTTCTCCCTGTTGCTCCTGCAGCGCTGGTTTAATTCAGAGGTTGCGGTTCTGCCGTGGTTCTTGCGTTACACGGGACTGATGGCGTTGCTGGCGGCGGCGGCTGTAGGGGCGGGGTTGGTAGAGGCGTACGTGGTTCCGGGAATGGCGCAGATGATAGTTTCCCTTGTAAAATAGCAGGAGGGATACCTTGGTTGTTTTTTGGGTTACGCACGGGCGCCGGCTGGTCCGGAAAACGCTGACCGGGTTCGTTTTATTGCTTCTCCTCTTTTTTGTAACCGGCAGGCCTATTCAAACGCTTATCCCCAAAAAGGCGGCCGGAGACTCGCTGCATACTGGAGCGAGCGGGCTACCGGTTCAGGCCGGGCAAAGGGTAGAGGAGGCCATCGTTCAGAGTGGGAGTTTTTTTGACCGGCTGGTAGAACTGCTTAAAAGGTATTACCGCGGCGAACTGCAGTAATATGCGCTGCCAGGCCTATATGGTTGTCTTTGGCAGCAAGAAGGAGTTCCGCCGCCACGGCGCGAATTTACTACAGGGCTGCCGTAATTTGCAGCTTCGGAAGTAAGGTAATAAAAGGGATAGAGGGAGCGGTGCCGTGCTTCAGACCTGGCTTAACGAGTTTCTCGATTACGTCCGGGTTGAGCGGGGACTAGCCCGGAACACCATCCTCGCCTACCGTTCCGATATCGCGCACTTTCTCACCTTCTTACAAAAACGTTCTTTCGCGGTCCCGGCCGGCCTGCGAGACGGGATGATCGCTTATCTCTTAGAGCTGCAGCGCATGGGCCTAAGCGCGGCAACGGTGGCCCGGCGAACGGCAGCGCTTAAGTCCTTTTTTGGTTTTCTTACCCGTCTCGACTACCTTCCGGATGATCCGGCGGCAGAACTCAGTTCCCCCAAGCTGATCCAGCGCCTGCCGCGGGTCCTGACCCCGCAGGAGGTGGAGAGGATCCTTACCGCCCCGCGGCCCAATACTCCGGCGGGTTTGCGGGACAGAGCGATGCTGGAGCTGGCTTACGCCAGTGGGCTCCGGGTATCGGAACTTGTGGGCCTCGATATTGACAGTGTCAATTTGGAGGCCGGCTACGTTCGCGTCTTTGGCAAGGGGGCGCGGGAGAGGGTGGTGCCGGTGGGGCGAGCTGCCCGGCAGTCACTCCGCGACTACCTGCGGCGGGGCCGTCCGATCCTCTGCGGCAGATGCAGGGGCAAAGCCCTGTTTCTCAACCGGCGGGGCGAACGGATGACGCGCCAGGGTTTCTGGAAGCTCCTCAAACACTATGCGCAGGCGGCCGGCATCAACAAGAACCTGTCGCCCCACACGCTACGCCATTCGTTTGCCACCCATATGCTCGAAAACGGTGCGGATCTGCGGGTGGTCCAGGAACTTCTCGGCCATGCGGACATTAGCACCACGCAGATTTACACCCACCTTACAGGGAGGCGGCTCCGCGAGATTTATGAACTCGCCCATCCCCGGGCGTAGGGGAAAGAACGCCTTTACCGCCGCCCTGCAGGATGATAGTAGGTTCATAGGTTAGGTAATATCTCGTAATGCCAGGAGGGGGTTTTTTCTTGCGCCCTGTCTGGTGGGCATTTGGTGGTTTTTTGCTCCTGCTTCTCCTTTGGCTTGTCTGCGCTGGACCAACGGGATACTCTGTGTCCGGCACGCCGCAAGCCCTTATCATCCTAATGTACCATAAGGTAACGCCGGACCCGCGAAGCGGCGGGCTAGGCCTGCGCGTTTCTCCGGAAAAATTCGCGGCGCAGATGCGGTACCTGCGGGAGCACGGCTACACGGTGGTAAGCCTTGATGATGCGGCAGCCTTTTTAAAAGGAGTCAAGTCGCTGCCGCCGAAACCGGTGGTGATTACCTTCGATGACGGTTACCGCGACAATTACCTTTACGCGCTACCAATCTTGGCGGAGTACGGCTACCCGGCAACAATTTATTTGGTCGCGCACGCCGTCGGGCGGTACAACTTTTTTGATGCCGATCGGGGTGTGCAGCCACGGAACGAAATGCTCACTTGGGAGGAGATCCGGGAGATGCGGGCGAAGGGCATTACTTTCGGCGCGCACACGCTGGATCATCCACACCTGACGCATATTCCCCCTGAAGAGGCGCGACGGCAGATCGCCGGCGCGAAAAAATTCCTGGAGGAAAAACTCGGGTGGCCTGTGGAGCATTTTTCGTATCCTTACGGGGATTTCAACTCCCAGGTGGCCGCCATTGTAGCTGCGGCGGGTTACAAGACCGCGGTGACCAGCCGGCAAGGGGTAAACTACCCGGGCGCGAACCCCTTCACGCTCAAGCGGATCCGGGTCACTGGGAAGTACAGCCTGCAGCGCTTTGCTCATGAACTCGATCGCTACATTAAGGGGACGGCGGACGATGTTTAAGCCGGGAGAAGTTGGTGCCGGCTGATAACTTTTGCCCGGGTGGCGGAAATTAAAGCTTTTTAGCTGCCTATGATGTATAATAGTTTCGACCGGGAATGAAGAGCGCACCATCCTTTTCGCTGCTTACAAAAAGCGAGTTGGCGCAAGTTACGGCGGAACGCCCGTGCTGTCTCCGCAGCGAGTTAGCCGGGCTGGCGCGGGCTGCCGGCCAGGTGGTAAAACGGCCGGAGGGCCCCCGCCTCGAGATTCACACCGAGAATCCAGCGGTGGCGCGGAAGGCTTTGCGCCTTGCGCGGGCCGTTTTCGGCGTGCAGGGTACCCTTATTGTCCGGCACCAGCGGCGGCTTCGCGGGAGGCGGCTGTTCTGCCTGGTGCTGCCGGAGGACTTTGCGGTGACGATGGCGACGCTGGGGCTGACGGACCGCTTCGGCCACCCGCTTGCCGGTATCCGGCGCGCCCTCGTGCGGCGCGCGTGCTGCCGGCGGGCTTATCTGCGCGGCCTTTTCCTCGGGCGGGGCTGGGTCAGCGGCAAGGCCCCTTCGTACCACCTAGAGTTTGTGGCTTCCTCCGAAGCCTTGGCCGGCGATCTTTTGCGGCTGCTCGCGGGATTTGGTCTTACCGGCCGGATTAACGTGCGTAAGAACAACTACGTAGTTTACCTTAAGAAGGGCGGCGCGGTCAGCGATTGCCTGCGGTTAATGGGTGCTTCGGGCGCGCTGTTAGACTTCGAGAACCAGCGTGTTCTGCGGGATGTGAAAAACCGGGTCAACCGTTTGGTAAACTGCGATACGGCTAATCTCAACAAGACGGTAGAGGCGGCGCTCCAGCGGAAGGACGAAATCGAGTTGATCAGCGCGCGGATCGGGCTGGAGAATCTACCCCAGGAACTAAAGGAATTAGCGGCGTTGCGTCTGTCCCATCCCGAGGCGACGTTGAAGGAGCTGGGCGAGATGATGCGGCCGCCCGTTTCGAAATCGTGTATCAACCACCGGCTGCGCCGCCTGTCTGCCATTGCCCGGCGACTGGCACAGGAGGCCGAGCAGGTGCGGGGGCAGGGTTTATGAGTGTGCGGCACGATCTCCGGCTGCGCCAGAGCCAGAGGTTAGTCTTGCGCAGCGAACTAAAAGAGAACCTGGAGATTTTGCAGTTTTCGGCCCAAGAACTATCAGCTTACGTCGAAAAAGAGTTGATGGAAAACCCTCTGGTCGAGCTGGAAGAGGAGGCGGCCTCTTCCAGAGATAGCTGGAGTGAGGGCAACGAAGCGGAGCGAAACGAGGCAGGTGAGGGCCGGAGTGAAGTGGGGGACTGGCTCGAATATTTTTGTGACGCGAGCGATCTCGGCTATGCCCCGGGTGGTGTTGAACCCGCCAATTTTGCACCCGAGCTTTCCCCTGCCGGCCCAACCCTCTACGAAAGCCTGCTGGCGCAACTTGGGATGTTACGCCTTTCGCCGCGGGAGCGGCTGATCGGCGAGTACATCATCGGTAATATCAGTCCTACCGGTTACCTGTCCCTTAGTGTGGCGGAGTTGTCTGCGGCGCTGGGCGTTGCGCCAGACGAAACCGAAAGGATGGTGCAGCTGGTTCAGTCCTTCGATCCGCCGGGCGTAGGGGCGCGCGATTTAAAAGAGTGCCTCCGCCTGCAGGCCGAGCGGCGCGGGCTGGGTGCTCTCAGCCGGATGCTGATTGAGGAGCACCTGGAGGCGCTGGCGGCGGGCGAGGTTGCGCGCATCGCCCGGCTGGTTGGTGTTTCGACGGACGAGATTCTTGCGGCGGCGGCAGAGATCCGTTCGCTCAACCCCAGACCCGGAAGCATTTTTGCCGGCGGTCCGGTTCCCTACGTCGTCCCTGACCTGATCATCGAGCGGGTGGGTGACGAATACGTCGTTTTGCTTAACGATAGCGCCGGCCCGCGGCTCCGTCTTAGCCAGACCTACCGCGAGTTCCTTAACCGCAAAGACCTTTCCGGTGAGGCGCGGTCTTTTCTTTTATCCCGGTTGAAGCGGGCCCTCACGCTGGTCAAGGCGATAGAAAAGCGGGGGGCTACCCTTTACCGGATTGGGGTGGCGCTGGTTCAGCTGCAGCGTGGCTTTTTCGACGAGGGACTGGTAGCGTTGCGGTCACTGACCCTAAAGGACCTTGCAGAAGCGGTAGGGCTGCACGAATCGACCGTTTCGCGGGCGATAGCGAACAAGTACCTGCAGTGTCCCCGCGGGGTTTTCAAGCTCCGCTTCTTCGTAAGTAGCGGGGTGGGCGCGGCAGACGGCGGGAAGGTTTCCGCCCATTCGGTTAAAGAGCTGATTAAGCAGCTGATAGGTGAGGAGCCCAGAGGCCAACCGCTGAGCGATAAGGATATTGCGGCGCGCTTGTCGCGCCAGGGGATCAACATCTCCCGGCGGACGGTGGCGAAGTACCGGAGCGAGCTTGGCATTCCCGGGAGCGCGGCGAGACGAAACCGGGTACGATAGGCAGAAATCCTAACAGGGTTACCGCTAAATTCCTTTGGGAAGGGGTTGATTTCGGTGGCTGTCAGGGTAGGGATCAATGGTTTTGGCCGCATTGGACGTCTCTTTCTGCGCGCGGCCGCGCAGCGGCAAGGGATTGAGGTGGTGGCGGTTAACCACAAGACGCGGCGGCTGGCGGTTACGGGAGTCGATTTCATGAAACACCTCGCTTACAGCTTGAAGTTTGACTCGGTTCACGGCACGCTGCCCGGCGACGTGACGAGTTACGAGCAAGGTTTCCGGCTTGACGGCCGGGAGGTGCGGGTTTTTTCCGAGGCGGATCCGGCCGCGATTCCCTGGGGGGAGATGCAGGTGGCGATCGTTATCGAGTCGACAGGCAAGTTTCGTGACGGGAAGGAAGCGGCCAAACATCTGGCGGGCGGCGCGCAGAAGGTGATTATTTCGGCGCCGGCGAAGAACGAGGACATCACTATCGTCATGGGCGTGAACCACGAGCTTTACGACCCGGAGCGGCACCACGTCATCTCCAATGCCTCCTGTACCACCAACTGTCTCGCCCCGGTGGCCAAAACCCTCCACAAGCGCTTCGGTATCGTTAAAGGCCTCATGAATACCATCCATGCCTACACCAACGACCAGCAGATTCTCGATATGCCCTATAAAGACTTCCGCCGCGGTCGAGCGGCCAACCTTTCGATCATCCCCACCACCACGGGAGCGGCCAGCGCCATCGGCCGGGTCATTCCCGAACTCGATGGCCGGCTCAACGGCCTCGCCTTCCGGGTGCCGACCCCCAACGTTTCGGTGGTTGACCTGGTGGCGGAGCTGGCGCGCCCGGTTAGTGCGGCGGAGGTGAACGCGGCGCTGAAGGAAGCCGCCGCGGGCGAGCTCAAGGGCATCATGGCCTATAACGAGCTGCCTCTTGTCTCGCACGATTACAACGGGGACCCGCATTCGGCCATTGTGGACGGGCTCTCCACGATGGTTATCGGCGACAACCTCGTGCGGGTGGTCGCCTGGTACGATAACGAGTGGGGCTATGTGAACCGGCTTGTCGATCTGGCCGAATATATCGCGCAAAAAGGGCTAAAGTAATCTTAAAAGTGCGGCAGCCCACGGGAATACGCCAGGCTGCAAGGCAAAGGAGTCCGGGGAGGGTTTTGCTTGGCGAAAAAAACGGTCCGTGATATTGATGTAGCGGGGAAAAGGGTGCTGGTGCGGGTCGATTTTAACGTGCCGCTCAAGGAGGGACGGGTAGCGGAGGACGCGCGGCTGAAGGCGGCGCTGCCGACGATCCGTTACCTTTGCGAGCAGGGGGCGCGGGTGATCCTCGTTTCCCACCTGGGGCGTCCGAAGGGGGTCCCGGTGGATGAGCTGCGTCTCGACCCGGTAGCTGTTCGCCTGGGCGAACTTCTCCAGCGCCCGGTCCACAAGGTCGACGCGTGCACCGGGCCGGCGGTGGAGGCAGCGGTAGCGGCGCTCGGTCCGGGCGACGTTCTGCTTTTAGAGAACATCCGTTTTCACCCTGGGGAGGAGAAAAACGACCCCGAACTGGCGCGGCAGTTAGCCGCCCTTTGTGACATTTACGTTAACGACGCTTTCGGTACGGTTCACCGGGCGCACGCTTCGGTCGTCGGCGTCGCGGCTTTACGTCCGGCGGTGGCCGGTTTTCTGCTGGAAAGGGAGCTTGAAGTGCTGGGGAAACTTCTGAGCGCCCCGGAGCACCCCTTTGTCGTCGTAATCGGCGGCGCCAAAATCTCCGACAAGATCGGCGTTCTGGAAAACCTGCTGGCGCGGGTCGAAGCCATGCTTGTAGGCGGCGGGATGGCCAACACCTTTCTAGCGGCGCAGGGGCACGATATGGGGCTCTCGCTGGTCGAAACGGACAAGCTCGAAGTAGCTGCGAACCTGCTTGCCCGGGCGGCCGGGCAGGGGTGCAGGCTTGTCCTCCCCGTTGACCTGGTGGTGGCGGAGAGCCAGGTGCCGGGAGCGGTCCACCGGGTTGTCCCGGTCAACGCGGTTCCCGGCGGCTGGATGGCGCTCGATATTGGCCCGGAGACGGTCAAGCTCTTTGCGGCGGAGCTTGCGAGGGCCAGGACCGTTTTCTGGAACGGTCCGCTCGGCTATTTTGAGCAGCCGCCTTTCGATGCGGGCACGGTCGCCGTGGCCCGGGCCCTGCCCGTGGCGACGGCAACCACCGTGGTAGGCGGCGGTGACACCGTGCGGGCGGTGAAACGGGCGGGTATTGCCGACAAGATTACCCACGTCTCAACCGGCGGGGGGGCGTCCCTGAAGCTTCTTGAGGGGAAGGAGCTTCCTGGTGTGACTGTTCTGCAGGAGAAAGAGGAGGGATAGAGTGGCGCGGGAGCAAGTGATCGCGGCTAACTGGAAAATGAACAAAACCATTCCGGAGGCGGTAGCCTTTGCGGAACAGCTTGCGGCGGCCGGCGATTTTGCGGGCGTGGCGGTGGTTCTCTGCCCGGCTTTTCCCGCGCTGGCAGCCGTAGCCCAGGCGGTTGCGGGAACCCGGATCAGCGTGGCCGCGCAGGATCTCTTCTGGGAGGACTACGGCGCTTACACCGGGGAGGTTTCGCCCATCATGCTTCGCGACGCGGGCTGCCGCTACGTGATCATCGGCCATTCGGAGCGCCGGCAGTACTTCGGCGAGACGGACGAAACGGTGAACCGGAAGGTTAAGGCCGCCCTCCGCCACGGTCTCACGCCGATCGTCTGCGTGGGCGAGCGCTTGGCCGAGCGGGAGGCAGGGGAAACCTTCGCGGTTATCGAGCGGCAGGTGCGGGGAGCCTTTGCGGGGGTTGCGGGTGAAGCGGTTGCCAGCCTGGTACTTGCTTACGAGCCGGTTTGGGCGATTGGTACGGGTAGGAATGCGGCCCCCGAAGACGCCCAAGCAGTAAACCATTTTATCCGGGAGCTGATTGCCAGGCTCTACACGCCGGCGGTGGCTGACCGGATAAGAATCCAGTACGGCGGGAGCGTAACACCGGAGAATGCGGCGGCGTTGCTGGTGCAGCCGGATATCGATGGCGCCCTGGTCGGCGGCGCTAGCCTTAAGGTAGAGAGTTTTACCGCGATCATTAACGCGGCAAAAAGAAGATAAATTCACCTGAATCCCGAACAGGAGGGACGAAATTTGAGCATTATCGAAGAGGTTTTGGCCAGAGAAATTCTTGATTCTCGGGGTAACCCCACAGTAGAGGTTGAAGTGGTGCTTGAAGACGGGGTGGTAGGCCGGGCGGCCGTACCTTCGGGAGCTTCGACGGGAACCCACGAAGCGGTGGAGCTACGGGACGGGGATAAAGGGCGGTTCGGCGGCAAGGGGGTGCTTAAGGCGGTAGAGCACGTGAATAACGAGATTGCCGCCGAAATTGTAGGGCTCAACGCGCTCGAGCAGAGGGAAATCGACAGAACACTGATCGAGCTTGACGGTACGGAAAATAAGTCCCGCCTAGGAGCGAACGCGATCCTGGGTGTTTCGCTGGCGGTGGCCCGGGCGGCGGCCGAGTGGGTCGGCCTGCCCCTCTACCGTTACATCGGCGGCGTGGGAGCAAACCTTCTCCCGGTGCCGCTGATGAACGTCCTTAACGGGGGCCGGCACGCCGACAACAACCTTGACCTTCAGGAGTTCATGATCGTGCCGGTCGGGGCGCCCACCTTCGCCGACGCCTTGCGGATGGGAGCGGAGGTTTACCATTCCCTGCGCCGCATTCTCCACGAGCGGGGACTCAGCACCGCCGTTGGCGATGAGGGGGGCTTTGCGCCTTACTTAGAGGCGAACGAGGAGGCGTTGAAGCTGTTGGTGGCGGCAATTGAGGGCGCCGGTTATAAGCCGGGAGAGGATGTCGCCCTTGCGCTCGACCCGGCCGCGAGCGAGTTTTTCCGTGACGGGAGCTACTACCTTGAGGGTGAGGGGCGGAGTTTGGCGGCGGCCGAAATGACCGAGTACTATGCGGACCTGATAGGGCGTTACCCCATCATTTCGCTTGAAGACGGCCTGGCGGAAGAGGATTGGGAGGGCTGGGAGGCCTTGACCCGGCGGCTTGGCAAAACGGTGCAGCTCGTTGGCGACGACATCTTTGTGACCAACCCGCAACGCTTAAGCCGTGGCATCTCCCTCGGTGTGGCAAACTCGATCCTGATCAAGTTCAACCAGATCGGCACCCTCACCGAAACGCTGGATACGATTGCGCTGGCCCGCCGGGCGGGTTACAGCACCGTCATTTCCCACCGCTCCGGCGAAACGGAGGACACCTTCATTGCGGACCTCGCGGTGGCGACCGGCGCTGGCCAGATCAAGACGGGTGCTCCCTGCCGCACGGAACGGGTGGCGAAGTACAATCAGCTCCTCAGGATTGAGGAGCAGCTCGGCGACGCGGCGGTTTATGCAGGGAAGGCAGCCTTCCGGCGCTTTTGATATTTTAAAACTGATTGCCAGCCCGGGGGAACTATGCTATAATGCTGCCGGACTTAAAGGGGGAGTTTGATGCTCAAGGGGATTGTGACCGCCGTTTACGTGCTTATCTGCTTGTTGCTCATCACTGTGGTTGTGCTCCAGTCGGGCCGGGCCGCCGGGCTTTCCGGGGCTATCGGCGGGGGAGCAGAAAGCCTTTTCGGCAAGAAGAAGGGGCTTGACGAATGGCTCGCGAAGGTGACCGTGTGGGTGGCGGTTCTCTTCGGGGCGCTTTCCCTGCTGCTGGTCATCTGGCGGTAAGAAGGCGCCAGGTTTCCCTCTCCGCGCGGAAGGTACAGGCTAGCCCTTTCGAAAAGCCTGTGGTTTTAAGTAAAAAAGCCCGCCCTTACAAGCAAGGGCGGGCTTGAATTTTCGTCTTTTGCGCGCTATCTACTTTAAGAAGTGAAGGCTTTCTCCAACGGCGGCGCAACCTGCTTCTTCCGGGACATGCAGCCCTGGAGCCAGAAGGAGGGCCCTTCAGGCTTGACCCCAAAGGCCTTCTCCATCATCGCCGGGTCGCCGGCGAAGTAGAGCTCGGAACCTTCCTTGATGATGTCGGTGGCGATGAAGACTACCATCGCGTAGCCCTTGTTAGCCTTTAGCTCGTTGAGATAGTTCACGATTTCGTCTTTCCGGTCGTAGGCCTCGTTAATGTCCACAAGCTCGGTCTGCCCGATGCCTACCTTCTTGCCGCCGAAGTCGAAATCTTTGAAGTCAACGTGGATCACGTCGGCTATCGGTTTGCCCTTAATGCTCGCTTTAGCTTTCTTGATATCAATGCCGAAAGCCTGGACGTCGGCGATGCCGGCTACCTTGGCCAGTTCTGCCGCAATCGCCTTGTCTTCGTCGGTGGTGGTGGGGGACTTAAAGATAACGGTATCCGAGAGAATTGCCGCGAGCAGGAGCCCGGCCCAGGTAGGATTGGTCTTGATCTTGTCCATGTACTGCTTGGCGATGACCGTAGCGGTGCTCCCAACAGGCTCAACATGGACGTAGATCGGCTTGTTGCAGACGAAATTCATCTTGTGGTGGTCGATGACCTCGATGATCTCGGCCTGGTCGCCGCCGTTGACCACCTGTGCCGGCTCGTTGTGGTCCACAAGGACCAGCTTTTTGCCCGCCGCGTTCTCGAGGAGCACCGGCGCCGGAACCTTGAAGTAGTCGAGGACGTAGGCGGTCTCCTCGTTGAGCTCGCCCGGCCGGGCGGGGGTGTAGCCTTTGAGTGCGGCGTAAACGATCGCCGAGCAGACGGTATCGGTGTCGGGGCTCTTATGGCCAATTACGTAAACTTCACTCATTGTATTTGGACCTCCCGTTTTTCGCTAATTCTTTGAAGTAGTTCTTGCAGGCACAAACTTTCCCTGAACCTGCGGCATCAAGAAAAAAGGAAGCGAACGCTTAAGTGGAAAAGGTCTGGCGCTTTTACTGGCTGGTGGTCACCTCCTTATTGGTTATGCTTCTGAGCCTGAGTTGGATAGTTAGTGAATATTTTCGCTATCGTCCCAATTTTTCCTGCAAGAAATGAAAATTTATCTGTTGTCTGCGCCCGGCGTAAAAAATTATAATTTTCAGGGTGATAGGTTGCGCGCCAGAAAAATATTACGCACGCTTGACTACACGCTTTTGGTTACGGCCATCCTCATTGTTCTTTACGGCCTGGTGGCGATCTCGAGTGCTACCCACGTTACAAACCCTGCCGCAACGGACCCTTTTCTCTTTATGAAGCGGCAGGCGCTCTGGGCGCTCATCGGCTTCACGGCGGCGGGCCTCCTGGTCTGCTGGCGCTACGAAGAGCTGCCGCGCTACGCTACGGCCCTTTACATAGTGAATTTAGCGCTCTTAGCGGCGGTGCTCTTTGTGGGGCATACGGCCCTCGGGGCGCAGCGCTGGATCAGGCTTGGCCCCTTCCTGCTGCAACCGTCCGAGTTCGCCAAGCTGATTATCATCGTAACGCTGGCAAACTTTCTCGCCCGACGGGAGGGAAAGCTCAGGAGCTTCCGGGAGCTGGTGCCCGTGTTTCTTTACGTCGGCCTGCCGCTCTTACTTATCCTCAAGCAGCCTGACCTGGGGACCTCGCTCGTTTTTATCGCCATAACGTTCGCTATGCTCTATATGGCCGGCGCGCGGACGAGCGTGCTTGCCTTCTTAGGGAGCGCGGGGCTTTTGGGGAGCGGAGCCTGGATCTGGGCCCACCTGAAGTTCGGCGTCTGGCTGCCCCTGAAGGAGTATCAGGTTACGCGGCTGACGATTTTTCTCAACCCCTGGCAAGACTGGCAGGGAGCCGGTTACCACATGATTCAGTCCCAGATTGCTCTCGGTTCCGGGGGGCTGTTGGGACGGGGGCTTTACAACGGCACGCAGAACCAGTTGAATTTCCTGCCCGAGCAACACACAGACTTCATTTTTTCGGTGGTCGGCGAAGAGTTAGGCTTCGTTGGGGCGGCCGCGCTGCTGCTGCTTTATTTCGTGCTTATCTTCCGGGGGATAAAGATTGCGGCGGCCGCGAAGGATACCTTCGGCCGGCTGTTAGCCACGGGTATCGTGACGATGCTCCTTTTTCACATCCTGGTCAATGTGGGTATGACCATGGGCATCATGCCGGTAACGGGCATTCCGCTGCCTCTCTTCAGTTACGGCGGCAGCGCCCTGCTTACGAACCTGGCCGCCATCGGGCTCCTCGAAAACATTTACGTCCGCAGACAGCAGATCATCTTTTAACGCGGTGGTAAAGTGGCGCTTTTCGACGCGTACGCAAGAAGTTACGACGCATGGTTCACAACCCTTCGGGGCCAGGTGGTCTGGGAGGTAGAGCGGAAGCTGCTCTGCGACTTTCTGCGGCCGCGGCCCGGCGAAGAGATCCTCGACGCGGGGTGCGGCACGGGCCTTCTGACAAGGGAACTGGCGGCCCGCGGCGTGAACGTGACGGGAATCGATATTTCGCCGGCTATGCTGGCGGTGGCCCGGGAAAAGACCCGGGAGTTTCCCAATGTTGTCCTGGCCTGCGCCGACATCACCGCTTTGCCGCTTCCTTCCTGCGCCTTTGACGGGGTGGTCTGCTTCACCGCCTTGGAGTTCGTCTCCCGCCCGGGGGAGGCGTTGCGCGAGATGTGGCGGGTCCTAAAACCCGGCGGCCGCATGGTTTTAGGGGTGCTGAACGCTTTAAGCCCTTGGGCCTGGGCCCGGGCGGGCCGTGGTGTTTTCGCCCACGCCCACTTCTACTCTTACCGAGAGATGCGCGCCCTGATTAAAGAGACGCTTGGTCGCGTCCCTCTCCGGTGGGCGGGCGCCGTTTATTTTCCCCCTTGTTGCCCGGAATTTTGC
This sequence comes from Thermodesulfitimonas autotrophica, assembly GCF_003815015.1. Taxonomy (NCBI): domain Bacteria; kingdom Bacillati; phylum Bacillota; class Clostridia; order Thermoanaerobacterales; family Thermoanaerobacteraceae; genus Thermodesulfitimonas; species Thermodesulfitimonas autotrophica. The sequence goes on from NZ_RKRE01000001.1 coordinate 173,583, forward strand.
CTGCGGTACACCGGGCTTTTCGAATTGCTCGGTTCTGCCTTCGCGCGGCCTTTCAGCGCGGTGCTCGTTTTCCGGATCGATAAAACTGGTTAGGCAATCGCTGGCACACGTAATTTTTTAGAGCGGCAGGAACTCAATTTTTTAGAAAAATCGTCGAATTTTATCGAAGAAGAGGAGGAATTTTGGAATTCGTAGCGAATAAAAAATAGATTTATAAGCAGAAATCTCGTCTCCAGGAAGAGAATGGAGGGCGGGCTTGAAGAAAAAATTCTTTCCTTCCGTCGACCCCCGGTTGGAGCGCTGGCTGGCCGCCACCGCTGTGCTGATCTTTCTTGTTGCCGTAATCGCCGTCGATTATCTGACTGAGGAACAGCCGTTGCACAGCATAGTGCTGCCGCTCTTTTATACTCTGCCGCTTTTGCTAGCGCTACTCATCTCCCGGTTGATGGCCATCGTGGTGGCCGGGGTGGGGGCGCTAAGCGCAGCACTGATACCCGTCCTGAAAGGGCGTTTTCTCCCTTACGCGGCGGCCGATAACGCCATGCTCTTGGTTTCCCTCGTTTCCGTGCTGGCGCTCTACCTGATCGTGGGAGCCTTTGTCCGGACGGCGGCGCTCAGGAAGGAGGCGGAGGAAAGAGCCCTGCGCCTGCAGCAGATTTTCTTTGGTACGGTCAGCGCGCTCAGCAACCTTCTCGACGCCCGCGACCCCCATACGGCCCGGCACTCGCATAATGTTGCCGGCTACGCGCTGGCAATCGCGCGCGAGATGGATTTGCCGCGCGCCCAACGGGAGGCGATTTACATTGCCGGGCTGCTGCACGATATCGGTAAAATTGGTGTTGCGGAAGCCCTTTTGAAGAAGCCCGGCAGGCTTCTCCCTGGAGAGTGGGAGGAAGTGAAGCGCCATCCGGTTTTAAGCTACCGCATCCTCCGCGACATTCCCGAGTTGCAGGAGATTGCCATTATCACCCTTTACCACCACGAGTGGTGGGACGGTAGGGGGTATCCTTACGGCCTCAAAGGGGAGCAGATTCCCTTGGGGGCACGCATCCTTTGTGTGGCGGACAGTTTTGACGCGATGATTTCGGAGCGGGTCTACAAGCCGGCGTTGGCTCCCGAGGCGGCCATCGCGGAACTAAAGCGGTGTGCGGGCAGCCAGTTTGACCCGGCCGTGGTAGAGGCCTTCCTCCGTTGCCTCGAAAAAGGAGCGCCAATGCAGCGGCCGGAAGCCTTCCGCTTCGAGATGGCTTTCGGTCTTTCATAGGGAATATCCTCCAGCCAACCTGATCATACCCTACCTGAAGGCGTTCTCCTGCGGGGTGGCAAAGCCCCGCTAATTTTTTTTACCTGCCGGTTAGCATATTCAACCCTCTTCGCCCGTAGGATTTTGTTGGTAAAGACAGGCCCTATATCTTTACCCGGGGGTGAGGCCATTGGCAGGGCTGGGCGACTGGCCGCAGGTTCAACCGAAAAGGGCCGGAACGGGGAAACGGTTGCTCTACCAGGTGGTAGCGGCCTTAGCGCTTTTTCTGGTTGTTCTGGGCTTAAAAGAGAGCGGCGGGCCGGTAGGGAAGAAGGTAGAAGTGGGCCTGCGCAGGGTACTTACCACCGAGTGGAACTACCAGCCGGTGCTGGAAAGGGTTGTCCGCCACGGGCTGCTCGCTGTCGGTGCGGATTTGCCGTTTTGGGGTGAGCCCGCGAAGCCGGCAGGAGCACCGGCGGCGCCGAAGCTGCTTGTTCCGGTATCGGGCCGGGTTAGCCGCGGCTACGGCTGGAATAAGAATCCGGCTACGGGGCTGGAGGAGTTTCATCCCGGCGTAGATATCGAAGCCAGTCCCGGGACGCCGGTCCGGGCGGTGGCGGCCGGAAAGGTGGCCAAAATCGGCACCGACCCCGCGCTCGGGAATTATCTCCTCCTTGACCACGGGAAAAACGAGGCAACCCTCTACGCGCATCTCGGCAGTGTTGAGGTAACCCTAGGCCAGAAGGTTGCTGCGGGCGAGGTTATCGGCACAACCGGTGATAACGGTGATGTTGCCGGGGGCGGCCTGCACTTTGAGTACCGGGAAAACGGGCGGCCGGTTGATCCGTTCGAGCGTATCGCGGTCACCGGTAAGGGGCAAAGGGAATAGTGGCCCTTACTTCCGGCTATCCGCGGCTCCGCATCCACCCGCTGCTATTCCTCTTCCTTACGGTTTATTTCGCCGCCGGCATGATAGAGCGGGCGGCAGCGGCTTTTGCGGCGCTACTCGCCCACGAAGCAGGCCACCTGATAGCGGGTCGCCGCCTGGGTGCGGTAACCGGGAGGATCGAACTCCTTCCCTTTGGCGGTATCACCTATGTGGAGAACGTCAATGCCCTTAGCCTTACCGGGCAGATCGCCTTCGCGCTTGCCGGGCCGGCGACGAACCTTTTGCTTTTCTGTGCGGGCCTCGGGCTGGTCCGCTACGGCTACCTTACCGGGAAAACGGGCCAGTTTTTCTTAACCGTGAACCTTCTCCTGGCGGCCTTCAACCTGCTGCCCGGGCTACCCCTTGACGGCGGGCGGGTGCTCGCCGCCTTTCTATCACGCAAAAAGGGCCTTTACCGGGCGACTTACCTCGGCGCGCGGCTGGGACAGCTCACCGGGCTGCTCACCTTCGCCGGCGGCGTTTTGGGCCCGCTTTCCGGCCGCTGGGGGCTGGACGTGGCCGGGGTCGGTCTTTTTCTTATCTGGGCGGCGACCCGCGAGCTCCGCTTCGCGCCCTACCTCTTTCTGCGGCAGCTCCTGGCCAAAGAACGGGAGTTCGCCGCCGCGCGGGTGCTTCCGGGTGCGGTGCTGGTTGCGCTTGAGGAGGCGCGACTCTTAGATGTGGCCCATCTTTTCCGCCCCGGCTGCTTTTCCTTTGTTGTGGTGACCGATTACCGGGGTGAATGGAAAGGAGTTTTGAGCGAATCCGCAGTCATCCGGGCCCTTACTACCGGGGGGGGCAGCGTCAAGGTGGGCACCATCTTGCCTGCCGCCACGCAGAACGAAAGGCCACGGGTGTAACGGCCGGCTTTTCGCGCTTAAGTCCGGCGTATATTTTACCTTCCCCGGAGCAAGACTTTTAACCGTCAAAAATTTGCGTAAGGGGGCTTCGCGGATGCGCGTGGAAGTAGATCCGGACCTCTGCATTGGTTGCGGTACCTGCGTGGACCTTTGTCCGGGGGTCTTCGAGTGGTCGGAGGAGGAGGAAAAAGCGGTGGCTACCGGAAGCGAGGTACCCGAAGACCTGGAAGACGCCTGTCAGGAAGCGGTGGAGAGCTGTCCGACAGAAGCTATCAAGGCGCACTGATGGCGGCTGCTTCGTGAAAAACCGCTATGTGGCCCCAGGAGCCGTCTCCAAGCCCCGCTTATGGCGGGGATTTTCTTTTGGCTACGAGGAAATCCCGGCCGGGCGGCGAATTAAGAGACGATCCGGCAAGAATGGTATCTCCGGAGGGGGAAAAGGTTGCCGCCTTATAACGTGCTGCACGTCATACGGCCCGCTGCCGGCGGGATGAAGCGCCATCTAATCGATCTGCTGCGCTATACGGACCGGTCCCGCTTTAGGCTAATGATTGCTGGTCCGGTGGGTGATCTGGCGGCGCAGGTCGCCGCGGCGGGAGGCGAATTCTTCCCCGTGTCCTTCAGGGGTGAGCTTGACCCCCTGCATGATTGCCGCGCGGCAGTGCAACTGAGTTCGCTGCTGCGGCGGCGGCGCGTCGCCATTTTGCACGCCCACGGCGCAAAGGCGGGTTTGGTTGGGAGGTTGGCAGGCGTCCTGGCGGGAACGCCGGTCCGTATTTTAACGGTGCACAATTCGATTTTTTACGCCGAGTGGCCGGGCTATAAGAAGCGGCTCTTTGCCTTGGCCGAAAACCTCCTCGCCCGTAGTACCAACCGGATCATCACCGTCTCCGAAGCCCTCCGGCGCGAGTATATCGCGCAGGAGCGGCTGCAGCCGGAGCAGGTGGTTACCATTTATAACGGGGTTAACCCCGAAGAGTTCCGTGTCGGTGAGAGCCGCGCGGTGCTCCGGTCGCGCCTGGGGCTTCCGGTGGATACATGGGTGGTTGGGACGGTGGCGCGGCTGGCGCCCCAGAAGGGGGTGCGCTACCTTATTGAGGCTGCTGGCCTTCTCCCACCGGGGCGGCAGCCCTTCTTCGTCATCGTAGGCGACGGGCCGCGCCGCGCAGAGCTTGAGCGGCTGGCCGCGGCTTCTACCGGCGGGAAATTCCTTTTTACGGGAATGCGCGAAGATTTGCCCGCGCTCCTCAACGCCTTCGACCTTTTCGTGCTCCCCTCGCTCACCGAGGGGTTCGGGATCGCGGCCCTGGAGGCGATGGCCGCTTCGCTGCCCGTGGTGGCTACGGCGGTAGGGGGGATACCGGAGGTCGTAGTGGACGGCGAAACGGGCATCCTCGTCCCGCCCCGAGATGCGGCCGCACTGGCGGCGGCCATCGGGCGGCTCCTCGGCGACCCGGAACTAGCCGCGAAAATGGGACGGGCCGGCCGGGAGCGCGTGACGAAACTTTTTACAGTTGAAAGGATGGCCCGCGCCGTTATGGCGCTCTACGAGGCGGAACTCGCCCGAAAGGGGCTCCTCGCGAACGTTTGATTATTGCCAGCGGGGTGAAGGGTAGCTTAAAATTGGATTGGTTTGCCGTAAAAGTCGCTGCGGGCGGGGAGGGAATCGCTTTTGATGCGGAAGCGATGCGGAACTGGGCTTCTTTTCTACTTTTTGGGCCTGCTGGTGCTCGGAGCGACACTCTGCGGCGGCGCTTCTGCTTACGCCGCCGGGAGTGAGCGGGGCCGCGTGGTTATGGTGATTATCGATTACCTGACGCTGGAGGATTTGGGCCGCCCGGTGACCGGAAACCTGCAACGCCTGATGCATCAGGGGGGGGTCGCGCTACTCAACACGACTACGGGTGGCAGCCGGGTGCCGGCAAATACTTACCCGACCATTGGCGCGGGCGCCCACGCTGTGGGGACGAAGGCGGCGCTGGCGGCTTACGAATGCTCCGAACGACCCCCGCAGGGGGGACAGCTTGCCGCAGAGTTCGCCCAGCGGACCGGTTACCTGCCGCGTCCGGGTAATGTGGTAGTCTTGGACATTGCCCGCATCGTCAAGGAGAACGCAAAATTAGAGTATCCGGTAGTTCCGGGGGCCCTCGGCGGGGAACTTAAGGCTGCTGGGCTTAAGGTTGCCTGTCTGGGGAATGCAGACTGGCGCGACGGCCTCGGAAGGCAGGTGGCCACCATAGCGATGGACGAAAGCGGCGTGGTAGAGGCCGGTTTTGTCGGACGGGAGCTGCTGGTGCAGGACGCTTACTTCCCGGGCGGCTGGCGGACCAATTACGACCTCCTTTGGGACAAGTGGTTGCGCCTGAAGACGGCCGACTTTGTGGTTATTGACCTCGGTGATACCAGCCGGCTTCACGCCGCGAAGGAAGAGGTCGCAGACCCGATTTTCCGCCAGCGCTGGGAGGAGGCCCTTGCCCGGGCCGACGCCTTTTTGGGTAAACTTGCGGCTAGCCTTGACTTCCGGCGGGACCTGCTGCTGGTGGTGGCGCCTACGCCGGCGTCTGAAGCCCTCGAAAACGGTGATTGGGTCACGCCGGTGGTAATGGTCGGGCGCGGCGTGCCTCAGGGTACAGTCCTGGTTTCTCCTTCGACTAAGCGTCCCGGAGTCATTATGAACACCGATATTGCACCCACCGTGCTGGAGTTCTTTGGCCTGCGGGTACCGGAATGCATGTCGGGGCGGCCGGCTACGGCGGTCCGTGCGGGAGACCAACTTTCCTTTCTGGATGACCTGCGCGAAAAAAGTCTCTTTGTCCATAACTTCCGTGTTCCGGTAATCAAGATTTATCTCAGTTATACGATTGCCGTCATTACCGGCGCCGTGCTTTTCATTCTCGCGCGCGAAAAGGAGCTTCCCAGGCGGCTGCGGCTGGCGCCACTCCTGCTGAGCGTGATGGTTGTGCCCCTTGCCGTTCTCCTTATGCCGGGTCTGGGCGTCTTTAAACCTTTCCCTTACATTGCGGGGCTTTCTGTGCTGGTCGCCACTCTTACCCTGATTATGGTGCGCTTCGAAAGGAAGCAGCCCTTCGCCGGTTTCATCTTTCTCTCTGCCGCCACAGCGGGTTTGATTCTTGCGGATGCCTTCACGGGTGCACGACTCCTTAAAGCATCCTTGCTTAGCTACGACCTCATGGGAGGCGCCCGCTTTTACGGGATAGGCAACGAGTATATGGGGGTCCTCATCAGCGCGGTAATTTTCGGCGGCGCTTGTGCCTTCACCATCTGGGGCCGGCGCGTTTTCCCCGGTGTCCTGCTCTTGATGGGTATAGCCACGGCTACGCTCGGCGCACCGGGCTTCGGGGCTAATTTCGGTGGCCTGCTGACGGCGGTGGTGGCCTTCGCCATCAGCTCACTCGTTTTTGCCGGCGTCCGCCTTACCTGGCGTTCCGCGCTGACCGTTTGCGGTGTGGGCCTACTGTTGCCCGGGCTTTTCGCGGTCTGCGATCTTCTGCGGGGCGAAGGGGCGCAGTCGCACGTCGGCCGGAACCTCCTGCTGGTCCTCCAGGACCCGGGAGCCGCGCTCGACATTATCAAGCGTAAGATGGCCATGAATATCAAGCTTTTCCGCTACACCATCTGGTCGCGCGTGCTGGCGGCGGGTATTGGGGGCCTGCTGATTCTTTTTTACCGTCCGGTGGGGGTGATGCGCGTATTTCGCGTCCGCTACCCCTATCTCTTCAGTGGCTTCGTCGGCGTGGTGGTAACCGCGGTGGCGGCCTTTGCCTTCAACGACTCCGGAACCGTAGCGGCGGCTATGGCGACAATTTTTGGCATCCCGCCGCTGCTCTATATCCTGTTGCGGGAGTGTTAAGCGATGCGTCTGGGCTACTTCGAACGGGAAGGTAAGGTCTTTGCCGGCATGGTGAACGGGGATATGGTCTACCCGCTAAGGGGCGGCTTCGGTGGGCGACCCGAGCCGGAGGGATACCCGCTCGCCGCGCTGAAGGTGTTAGCTCCCTGCCGGCCGAGCAAAATTGTCTGTGTTGGTCTCAACTACCGCGACCACGCGCGCGAGCTCGGCTACCCTTTTCCGGAGGAGCCGGTATTGTTTCTTAAGCCGCCAACCACCGTGATCGGCCCCGAAGAGGCGATCCGTTATCCGGCGATGGCGCGACAGGTGGATTACGAGGCGGAGCTGGCGGTGGTGATCGGGAAGATTGCGCGCCACGTCCGGCCGGAAGAGGCGGCCGCATATATTCTCGGGTATACCTGCGCCAACGACGTTACGGCGCGCGACCTGCAGAGAAAGGACGGGCAGTGGACCCGCGCCAAGTCTTTCGATACCTTCTGCCCCTTAGGCCCGTTCATTGTCACCGCTTTTGACCCCGGCGACTGCACGATCTCGCTTTACCTCAACGGGGAGCGGCGGCAGCATTCTTCTACGAAGGAACTCATCTTTAACGTTGCCTACCTGGTGAGCTTCATCTCGGCGGTGATGACCCTGTATCCCGAGGACGTCATCCTGACCGGCACCCCGAGCGGCGTGGGGCCCCTGAAACCGGGAGACAGCGTGGTGGTTGAAATCGAGGGGATCGGCAAGTTGCGCAACCATGTGGTCGCGGCGTGACGGAGGGGTGCAAAATTTTGTTGACAACAGGGGGGGATGTGTTAAAATTGTGTTGATTGTGCCAAAGAAAAACTTTGCAAAGGGGGATGGGAACCAAGATGAAGGCTTTGGGTCGGCATGTCTTGGCCGAATTCTACGGCTGCGAATTTGACACGCTGAACGACATCAAACTGGTGGAAAAGATTATGGTCAATGCCGCACTCGAGGCAGGCGCAGAGGTTAGGGAGTTCGTCTTTCATAAGTTCAGCCCGCAAGGGGTAAGCGGTGTGGTGGTCATTTCGGAGTCCCACCTCGCGATTCACACGTGGCCGGAATTGGGCTACGCCGCGGTCGATGTTTTTACCTGTGGCGATAAGGTGGATCCCTGGGAGGCCTGTAACTACCTGACCCGCGGTTTCCGGGCTAAGCGGGTCCTCGCCAAGGAGCAAAAGCGAGGTCTTATTTTCGAGACTTCACCGCAGGCGGCCCAGGCAGTCTGAAGGAGGGGTGTTTATTAGTACGGGCCTAAGAGAATACCGGAAAGAGTCAGCGTATCACGGTTAGGTTGGCCTTGCGAAGCGAAAAAGCGACGCAAGGCCGATTTGTTTTAAAAGGCGTCCTTTTTACGGCAGGAAAAAGCACGCTGCGCGCGAATATAAGGTATCGATGAGAAGGCGCTAACCGGATACGGTGGCCGTTTAACGCCGGTTGACGGAGGCAGGGAATTGAAAAACCTTGAATCGCTGCTGCCGCTCCGCAAGGAATTAGTCGCGGTGCGGGCAACGGTAGACGAGACGATCAGTAAAAGCGGGAGCCGGCTATCACCGCGGTTTTTGGAGAAAGAGGCGCTGGAGGACCACCTCCGTCCGGCGCTTGTTTTCCTCTCGGGCCGCCTTTGCGGCGCCCCGCCGGCCGCGCTTTTCCCGCTGGCGGCGGCGGTGCAGTTTATTTTCCTGGCCGGGGTGCTGCACCGGAAAGCCAGTGCTGCTGATGCGAAAGACGACACGCTCAAGAACCTGATTCTGCTGGGCGATTACCTTTACAGTGCTTCTTTCCGCCTTCTGTCGGATGCCGCGCTGCAGCACCTGCTCATCCCGCTCGCGCAGGTCGTGCAGGCCGAGTGCGCCGCGGTCGCCGGAGCTGCGGCAGAGGAGAGCCTTGAGCCCCCGGTGATAAAGAAGGAGGTGGCGCTCTTGATCGGCGAGTGCTGCCGCCTGCCGGGAACGCTGGCCGACGCGCCCTTTTTGGGGGAGCTGCATGATTTCGGGCTCAATCTCGGGATGCTCTACGGCCTGCTCCGGCGTGGTGCTCCCTTATCGCTGGCCACACCCTACCTTGCCGGGGCGCAGGCGGCGCTGGCCCGGCTGCCGGCGCGCCCCGCGCGGCGCTACCTCGAAAAGCTGCTGAACTCTACGGCCCGCGCGGTTTTGGGCGTGGAGGCTGCCGCCACCCGGTAAAACAACACCAACGAGGGAGACTTGATGGATATTCCGCAGGAATACAAGAAAAAGGAAGCTTACGTGCACGCGCTCTTCTCGCGCATTGCGCACCGTTACGACCTCCTGAATACCGTCTTGAGTTTTAACCGGGATAAGTACTGGCGGCGCTTCGCCGTGGCCCAGTGCGGCCTGAAGCCCGGCGGCTACGGGCTTGATGTCTGCTGCGGCACGGGTATGTTTGCGCTGGAGCAGGCGAAGGTGGTGGGCCTCCAGGGACGGGTTGTGGGGGTCGACTTCTGCGAGGAGATGCTGGCAAAAGGACGGGAGAATATCGCCCGCACCCCATACAGGGACGTGATCGAGCTTGTTTGGGGCAACGCGATGAACCTGCCTTTCCCCGACGATACTTTCGATTGTGCCACCATCGGTTTTGCCCTCCGCAATGTTCCGGATATCACCCAGACGATTCGGGAAATGATGCGGGTGGTGCGACCCGGGGGAAAGGTTGTATCTCTGGAACTCGCTAAACCCCGGATGCCGGGCTTCCGGGAGGTTTACTATTTCTATTTCAACCGGCTGGTGCCGCTTATCGGCCGTCTCGGGGTGGGCACCAGCGGCCCTTACAGCTACCTGCCCAACTCGCTGCGCGTTTTCCCGCACCAGGACGAGATCCGTGACATCTTCACGGCGGTTGGGCTGAAGGACGCCCACTATTTTGAGCTGACCGGCGGCATCGTGGCGGTGCACGTCGGGACAAAGCCGTAAAAAACGGGGTGGTTTTTTGAGCTACCGGGATCTCCGGGAGTTTATCAAGGTTCTCGAAGAGCGCGGGGAACTGAAGCGGGTTGCGGCGCCGGTGGACGCGGAGCTCGAGATTACCGAGATTACGGACCGCGTCGTCAAAGCAGGCGGCCCGGCGCTCTTTTTTGAAAACGTTCGCGGCTACGAGGTTCCCGTCGTTACCAACCTCTTCGGGACGCTCGCGCGCATGAAATTGGCCCTCGGCACTGAGGACCTGGACGCGATAGGGGAGGAGCTGTGCGCCCTCCTGCAACCCGAACTCCCGCAGGGCCTCTGGGACAAGCTGAAGGCACTGCCGCGGCTGGCGGAGCTTTCTTCTTTTGTGCCGCGGGTAGTGCGTACCGGGCCTTGTAAGGAAGTGGTGGTAAAGGAGCCGGATCTCACCCGTTTTCCGGTCTTGAAGTGCTGGCCGAGGGACGCGGGGCGCTTCATCACCCTGCCGCTCGTCTTCACGAAGGACCCGGAGACGGGCCGGCGCAACGTCGGGATGTACCGGATGCAGGTCTTCGATGCCCGGACGACCGGGATGCACTGGCACATCCATAAGGACGGCGCTGCTCACTATCGCAAGGCACGCGCGCAGGGCAGGAGACTGCCGGTAGCGGTTGCCCTCGGCGCCGACCCGGCCACGATTTATGCCGCCACCGCGCCGCTGCCGCAGGGGATCGATGAACTGCTCTTCGCCGGCTTTCTGCGGAAGGAGGCGGTGGAGTTAGTCCGGTGCGAGACGGTCGACCTTGAAGTCCCGGCGCACGCCGAAATCATCCTCGAGGGCTACGTCGACCCGGAGGAGCAGCGGCTCGAGGGTCCCTTCGGGGACCATACGGGCTACTACTCGTTGGCCGATTACTACCCGGTTTTTCACGTCACCTGCATCACCCACCGGCGCAACCCCATCTACCCAGCCACGATCGTCGGGCGGCCGGTGATGGAGGACGCCTTCATCGGTAAGGCTACGGAGCGGCTCTTCCTGCCACTCATCCGGTTGCAGCTTCCCGAAGTGGTCGATATCAACTTTCCGGTGGAGGGTGTGGTCCATAACTGCGTCGTGCTTTCGATTAATAAGGCGTATCCCGGGCACGCGCGAAAGATCATCCACGCCGTCTGGGGAATGGGGCAGCTCGCCTTCAGCAAGTTAGTGGTCGTGGTTGACGCGAACGTCAACGTGCAGGACATGAGCGAGGTCTGGTGGCGGGTCTTCAACAACATCGATCCCCGCCGGGACATCATTCTTTCCGAAGGGCCGCTCGATGTGCTCGACCACGCGTCCCCCCGTTTTGCCTACGGGTCGAAGATGGGCATCGACGCCACGCGGAAGTGGCCGGGCGAGGGACACGAGCGGGAGTGGCCGGAGGATATTGTGATGAGCCCGGAGGTCAAGGCGCTGGTCGACCGGAGGTGGCCGGAGTATGGCCTTTAGCGGGGTTTTGAACCCTTCATGGAAAAAGTTTAAGATTTTTCTCGCGATGATCAAGTTTGAGCATACCATTTTCGCGCTTCCTTTTGCCTACATCGGGGCCCTCCTAACGGGGAAGAGGCTGCCTTCAGCCCACGACCTTTTCTGGATTACGGTGGCGATGGTGGGAGCCAGGACGGCGGCGATGTCGCTGAACCGGCTCATCGACCGGGAGATAGACGCGAAAAATCCCCGCACGGCTAACCGCGCGTTGCCGCAGGGGCTACTTGCGGCCCGGGAGGTGTGGGTGTACGTTTTTCTCTCTTGCGGCCTGCTGTTAGTGGCGGCGTGGCAGCTCAGTCCCCTGGCGCTCAAACTCTCTCCGCTTGCCGTTCTTATCCTCTGGTTTTACTCCTACACCAAGCGTTTTACCTGGGCGTGCCATTTCTACCTGGGCCTGACCCTGGCCCTTGCCCCCGTCGGCGCTTGGGTGGCGATCACCAATGGGTTTGCTCTGCCACCGGTGCTCCTAGGTCTAGGGGTGCTCTTCTGGGTCGCCGGCTTCGACATCGTTTACGCCTGCATGGACTATGACTTCGACCGGCGGGAGGGCCTCTTTTCGCTGCCGGCCCGGTTCGGAATCGGGCCGGCGCTTTGGGTGGCGCGGGGCTGCCACGTTTTGGCGCCGCTCTTTTTCGCCCTCACCGGTAAGCTTTTAGGACTCGGTGCCTTCTACTGGACCGGCGTTGCCGTAGCCGTGGCGCTCCTCTTTTACGAGCACCGGCTGGTCCGGGCGGACGACCTTTCGCGCGTGGGTATTGCCTTCTTTAACCTGAACGGCCTGCTTAGCACGGGGATGCTTGTCTTTACCCTGCTCGATATCCTTTGGTAGCCGAACGGAGGAATGGTTTTGGCCGAAATATGGCAACTGGACGGGGCCCTGCAGGAAATAGCCGGTAAGGTTGCGGCGGGAGAGCGGCTTGACCGGGAAGACGCGCTCACCCTATACCGGTCAAACGACCTGCTGGCCTTAGGATACCTATCCGCGGTGGTGAAGAAACGACGCCACGGCGAGCGGGTCTACTTCGCTGTCAACCACCACCTTAATTATTCCAACGTTTGCGTTAACGGCTGCCGGTTTTGCGCCTTCAGCCGCGCTCCGGGCGAGGCGGGCGCCTACACCCTGTCGCTTGACGCGGTGGAGGCGAAGCTTTTCCGGATGAAGGAGCTCGGCGTGCGCGAGTTGCACATCGTCGGGGGGCTCAACCCGGAGCTGGATCTCGGCTACTTCGAGAAGCTGCTGCGGCGGGCGCGGGAAATCCTGCCCGGTGTGACGCTAAAAGCGCTTACCGCCGTCGAGGTCGATTTTTTGGCGCGGCGCCACGGATTGTCAATAACGGAAGTTCTATCACGCCTGAAGGAGGCGGGGCTTGACTGCCTGCCGGGGGGCGGCGCCGAAGTTTTTGCGCCCCGTGTCCGCGAGCTTATTTGCCCGCGGAAGATCAGCGGTGACAAGTGGCTCGCCATCCACGCCGCCGCCCACCGCCTCGGGATTCCGACGAACGCCACCCTGCTTTACGGACACCTCGAAACGGTTGCGGAGCGGGTGGACCACCTGCTCGCCCTCCGCCGCTTGCAGGACGAAACGGGCGGCTTTTTGAGCTTCGTGCCCTTGGCCTTTCACCCCCGCAACACGGCGCTCGCGGGGCAGGTAAAGGAATGCCCTACGGGTTTCGACGACTTAAAGACCATCGCCATAGCCCGGCTGCTTCTCGACAACTTCCCGCACGTTAAAGCCTACTGGGTGATGCTCGGGCCAAAGATTGCCCAGATTGCGCTCCACTTTGGTGCCGACGACCTCGAGGGGACGGTGGTGGAGGAAAAAATCACCCATAGCGCCGGGGCCGAAAGCCCCGAGTGGCTGGCCCGGCAGGAACTGGTGGAACTTATCAGGACGGCGGGCTACGTGCCTGTGGAGCGCGACGCCCTCTATAACACCGTGAGGGAGGGGTTTTAAGAATGCCGGTCCGGCTGGGGCAGGTCGATTACCTCAATTGCCTCCCTGTTTACTACCCACTCGAGAAAAAGTTAGTTCCCTGTAGTGTTCCCCTGGAGATCGTTAAGGGGGTGCCCGCGTTTCTCAACCGGCTCTTTATCGAGGGTCGGCTTGACGTGACGCCCCTTTCTTCCATCGAGTACGCGCGGCGGCCCGACGAAACAATCATCCTGCCGGGATTGTCGGTGAGCGCGGACGGGCGGGTGGAAAGCATCATGCTCTTCAGCCGCCGGCCGCCGCTGGAACTGGAAGGGTGCACGGTTGCGCTTACGGGCTCTTCGGCTACTTCGGTGGCGCTGGTCCGGATCCTTTTTGCCTACCACTACCAGGTAGAGGCGAGTTTCACCGTCCGGCCGCCGGACCTAGAGGCTATGCTCCGGGAAGCGGAAGCCGCCCTCCTTATCGGCGACGATGCGCTGGTGGCCGCCACGCGGGTGCGGGAGCAGGGCCTGCCCTTGCGGGTTATTGATCTGGGCGCCGCCTGGAAGGAGTTTACCGGGGAAATGATGGTTTACGCCCTCTGGACGGTCCGGCGGGAGTTCGCCGTGAACCACCCGGAAGAGACGGCGGCGCTGGTGCAGACCCTTGCGGCGGCGAAAGCTGAGGGCACGCGGCGCGTCGGGGAACTTGTCCGGGAGGCCAGGCGGACGACCGGTTTGCCGGAAGAAGTGCTAAAGGATTATTTCGGCCTGATAAGGCACGATTTTGACGAAAAATACCGGCGGGGCCTCTTGCGTTTTTACGATTATGCCTATAAGCTGGGGCTGATTGAGGAACGGGTGAACACGCTCCACATCTGGGGGGAGACCGTTGGCTAGCCCGGAGAAACTGCTTGCCAGGGCGGTGGCCGGCGAGCGCCTTTCCGAGACGGAGGGGGTGCAGCTCTACTACGAAACCGACCTGTTGAGCCTCGGCCGTGCGGCGGACCTCATCCGGCGGCGGCTGCATCCTGAGGGCTACGTCACCTTCGTCATCGACCGGAATATCAACTATACGAACGTCTGCCAGTCGGGCTGTCTTTTCTGCGCCTTTTACCGGCGCGAAGACGACCCGGACGCATACGTCCTGAGCCACGACGAGATAATGAGGAAGATTGAGGAACTCGTGGCGCAGGGAGGGACGCAGGTGCTCATTCAGGGGGGCCTGCACCCGCGCCTGAACCTCGCCTACTTCACCAGCCTTTTCCGAGCGATCAAGGCGCGCTTCCCCGTGCACATCCACTCCCTCTCGCCGCCGGAAATCGTTCACCTTGCCCGGCTGGAAGGCTTACCGGTGCGTGAGGTGCTGGAGCGGCTTAAAGAGGCGGGCCTTGACTCCCTGCCGGGAGGGGGAGCGGAGATCCTGGTAAACAGGGTGCGCCGGGTGATTAGCCCCCGGAAGATAAGCTGGCAGGAGTGGGCGGCGGTGATGGTAACCGCCGCCAAATTAGGGCTCTTCGCGAGCGCCACGATGATGTTCGGAACCGTGGAAACCCCTGAAGAGCGGGTGCGGCACATTATCCGTATCCGGCAAATCCAGGACCAGACGGGAGGATTTACCGCCTTCATCCCCTGGAGTTACCAGCCGGGGAACACGGCCCTGGGTGGGAGCACGCCGCCTGTGGTCGAATACCTGCGGGTGCTGGCGCTGGCGCGCGTGCTTCTCGACAACGTGCCCAACATCCAGGCTTCCTGGGTGACTCAGGGCGCGCGGGTGGGGCAGGTGGCCCTTGCCTTCGGGGCAAACGACTTTGGCGGCACAATGTTAGAAGAAAATGTGGTGCGGGCGGCGGGTGCCGCCTACCGCGTGCCGCAGAGCGAAATTCTCCGGGTGATCCGGGACGCCGGTTTTGTGCCGGCACAGCGGACGACCGATTACCGGATTATAAGGACGTTCTGACGTTCTACGTTACAGCTTTAGTTAAAGGCCGGTCGCGGAAGGAGGAGAGGATGACGCCCGAGGACAAAAATGCGGCGCTGAGGCAGCTCCCGGCGGTGGACGAGGTGCTCCGCTTCCCGGAAGTGCGCGATCTGCTCGCGGTTTACCCGCGGGGTGCGGTGGTAGAAGCGGTGCGCGGGGTGCTCGGCGGCCTGCGCGCGGCCCTACTGCGCGGTGAGAGTGTGGACCTGCGACCGGAAGCGGTGGCTGCCGGGGTGGCGCAAGCCGTGCTGCCGAAACTGCGGCGGGTGGTTAACGCCACGGGAGTGGTCCTGCATACGAATTTAGGGCGGGCGGTGCTCTGCGAGCGGGCGCTGCAGGCGATTGCAGCGGCAGCGGGCGGCTACACCAATCTCGAGTTCGACCTCAACCGGGGAAAACGGGGCGAGCGCTACGCCCTGGTGGAAGAAATCCTTTGCCGCCTGACCGGCGCTGAGGCGGCCCTGGTAGTAAATAACAACGCCGCGGCAGTGCTCCTCGCCCTGAGCACCCTGGCTACAGGACGGGAGGTTATCGTTTCCCGCGGCCAGTTAGTGGAGATTGGGGGCTCCTTCCGCATTCCGGACGTGATGCGGCAGAGCGGGGCGATTCTCGTCGAGGTCGGGACCACGAACAAGACCCACCTTTCCGACTACCGCAACGCGATTACCGAGCGGACGGCCCTCCTGCTCCACGTGCACATGTCCAACTACCGGATTGTTGGCTTCACCCGCGAGGTCTCGCCTGCAGAACTGAGCGGTCTGGGGCGCGAACACGGCCTTCCCGTTATGTCCGACTTAGGTAGCGGTACACTGGTTGATCTGCGGCGCTTCGGCCTGCCGTACGAGCCGACCGTCCAGGAGATCGTGGGCGCCGGAGTGGACGTAGTCACCTTCAGCGGCGACAAGCTCTTGGGAGGCCCGCAGGCCGGCATCATTGTCGGCCGCCGGGAGTATATTGCGCGGATGAAGAAAAACCCGTTGACCAGGGCGGTGCGAATCGACAAGCTCACCCTGGCGGCGCTGGAGGCTACGTTGCGCGAGTACCTGGACCCGCAGGAGGCCCTTACGACCATCCCGACGTTGCGGCTGCTGACGCGGCCCCTTGAGGAACTTAAAGCGCTTGCCGGGAGGCTTGCCGGTGAGCTGGCGGCGGCGCTCGGCCCGGAGGTTGCCGTCTGGGTTGAAGAGGGTTGCTCCGAGGTGGGCGGGGGCGCGCTGCCGACGGCTTTACCGCGCACGGCGTGCGTGTGTCTCTCCTTCCCGGAGCTTGAGGCCGGGGAGGCCGCCCGGCGGCTCCTCCGGGCGGAGCCGCCGGTGGTGACCCGTGTGGAAAGGGATGCCCTGGTCCTCGACCTGCGCACCATCGACCCGGCCGAATTCCCGCTGCTTACCGGCGCCTGCAGGACGCTGCTGCGGGGTGGTACGCAGTGAAATCGGTTACCATCGGCACGGCCGGGCACGTCGATCACGGCAAGACGGCGCTGGTCAAGGCCCTCACCGGAATCGACACCGACCGTCTTAAAGAAGAAAAAGAGCGGGGCATCTCGATCGAACTCGGGTTTGCCTACCTTGACCTGCCGAGCGGTATCAGGGCGGGTATTGTTGATGTTCCCGGGCACGAGCGCTTCATTAAAAACATGCTGGCGGGCGTAGGCGGCATCGACCTCGTGCTCCTCGTGATCGCGGCCGACGAGGGCGTAATGCCGCAGACCAGGGAGCACCTCGACATTATTCAGCTCCTCGGCGTCGAGCGCGGCGTGGTAGCGCTCACCAAGGTCGATCTTGTGGATGCCGAATGGCTGGGGCTGGTATTGGGGGAAGTCCGGGAGTATCTTGCCGGGACGGTGCTTGCAGCGGCGCCGGTAATTCCCGTTTCGGCGGTTACGGGAGAGGGGTTGGGGGAACTCATCGCGGCGCTCGACCGTGCTGTTCAGGAGGTTCAGGAGCGACCTGCCGGGGGGCCGGTGCGGTTACCAATCGACCGGGTATTCACGGTCGCCGGCTTCGGAACGGTGGTGACCGGCACCCTGGTTTCCGGAACGGTTAACGAGGGAGATACCCTGACCGTGCTGCCCCAGGGCATCACCGGCCGCGTCCGTTCCTTACAGGTCCACAAGCAGAAGGCGCGTAGCGCGCGGGCCGGCCAGCGCGTGGCGGTCAACTTAGCGGGGGTCGAGCGGGAAGCGGTGCAGCGGGGCAACGTCCTGGCCACCCCCGGCGCTTTTAGGACCTCCCACCGGCTTGACGCGCGGGTTTTCCTCCTGCCTGCGGCACGCCCGCTCAAGAACCGGGCGCGGGTGCGCTTTCACCTCGGCACGGCCGAGGTTATGGGGCGGGCGGTGCTCCTCGACCGCGACGAACTGGCCCCGGGCGCTTCCGCCTACGCCCAGCTTCTCCTTGAGGAACCGGTGGTGGCGGACCGGCAGGACCGCTTTGTGCTGCGGTCTTTCTCCCCGTTAGAGACGATCGGCGGCGGCGTAGTGCTTGACCCGGCGGCTGAGCGGCACAAGCGCTTCCGGCCGGAAGTGCTCGACCGCCTGCGAACGTTAGAGTCGGGTTCGCCTGCCGAAAAAGTGCTCCAGCAATTGGGCGCGGCAGAGGCGCCGCGAGAGGTGAGTTTCCTAGCCGCGGCGACCGGTATGCCGCCGGAAGAGGTCACGCGCCAGGTACAGGAGCTCGCGGCTGCGGGCCGCGTGAAGGTTTTGCCGGTAGAAAATCAGCTTTTTGTTCTGGACGCCCGGTTTTACGACAAGCTGAAGCAGAGAATAGGGGAGATTCTCAACGCCTACCACCGGGAGTTCCCGCTGCGCGAAGGCTATCCGAAGGAGGAGCTCCGGTCGCGCCTCTTCCCCGATGTCCCGGCCCGCGTTTTCCAGACGCTGCTGCAGGCGCTGGCCGACGACGGGCTGGTGGAGCTCCGGGGTCAAGCGGTGGCGCTAGCCGGCTTTGGCCGGGTGCTGCCGCCGGCGACGGAGCGCTTACTCGCTCAGTTAGCGGCGCTTTACCGGGAGGCGCGCTTTCAGCCGCCGGGCTGGAAAGAAGCGGCGGCCCGCCTCAAGATTCCGCCGGAGGAGGCGGGGGAATATCTCGCCTACCTCCTCCGCAACAACACCCTGGTGAAAATCGACGGGGACCTGATTTTTCACGCGGCGGCCTTGCGGGAAGCGCAGGATATAGTCGTGGCGGTCCTGCGGCGACAGGGCGAGATCTCCGTTGCCGAGGTGCGCGACCTGTTGAAAACCTCCCGGAAGTTCGCCCTCCCGCTGCTCGAGTACTTCGACCAGAAGCGGGTGACGCGGCGCGTGGGCGATAAAAGAGTCCTGCTTAAAAAATAGGGAAACAGAAATGGTGCGTACCCTGACCGTAACGGCCGGTACGGGAAGGTACCGGATCGAAGTGCTCACCACGTTAACGGCGGAGGGCCTCATCGTTCAGATCCTGGGCGGCGAGAAGCCCCATGTGGGCGCGGTAGCCTTAGCGCTGCCGCGACCGAGCCTAAGTTCGCCCGGTAAACTCCGGGCCAGCACTACCGTCGTGCCTCTTTACGGCCACCGGGATGATGAGATCGCCCGCCCGGCGGCGGAAAAATTAGCCGTCGCCTGCGCGCAGCCGGTGGTAGTAGTGGCGGGCGTGCACATCGAAGCGGCCACCCGCGAAGACATAGAGATATTGGTGGCGAACGTAAGCGAGGCGGTGGAGGAACTGACGCGGCTGGTAGCGGCTGAGCAGTCGCGCAAGTAGCCCCTGAATAAAGTCTAAAAACGCTTTGGGGCTCTTTTACGCCCCCGGCGGGTTATTAGGCCTGTCCGGGGGCATAATATTACCGGCCGGATTCAGCGGCGCCTGCAGGAAGAAATTCTGGTTGGGAGGTCAGGAGAGATGGTTCACCACGTGGAGTACGAACCGCACGCGGAACGCATCGGGGGCCTCAACGCCGCCCACCTTCCCGGCGGCGTGATTGTCGAGCCGGTCCCTATCACTGCCGGGGAGGAGATTACCATCTTCTATAACGGGGAGCTGGCCCGCCAAGGTGCGGAACAGATTTTCCTGCACCTCGGCTACGGCGCGCCCGATAACTGGCACCGGGTTCAGGATCTAAAAATGTCCCGGACGGGCTGGGGCTGGGTAAAAACGATTGAGGTTCCCTTTGACGAGGAACGGCTCAACTTCTGCTTCCGGTGCAACCGTTACAAGTGGGATAATAACAACGGCCTTAACTGGAGTTACATCATTCACGCCGGCAGGATCATTTGAAGCCGGTTTTTCCCCCGCCTGCGGGCCTCCCTCCGCGGCCAGAGCACCGTTGCTGCTCCAACTGAGCGCGCCCTGGTTATCCGGAGGGAGGCTTTAGCCATCGTAAGATACTCCGTTTGCCGCACCGTTCAATTTCCCCGCCGGGCCTCCGTAACCCTGGATTTTGCTTTTTTCTTCGGGAGATACTAAATCCGGGCAAAATTGCGAAATGGAACCGCTCTTCAAACTCGCGGGTCATTATTATTCCACCTTACGCATATGCTTGTAGGGTGGCGGTCGGGAAAGGATTTTCGGTAACCGGTGGGGGGTGAGAAGAATCCGGCTTGTGGCTTGCCTCGTGGCTGATTTGCGGAAAGATAGGGCGGAGGAGGAGAACTGATGCGGGTGGCGATGCTTTCGTGGGAGTTCCCCCCGAAAACGGTGGGGGGATTAGCACAGCACGTCTATGATTTAACCGCGGCGCTTTCCGGCCGGGGCGTTGAGGTTTTGGTCTTTACCTGCGGTGCGCCGGGGGTGCCGGAAATTGAAGAAGTAAACGGGGCAAAGGTTTACCGGGTCCATCCCTACACGCCGGGGACTCCGGACTTCGTTACCTGGGTCATGCAGCTTAACGTGGCCCTTCTCGAGCGGGCCTTCCCCGCCATCGAGCGGGCGCGGGGCGTGAACGTGGTGCACGCCCACGACTGGCTCGTGGCCTGGGCGGCGCGGGCGCTCAAGCACGGACTGCGCGTGCCGTTGGTGGCCACGATCCACGCAACGGAATTCGGCCGGCACAACGGACTGCACAACGACCTGCAACGCTTCATCAGCAGCATCGAATGGTGGCTCTGCTACGAAGCCTGGAAGGTGATTGTCTGCAGCCGCCACATGGAGGGCGAGCTCAAGTACATCTTCCAGGTGCCGCAGGACAAACTTGCGGTCATCCCTAACGGCGTAAACCCGGAAAATTACTTGGTGCGGCAGGCCCATCCGCCGCGCGATTGGTTTGCCGCACCGGACGAGAAGATCGTCTTTTACATCGGTCGCCTGGTGCGGGAAAAGGGAGTCCACATCCTGCTCGCCGCAGCCCCGCTGGTTCTCGCGCGGCACCCCCAGACGAAGTTTGTGATTGCGGGGAAGGGGCCTTACGAGCACGAGCTCCGGCAGTTTGCGGAGCGGTTAGGCATTGCGCACCGCGTCTACTTCACCGGCTACGTTGATGACGCCACCCGCAACGCGCTTTACAGCTGGGCGGCGGTCGCCGTTTTCCCCAGCCTCTACGAGCCTTTCGGCATCGTGGCCCTCGAGGCGATGGCGGCAAAGGTTCCGGTGGTCGTGACCGACGCAGGGGGACTCGGGGAGATTGTGCAGGACGGGGTGGATGGGCTCAAGTGCCCGCCGGATAATCCCCAGGCCCTCGCCGACAAGATTGTTGCGCTGCTTGGCAACCCGGACCTGGCGGAGGCCTTACGGACGCGGGCCTACCAGAAAACCCTCAGGGACTATAACTGGGGTGATATTGCCCGGCGGACCAGGGCCGTCTACGAGGCGGTTTGGCATGAGCGGCGGCGGATCGACTGGCCCGACCCCTTCGCGGTCCGGCCCCGGCCGGCGGGCAAGGTTTATCAGTTTCTGGGACGTTACGCCTGACTTTGGGAGGGGGATATCTTGAAGGCGATCATTATGGCTGGCGGCGAGGGGTCCCGCCTGCGCCCTTTGACCTGCAACCGGCCCAAGCCGATGGTTCCCGTGGTCAACCGGCCGATTATGGCCTACTGCATCGACCTCCTGAAAAAATGCGGCATTCGGGAGATCGGCGTGACGCTCCGCTACTTACCCGAGGCGATTCAGGATTACTTTGGCGACGGCAGCGAATTTGGGGTTCGCCTGCACTACTTCGTCGAGGAGAATCCCCTCGGTACGGCGGGCAGCGTTAAGAACGCCGCCCCTTTCCTCGACCAGACCTTCCTCGTGGTGAGCGGCGATGCGTTAACCGACGTAAACCTCCTCGAGGCGGTTAACTTTCACCGGCAGCGCGGCGCGCTCGCTACTATCGTTCTCACCCGGGTCAAATGCCCCCTCGAGTACGGCGTGGTGATCACGGGCGAAACGGGGCGTATCCGGCGGTTCCTCGAAAAACCGGGGTGGGGTGAGGTTTTCAGCGATACCGTGAATACCGGCATTTACGTCCTGGAGCCTGAAGCCCTCGACTATTTCGCGGCGGGGCAGCCCTTCGATTTCAGCCAGGACCTTTTTCCGCTTCTCCTCCGGGAGAAAAAGCCGCTCTACGGGGTTGTCCTCGACGGTTACTGGTGCGACATCGGGGGCTTGGAGGCTTACCTCCGGGCGCACGAAGACGTTCTCTCCGGCAGGGCAAAAGTTAGTCTGCCCGGGCGGGAGGTTCGGCCCCAGGTCTGGGCCGAAGAAGGCGCGGTGATCGATGATGGTGCCCGCATTGAGGGGCCAGCGGCGATCGGCGCGCACACGCAGATCGGGCCGGGGGCCTATGTTGGCAGGTATTCGGTGATCGGCACCGGTTGCACCGTTCAAGCCGGGGCCAGCATCAAACGGAGCGTCGTCTGGGACCACTGTTTTATCGGGCGGGGGGCAGCCCTCCGCGGCGCCGTTTTAGGGAACAGAGTGCAGGTGCAGGCCAACGCCGGCGTTTATGAAGGGGCGGTTGTCGGCGACCATTCGGTGATCAAGGAGCGTAGCCTTTTAAAGCCCAAAGTCAAACTCTGGCCGCATAAGTTTGTGGATACGGGAACCACGGTAAGCGATAGCCTTGTCTGGGGAAACGGTGTCCGGCGCAACCTCTTTGGAAGCGAGGGAGTAAGCGGTCTGGCGAACATTGAGATCACGCCCGAGTTCACCGCCCGCCTGGGGAGCGCGTTCGGTGCCGTGTTGAAGGAAGGGGCCACCGTAGCCATTTCGAGCGACGCCTACCCGGTTTCGGGGATGGCGAAGGCGGCGCTCGCCGCGGGCTTGCAGTCGGTCGGCCTGAAAGTGCGCGATTTCGGCTCTGGAACGACGCCGATGCACCGTTTTGGGGTGCGGAATTTCGGGCTAAGCGGCGGCGTGCACGTCAAGTTCTCGACCCAGGATCCCGACAAACTCCGGCTAATTTTCACCGACGCGGCCGGTGCGGACATCTCCCGCGGCACCGAACGCAAGATCGAGCAGCTTTACTACCGCGAGGATTTTCCCCGGGCGCCGGTTTTCAAAGTGGAAGCGCTGCAGTACCTTCCTGGCGTGCCGGAGGCCTACCTGCGGTCGCTTTGCGAATATGCTTCGGACCAGCTTAAAGACGCGGCGCTGAAGTTGGTGCTCCTTTATGAGGAGACCAACCTGGGGCGCTTCATCACCGCGCTGAGCCGCGAGTTGGGCGTCACCGTTTTGAGCTACAACCGGGAAGGCCCAGCCAGCCGCCCCCGGCAATGGCAGGAATACCAGGATATCCTGCCGTCACTCTGCGCGGCCGTGGTGGAGAAGGGGGCGGATGGCGGCGCGGTGATCGACGCCAACGCCGATTACATGATCCTAATAGACGAGCGCGGCAGGATCATCCAGGACGACCTCTTCACCGCCATTTTGGCCCTCGTCGCTCTGAAACAGCGCGGCGGTCCCGTCGTCGTGCCGGTCACGGCGCCGCGGGCCATCGACGCGCTCGCCGCGCGCTACCGGGCAGAAGTGGTGCGCACCAAGGCTGCGCGCCAGGATCTCTGGAAACAGGCGCTCATGGCCCAGGCCTACGAGGCGCTGCTCCATTTTGACGCCCTGGCGGCCCTGGTGCGCATCTTTTCCTTTACCGCCGAGCAAGGGATAACCCTCGGCGACCTTGTTGACGAGGTGCCGGCTTACTTTGTCACCCGGCGCGAGGTTCCGGTTTCCTGGGAAACCAAGGGCATGGTCATCCGCCGGCTCATCGAGGAAAAGCCGCAGCAGGAACTCGAGCTCATCGACGGCGTAAAGGTTTACCACCCCGACGGCTGGGCGCTCATCCTCCCGGACCCCGAAGAGCCGGTCTGCCGCGTCTTCAGCGAGGGCGCCTCGATGGAGATCGCTGAATCGCTCGCCGAGTTTTATACGCAGAAGATTAAAGAGCTGCTGGAAGATTAGAGCGGTAAAAATATCTCTGTCATACGCGGGGGCGGTTTTAGGCCGCCCCTTACATTTTACGGGAGGAAACGTAGAGTGACCGGCGAAAAGGGTAGGGCAAGGGCGGGTTTCCGCCACCCATAAAAACAAGGGGTGATCCTGCGTGACGGAGCAACTGCTGACGCCGGAATTTTGGGCGCGGGCCTGGGAGGAGGCGGCGAAAAACAGCCCGACCGGCCGCCGGTGGCGCTACAGCGAGGCGGAGCAGATCGAAAACTGGAACCGCCGCGCCGCAAGCTTTGCGCGGCAAACGGCCGGCGCGGGCGCCGTAAAGCAGCGGGAGAAGGTGCTGGCGCTGCTCCGCGAGGAGGGGGCGCTGCGCCCGGGCATCCGGGTGCTCGATATCGGCGCCGGACCGGGGAACTTCGCCCTGCCGCTCGCCCGGGTCGCCGCCGAAGTGGTGGCTTTAGAGCCGGCTCCCGCGATGCTGCGTCTCCTGCAGGAAAGGGCGGCGCAGGAAGGGATCGCTAACATCACCTGCGTCGCGGCCACCTGGGAGGAGATCGACCTCGACCGGCAGGGGTGGCGGAACGGCTTCGATCTCGTTTTCGCCTCGATGAGCCCCGGTGTGCAAAGCGCCGCGATGCTCGACAAGATGATCGCTGCCTCCCGGGAGTTCTGCTACTACAGCTCCTTCGCCGGACCCCGCTGGGATGCGGCGCGCGTTGACCTCTGGCGCCAATTCTTCGGCGAGGAGCTGAACCCCGGCCGCGCCGAGATCATCTACCCGTTCCTTTACCTCTATACCACGGGCTACCGGCCGCTCCTCTGTTTCACCACCGAAGAACTCCGGGGTGAGAGCCCCGCTGACGAATACATCGCCGAACTCACGTCCTTTTTCGACCAGTACATGGTGCTAACCCCGGCCATCCGGGAAACAATCGCCGCCTACATCCGCGCCCGGGCCCCGGAGGGCCTCTACCGCTACCGGCGCCGCATCTGCTCCGGGATGATGCTCTGGCGCTGCACCGCTCTCCCCGGGCGGTAGCCCAACCGGGGCGAGCCCCAAACGTAGCCCTTCCTACGTTTCTACAGGAATTCCCCGGGGTACTCTAACCGAGGCGAGCCCAAACCCCGCCCTTTTTGCCGCTGCAAGGCGAAGGAAGTCCGGCAGGAAATTTGGCGGCGCTTAGCGAATAGCCCAAAAGCAGGTAATTACAATGGTACGCGCCTTTACGGTTTGAACCGCCAAAAACGGCTATTTAGTAAAGCTTTAGGTTTGTCCGGTAGGAGAGGAGCATATGGCGAAGAAGAAAAACGTAGCGAAAAACGGTAACGGCGACCTGGAGTTCGCTGACCGGCTGTGGGCGGCGGCCAACCGGCTGCGGGGCACGGTGGAGGCGGCGGAATACAAGCACATCATCCTCGGGCTGCTCTTTCTCAAGTACCTCTCCGACGCCTTCGAAAACAGGCATAAGTTCCTGCTGCGGGCCGTGAACGATCCCGCCAACACGGAATACTACGTCAAAGAAGCGCCGGCGGAGTACATCGCTTCGGTAGCGGAAGATAAGGACGAGTACCTCGCCGCCAACGTCTTCTGGATCCCACCCCGGGCCCGCTGGTCTTACCTTTTGGCCAACGCCCACCAGCCAAATCTCGGCCGGCTGATTGACGAGGCGATGGCGGCCATCGAGCTCCTCGGCGACACCTTCACCAACGACCTGCACCCGGACCTGCGCGCCGACTTCGTCATCACCAACCCGCCCTTCAATATGAAGGAGTGGGGTGCGGACAAGGTGGCCGGCGATATCCGCCTCAAATTCGGCCAGCCGCCAAACACCAACGCCAACTATATGTGGATCCAACACTTCATCCACCACTTAGCTCCCAACGGCCGGGCCGGCTTCGTTATGGCCAACGGCTCCCTTTCCGTGGGCGGCACGGAGGGAGAGATCCGCAAAAAGGATTTTTGGGAGGAAAAAGGTGGGGATTGCCGAATAACAGCAGCAGTCGATGCTCTCCTTTAAGAAATTCAGTAACCAGAAGGATACCTGTTAAATTAGTTCAGAGATGAGGGTTATATAAGAATATGGCTTCCAGAAAAAAGCAATATGTACGAGCGATTGTTAACTGGCCGAAAGACGACAGGCCGCGCGAGAAGCTGCTCAAGCACGGGGCGCATATGTTAAGTAATGCTGAATTACTGGCGATTTTGATCCGCACTGGTGTTAAAGGTTCCAGCGCGGTTGATCTGGGGCGAGAACTACTACAAAAGTTCAAGACGCTGCGCCAAATGAGCGCCTGTGATATTGCCGCATTCCGCCAAATCAAAGGCCTAAGCACCGCCAAGATCGCCCAAATCAAAGCAGCTGTTGAATTGGGCCGTCGGATGATGAGCGAAGAGCGTGCCCTGGGGAGGACAATCCGTTCGTCTTCCGATGTGATTGATTTCCTGACGCCTTTACTGCGCGACCTCAAGCACGAAGTGTTTAAAGCAATCTTAATAGATCAAGGCAACAGGGTGATAGACGTGGTGGATATTGACGAAGGTGATGTTACGAAAGCCCATCCGTCCATACGCAAGATCATGTTGTGTGCGGCGCAAGCCTATGCTACCGGGCTGATTACCGTCCACAATCACCCTTCGGGTGACCCAACACCAAGCGAGCAAGATAAACTCCTAACCCGTGATCTGGTGGTTGCCGGGAGGGTAATGGAAATTCGTGTTTTTGATCATCTGATCATTGGTGATGGGCGCTATTTCAGTTTTGCGGATGAGGGGTTAATAGAAGAGTACGAAAGACAAGCCCTCATACTGAACCCTTAGAAGGAGGCCTTACTGGTGAGACTTTGTAACTTGCGCATTAAGAATTATCGCTCGATTGTTGACTCAGGCGATATTCGTATTGAGCCGTTTCAGATCTTTGTCGGCGAAAATAACGCAGGTAAGTCTAATATCTTAAAAGCAATTGACGTTTTCCTTGCACCAGGGGCGGGTGGAGTCCAAGAAAGTAATTTTTTCGATAAATCACAGCCCATTGTAATTACTTGTATGTTTACTGGCTTAACCCCAGAGGAACGTAGGGCACTTCGCCCGTACCTTTTGGGTGACAAATTAATTTTAGAAAAGCATCTCGTAGCACAAACGGAAGAAAAGACCGGAAAGGTTAAAGTAGTGGCAGAGTATCACGGATACGTTGCTAAGCCAAAGGATTGGTGGCTATCTGTTGAGGGCGTAATCGCCGAAAAAGGAGACAAGCCGAACTGGCGTCAAGTGGCAGAAGAAAATGGTATTTTGGAATACGTATCTCGAGATGGAAAAGTAACTAAAGCAAGCTATGAAGCGGGGTTACGACGCTTGTTGCAAGAGCGGGACGATGTTGAATATGAGGACCCTACTCCTGGAAACAGCCAAGCCCTTGGACTTCAACCTGTTCTTTTGAGTCACTTGCCAGGTTTTTACTTATTACCTGCAATTACGGATTATTCTAACGAGATAGACCGCCGGTCTTCCTCAACCGTTTTCCGGCGGCTTATGGGGGATTTAGCAGACAGAATCATAAAAACGGACCCCCGCTACTCTGAAATAGAGTTATCACTACAAAGGATTAAGAACCTGCTGAACCCGCCGGAAAGTGGCGAAGACCGACCGGAAGATTTGAAGAGGCTGGATGTACTCTCGAAGATTGAAGAAACGCTCCAAAAGACGATTGTTAGGCTTATGCCCTCTGTAAATTCCGTATGTCTTAAGGTCATGATGGAAGGGACAAGGGATTTATTTTTGCAAGGTGTTTCCCTTAAAGTAGATGACGGAGTTTTAACAGATGTATTAGAGAAAGGACACGGGCTACAAAGAAGCGTCGTCTTTGGACTATTACAGACTTTAATCATGAATCAACGGGGACAATTGTTGCCATTAGGTGAAGGTGAAACAGAATCTTTCCGGCCAATTATTTTGGCAATTGAAGAACCTGAGCTATATATACACCCCCAAATGCAAAGATTAGTTTTTGGCGTACTTCGCGAGTTCTCAGAGTCTGATCAAGTTATCTATACCACGCACTCCCCTGCCTTTGTTGATGTAGCAGATTACCACTGCATTGGAGTTACGAGAAAAGATACTGTCGAAGCCGGGACACATGTATACCAGTGTGATCCAGGCGTACTGGGATCTCCCGAGGAAAAGAAAGGGTTTCAATTCTTAAATAGCTTTGGATTAGAACAAAACCAGTTATTCTTTGCTAAGAAAGTTATCTTGGTTGAAGGAGAACAAGACAGTATAGCGATTATGTCGGCAGGGAGAAAGCTTGGACTATTCAAGGAGTTTCCAGAAGAGATTGGCTATACGATTATAATAGCCGGCAATAAACAAGAAATCCCTAAATTTCAGAAGTTACTGAATGCGTTTCAGCTTCCTTATATTGTTTGGCTTGAATTGGATGGTAAAAGTGAAGAAGACGATGAAAATATAAGGATTATTAATCTACTAAATGGGAATCGATGCGTTAAGTTACCTCAGCGGCTGGAAGATCTTGTAGACCACAGCGGTCATTTCGGAAGCACGTATCATGCCAAGAAATACTTTGAGAACCCAGATAATATTACCAATGAATTAGAAAAACGAGTTAAGGAACTCTTTCAATAGTAGGAGTGTGACTATATGTCCAGCCTCACTGATTCTCAACGTAAACATATCATAGAACTCCTGGAACAAGGTGCCGAGTTACCCTTGGATTATAAGCACTTATTGTTTCCGCCCGAGCGTCAGGAGTATGAGCTGGTGTACGCCGGCAAAAAGCGCGAAGAAGATATCCTGGCTGAAACGATGGGGGTGCCCCTGCAGCCGATCCGCGCCTTTGGCGGCAACGGCGATGGTTGGCACAATATGCTCATCTTTGGTGATAACCTTCAGGCAATGAAAACTCTCCTGAAAATGAAGGAACAGGGGCGACTGATAAATCCTGACGGTTCGCGGGGAGTGAAACTGGTCTATATTGACCCACCATTTGGAACAGGTAATGAGTATGGGCCAGCAAATGGTGAGATATCTTACTCAGCAAAAGTTCAAGGAGCTAGGTTTATTGAATTTCTTAGAAAGAGACTTATCTTTATCAGAGAATTACTCGCAGATACCGGTAGTGTTTTTGTTAGGTTAGATTATCACTTCGGACACTACTTAAAAGTAATAATGGACGAAGTTTTTGGCCAACACAATTTTAGAAACGAAATCGTCATTAGTAGGGTGAAGAGATCTTTACGAAATCTGACTAGATTCAATGTGAGTGTCGAATCATTATATTTTTACTCCAAAAGTTCTAACTACTACTTTAACAATCCTGAAACTTCTCGGAGATGCTATTATTGCGGAGCGGAGAAGGAACCACAGTGGTTGGACATGGTTTCTCCTGGTTTGAGAAATCCTCCAGAAAGAATCATTTTCGGTAAGAAGTATCTCCCAAGAAGGGGAAGGCACTTTACCTTTACTCAGGAGCGAATAGACGAATTAGCACGAGAAGGTAGAGTGAGGATTAATCCTGATATCTCTTACTACGACTTAAATGGCAATTTGGTTAAGGGACGCCCAGAATATTTACAAACCGAATCGGTACCAGTTGATAATAACTGGACAGATCTTAAAGGTTATGCCTTTACAACAGGCTATCCAACCGAGAATAGCGAGGAGTTACTAGAACGAGTAATCATTACTGCATCGGAAGTTGGGGATATTGTCCTCGACGCCTTTGCTGGTTCTGGTACAACACTGGCCGTGGCTGAAAAATTGGGCCGCCGCTGGATCGGGATAGATTGCGGTAAACTGGCCATTTATACCATTCAAAAAAGAATGCTTAATCTCAAGAGTGAAATCGGTAATAAAGGCAAGCCGTTAAAGCCTAAGCCATTCGTTCTTTATAACGCAGGCCTATACGACTTTGCACGCCTTAAAGAGCTGCCCTGGGAAGGATGGCGTTCCTATGCACTTGGCCTGTTTCAATGCCAAGATAAACCCCATAAAGTCGCTGGCATTGAACTGGACGGCTATCGCGGTGGCGACGACGTGCTGGTTTTCAATCACACCCTGGGTGGCGGTGTTGTCCTAGACTACGGCTTCATTGATGACTTACACGCCCAGATCGGTTCCAGGATTGGCCCGCGCT
The DNA here is from genome assembly GCF_003815015.1 of Thermodesulfitimonas autotrophica. Lineage (NCBI taxonomy): Bacteria > Bacillati > Bacillota > Clostridia > Thermoanaerobacterales > Thermoanaerobacteraceae > Thermodesulfitimonas > Thermodesulfitimonas autotrophica. The sequence goes on from NZ_RKRE01000001.1 coordinate 203,296, forward strand.
TTTTTATTATTGCCCCTGCTGCCAGTGTAGCATTCCTCGAAGACTACATAGATAAGGGGTGTACGCGATATTATATTCTGCGGATACCGTATTCTATTATTAACGAACTTCATAACTGTGATTTTGAAGCCATTACTCAGCCTGTGGATGAGGCACAGGTTAATGAAACGGTTGAAGCAGTTGGTTTCGACTTTATCAGGCCTCCAAAAGTCGAATGTGAATACTTTGTTCGCCGGCGTGAAGGTGGAGGAACCAAAGACGCCGTAGTGAAAATTAAGACTTTCAAGAGTGAGGCACTGGCAAAAGGAGCCAGCTCAAAAGGCAACTTAGAGACCCTCTCTATGGTTTTGGTGGATTATAACTACCCTTACGATCCGGCGCGTAAAGGGAAGGAACCTTTCCCACCGTTCCAACTTGATGCCGTCTTTTTTGCTAGTGATATCCAGGCGGCCGGTTGGGAAGTAAGGATGCCTTTTGATTTATTAGGTGAGTATATCATGGTGATTTATATAGACATTTACGGTAACGAGTATACCGAAGTTAAAGCGTCTGCAGACTTTGTTGAAAATATAGGCGAATAAGGGAGAATATGATCTATGCTTCACCAACAGCGATTTCGCAATGAGGATTTAGTCTTACGTGTTAGCCACAACGTTGACCCGGCTCTTTTCGACATCGCGCGGTACGAGCCATTTATTGAGGCGCTGTGCGGTACGCGCGTGTACCAGAAAGAAGCGATCCGCGTGGTGTTGCGGTACTTCTTGGGTGGCCGCTATGCCAACTTGCGGCAGTTGGCCGAAGAAAACTTTTATTCTAATGACGTTTTGAAAGAGCGGTATGCCACATTCCGAGATATGGAACACCATCTGCAGTTACCTGACCAACTTTCATGTTCGATTGACCTGGCAACTGCTACGGGCAAGAGTTACGTGATGTATGGTATCGCGCGCATCATGCTGGCGCACGGCGCAATAGACCGGGTCCTTGTGTTGTGTCCATCACGTACCATTGAAAAGGGCTTGACGGAAAAATTCCGCCAGCTTTCGGGCGATATGACACTCAAGAGCCTTCTGCCCGACGACTCCCGCGTACGTAATCCGCACATTATCAATGGTACGGAGTCCATCGTGGACGGCACAATTTGCATTGAAAACTTTCACGCCACCCTACAACATGTAAAGTCCTCTGTCCGAGACAGCCTGAAAGGCAAGGGTGAACGGACTCTAATTCTAAACGACGAAGTACATCACGTTTACAATCCGACTGGCAAAGACCTCAAGCGATGGAAGGAGTTTCTCCTCGACCCCGAATTCCGCTTTCGCTACATAGCTGGGTTTTCTGGTACTTGCTATATCGGTGATGAATACTTTGCCGATGTGATCTATCGTTACTCGCTGCGTCAGGCAATTGAGCAAGGCTATGTCAAGGCGATTGATTATGTGGCCGAAGACACGTCTACTTCCCAAGATGAAAAGTTTCAGAAGATATATGATAACCATCTTCAAAATAAAACGCATTTTTACCGAAAAGTCAAGCCACTAACCATTTTGGTTACGCGTGACATTGCCGCTTGCAAGCGATTAACAGGTGACTTGATTAATTTTTTGGCACAGCGAGAAGAAATTTCGACTGAGGAGGCAGCCAAAAAGGTACTGATTGTCACGTCAGCACGGGAGCACGAGGCCAATGTGCGGGTGCTGGAGGAAGTAGACCGGCCTGATAATCCGGTTGAATGGATTACCTCCGTAAGTATGCTTACCGAGGGTTGGGATGTCCAGAACGTATTTCAGATAGTACCGCATGAGGAACGTGCCTTTAATAGCAAGTTGCTTATCGCTCAAGTGCTGGGGCGCGGCTTGCGCATTCCCGATGCCTACCGTGGTGAACGGCCCGTTGTCACGGTATTTAATCACGATGCTTGGTCCAGCCGTATCAAGCATCTGGTGGACGAAGTGATGGAGATTGAAAAACGTGTGTACTCTTATCCGGTTACCAAATCACCGGACTATAATTTCACTTTGTACCAGATTGATTACAGCAAAACCCAGGAGATCGAAGAATTTCCGCAAACGGTTGAGTATGAGTTTACCAAAGGGTATATCACCCTGGTATCGCAAGTACCCGCTTTGGAGCGTGAGACCACTTATGTCCGCGCCACGACTGGGGAGCGGCGGCAAAAAAAGACCTTGGTCCGTTACCAGATGTTCACGGTGGATGAAGTAGCCGAGCATATTCACGCTAAACTTAAGGCTATCGATACTGAAGAAGGTACCAGTTATGCAGAAAGATATAGCTTCGACTGGTTGCGGGCATTGATTCGCGAATCTTTGCGCCGGGTAGGTGAAACTCGAGATCAGGTCAGCGAAGAAAACCGTCAACGACTGCAAAAAGCCTTTGGCGTAGTGCATCGTAAAGCTTCCAGATCTGTGCGTTACCGGATGACACCTAACGCCGTAATATCTATTAATACCGCTAACCGTAAGCGGAACAGCGTAGGGATAGGTTCTCTAAGGCGCGGCGAGGCGACCGTTTTCCTGGACGATAATTCACTTTTGCTGAGCGACGAAGAAACACAGGTGGTTCTACAGGCTATTTTGGACGATGAAGACCTGCCGCGATCCGCGGTACACAAAATAGACAATGGTTTTTATTTCAAAACGCCGCTTAATGTGGCTATAGCTGACCATAAGCCCGAGCGGGATTTTATTCGACAACTAACTAAGCCAGAGAATGCTACCGTTATTGATTCGTGGGTTAAGTCTACAGATCAGGAATTTTATCCGATTGAGTACGCCTGGCGGAAAGGAGAGCATCCTAAGCGTGGTTATTTCAACCCCGACTTTTTTATCAAAAGAGGTAGCCATATTTTGGTTATTGAGATAAAAGGAGACGAGGAGCTTCAGGAACCGTCCGATGAAAATAAGGCAAAATATAAAGCGGCCCGCCAACATTTTACAACGCTCAACGCGCTGCAATCCGAGCATATCTATCACTTTCATTTCCTGACGCCTAAAGACTACGACAAATTTTTTAAGTTTGTGAGGGACGGGAATTACAACTTTGTTTCAGAACTCGATGTAGCTCTTGATGAGAACGGTGACAGATAAAGAACGTACAGACATTTTTTTAAAGAAAAGCTGTATAGCACAATCAAATGACCGCCGGCGGGAACTGGTGGCGGCGATCAAGAAGAACCTGAGCATCGACTGGACCGACCACGAGAACGTGAAGGCGAAGATCCGGGCGGCGGTGAAGCGGCTGCTCCAAAGGTACGGGTATAAACCGGCGGCGTGTGCCGCGCTGGCGGTGGTCATTATGGAGCAGGCGGAGAGCCTCTACCGCGACTGGCCGGAGGCGGCGTAGGGTTTTGTTAACAGCGGGAGTTTTTCGAAACAAAGCGGCTTGAGGCAGGTTACTTCTGGGGAACAGGGGCTATAACGGATAGTGAAAACGCTTGATTTGGGTTATGATGAAGGTGCAGGGGGTGAAATATGATGAAACCTGTTCAGGTAGATTTACCCGATAAGTTGGCAGCGGAGATTACGGCGCTGGTGCAAGCGGGCTGGTTTCGCAGCGAGGATGAGGTTGTGCGCCTGGCGCTTTTGGAGTTCGTTCGGCGCCGCCGCTTTGAGTTAGCGGAACATTTTCAGCGGGAGGATATCGCGTGGGCGCTCCGGCAAAAGAAAGAAACGAAAACGTAAGGCGTATTGTGTCTAACACAGGCCCTCTCCTGCATCTTGGCGAAGCACAGGCCCTCAATTTGCTGGGGCAAGCGGGGGAAATCCACGTTCCGCAGGCCGTAGATATAGAGATGAGATTTCAAGCTGAAAAATGGCCGGAGCAACGGCCGGCATGGCTCATAGTAGATAACCTTGTTCCACCTCATAGCACAGAAGCGGAATTATGGCTGGAGGCGGGATTGCTTCATGCCGGAGAAGCCGAGGCGATTGCGCTCGCCCGCCAGATTTGTGCTGACTGGCTGGTAACCGATGATGCCGCTGCCCGCTTGTTTGCGCAGACATTGGGAATCGAGGTTCACGGGTCGCTCGGGATTGTCCTTTGGGCAGCAGCCACAGGCCGGCTTAACCGTCCGGAAGCGGAGGCTGTTTTGGACCGGCTGTCGCGTTCGTCGCTCTGGCTTTCGCCACGAGTACTGGCGGAGGCAAAAGCGGCGTTGGAAAAAATCTATTCTTAGTACCCAGAAAACTCCTGTGGTAACTAAGCTTGGCCAGGCCACCAACCGCCGGATCAGTAGAATGAAACCGAGCGAGTACCTGGCCAAGTTGGTTGCGTCTGAGAGGAAACAGGAAATCATGGCTACCCATTTGATTGACGAGGCAGCGCTGGCGGCTATGGAAAGAGATGATTACGAAGGCTTTTTGCAGGCGCGGGAGAAGCGGATTATGGCGGCGCTGGCAGCCTATCTGAAGGTTTAATCCGGGGGGAAACACGGTGCCGGCACGGGTGATGCACCAGAACGAGGCGATCAAAGAGCTTTTCCGCCGCAAGATTCAAGAGAAAGTGGCCCGCGAAAGGGAGAGGATGCTGCAGCGCATCGATGGTGAACTCCCTTCCTGGATTGCGTGGGCCTTGAAACCGGTTGCGGGCATATCCTTCGATATGCAGCGCCGCCGGGATAATAACCGGGGTGAGGGCGGCGAAAGTCGCGCCGCTTTCAATTTCTGGCTTTTTCTATCTAAGGAATGGGTCCTGGTTAACGATGTGGTTTTAGAGCCCAAGCCGGAGGAATTTATTCAGTTGGACCACGTCCTGATCGGGCCGCCGGGGATTTACCTGGTTGAAACCAAAGCCTGGGAAGGCGCCTTTACGGGGTTTAAAGACAGCTGGCGGCGCAAGGAAGGCGGCTCGTGGGTGCGGTGTGAGAGTCCGACGAAGCAAAATCTGCGCCACCTGCGCCTTTTTAAGTACTGGCTGGAGAATACGTTGGGCGACAGAATACCGGCCGAGATAGAGGCGTGGTTGTTCCCGGTAGTGCTCTTCACGAGGGCGAAGTGGCTCAGGGTCGAGGAATGTTCCATGCCGGTGTTCGAAAGTGGCATGGCTCTGGCTTGGCACATCCGCCGGCAGCAGAAAAGCATGGTGCTTCGCCCGGAGCAGATAGATGCCATAGCCGGAGCCCTGGTTAGCGCTGGGCCGCTCAGCGGTCAAAGAACACCGCCCGAGACACGGGAGCTTTTGCCTGAAGGCACAACTGCAAACGGAAATGCCTGCGGTTGCCGCACCGAAATCGGTAAGACCAGGAATGGCCGCTCTTATGTTAAGGTGTACGGAAAGAAAGAAGACGCCGAAGAGGTACACCGGAACTATAAAGCGGCGGGCAAAGAACCGGGTCTGCTGAAGCCGGATCGTTTTACAGAAGGCGCCTGGTTCTTCTACTTTACGGACGGGGCGCCGGCGAAAAAACAGCCGGATGAAGAATCAGTTTAAAGGAAGCGGGGCGGCGTTGTTGCCCGGTTGTCCCGGTCATTACGGAGCAGGCGGAGAGTCTCTACCGCGATTGGCCGGAGGCCGCCTGAGCGCTGGGCGGGCAGGGTTTATTAGGCGTGGAAGGGGGCTAAAATGATTAGTTGCAGAAGTGTTCGTAACGGTAGCCGGTTGTTAGTCGTTTGGAATCGGGAAACTGGTTGCGCTAATGGCGTGTAATGTATAAAATAATGTATAAAGGATAAAGCAGGAGCGGAAAAAATGATTCGTAAACAAATATATATTGCGCCTCATCAGGAGGCGCTTTTGAAGCGGAAGGCGCGAGCGCTTGGACTGGCGGAAGCGGAACTGGTACGGCAGGCTCTTGAGAAGCATCTGTGCGCCGGGGAGAGTATCCGGCCGAATCCGGACGCCTGGGAGGCGGAAAAGCGGTTTATCCGGAGCAGGATGAAGTTGGCTCAGGGTGGAACCCGCAAGGAGCGGCATTGGCGGCGCGAGGAGCTTTATGACCGGTAAGGTGCTGGTGGATACAAATGTTCTTGTTTACGCCTACGATTTCTCTGATCCGGTAAAGCAGGAGCAGGCTTTTAAGGTTCTTGATGAACTGGCGCAGTCAGGCCGGGGAGTGCTCAGTGCCCAAGTTCTGGCGGAGTTCGTCGTAGCCGTGACCCGCAAGATCGAGCAGCCGTTAGACCTCAAAGCGGTGCAGAAGAGCGTGGAAAATTACCTGAGTTCCTGGACCGTTTTCGACATTACAAGCTTTGTGGTGTTAGAGGCGGTGCGCGGTGTGCGTGAGCACCGCTTTTCTTATTGGGACGCGCAGATATGGGCCACCGCCAGACTTAACCAGATCCCCGTTGTTTTGAGTGAGGGCTTTGCTTCCGGGAGCACTGTTGAAGGGGTTACTTTTCTTAACCCTTTTGCCGCCGGTTTCGATTTGGCCCGGTTTCTTTGAAACGCGGTATATCACGATCGTCAATTCAGATGTTGCCAAATTGAAACGAGGAAAGCAGGATTTTCCCCCTACGGCTCGAATAGATAAAACGTTTTGCGCTATGGGAATGCTAAGCCGGGGGTACAGATGTTTGTTAGAACGGTAAGGGACGCCGCGCTTCTCCTATTCGGCACGGTCCTGGTGGCCCTGGGGCTTGACCTTTTCCTGGTGCCGAACAAGATCGCGGCGGGCGGCGTCAGCGGTATCGCCACGATCCTGCACCATCTCTTCGGCTTCCCGGTTGGCGCCACGATGCTGGTGCTCAACATCCCCCTTTTTCTGTGGTGCTTCTGGCGGCTTGGCTTCGGCGTCGGGCTCCGCTCGCTCTTCGGAACGGCCCTGCTTTCGGGCGTGGTGGACGGGCTGGTGCCTTTCCTGCCCGCGCTCACGACCAACCCGCTCCTGGCGAGCCTTTACGGTGGGGTGCTGGTGGGACTTGGCCTGGGCCTCGTTTTCCGGGCTAAGGCAACCACGGGCGGGACGGACCTGGCGGCGATGATCCTGCAGAGCTATGTAGGCATCAATGTCGGGCAGTTGCTTTTTTTGGTGGATGGGGCGGTGGTGCTGGCTGCCGGGTTCGCCTTCCGGTCGCCGGAGCTGGCCATGTACGCTATCATCACCATCTTCCTGTCGGCGTGGGTGATCGACCTTGTCCAGGAAGGCATCAGTTATACGAAGGCTTTTCTGATTATCTCGGAAAAGCACGCGGCAATCGCCCAGTTGATCCTCACGGAGCTGAACCGCGGCGCCACGCTCTTGCAGGGGAAGGGAGCCTACACCGGGGCTACGCGCACGCTGTTGTTGGCGGTTGTTTCGCGGAGCGAGGTGACGCGGTTGAAGGAAGCCGTTTACCGGATTGACCCCCGGGCCTTTGTGATCCTGGTGGATGCCCACGAGGTGCTGGGCGAAGGCTTCAAGGAGTTCAGGGGGTAGAGAGTTACTTAAATCGCTGGCCGCGCGGTTGGACGGCTGCACTAACGGAGGTATTTAGTCTTATGGAAGAGACCCTCATCTGGAAACTCGAGGCAAAGGCAAAGGAGATCCGGCGTTACATCATCCTGATGACGGCGGCTGCAGGATCGGGGCACCCAGGCGGCTCGCTTTCGGCGACCGATATCGTTACGGCGCTTTACTTCGGCGTGATGCGCCTTGATCCAAAACGGCCGGACGACCCGGACCGGGACCGCTTTGTCCTCTCCAAAGGGCACGCGGCGCCGCTTCTCTACGCTGCGCTGGCGCTCAGGGGCTTTTTCCCGGAGCAGGAGCTGATAACGCTCCGCAAGTTAGGAAGCCGGTTGCAGGGACATCCCGATATGCGCAAGCTCCCGGGCGTGGAGATGTCGACCGGCTCGCTCGGTCAGGGCCTGTCGGCGGCCAACGGCATGGCTTTAGCGGCGCGGCTTGACGGGCGGGACTACCGGGTTTACGTGCTGCTCGGTGATGGGGAGTGCCAGGAAGGGCAGGTTTGGGAGGCGGCGATGGCGGCGGCCCACTACCGGCTCGACAACGTGACGGCCTTCCTCGATTACAACGGCCTGCAGATCGACGGCCCGGTAGAAGAGGTTATGTCCCTCGGGGCGGTAGCCGACAAGTGGCGGGCCTTCGGCTGGAACGTGATCGAGATTGACGGTCATAACTTCCGCGAAATACTCGGGGCCGTTGCGGCGGCAAAGGAGACGAAGGGGAAACCAACGATGGTTATCGCCCGCACGGTGAAGGGGAAGGGGGTTTCCTTCATGGAAAACCAGGTGGACTGGCACGGCACGGCCCCCAAAGCTGACCAAGCCTCGCGGGCGTTAGAAGAATTGGAAGGCTGAGTGCGGCCAAGGAAAGCTACTTTAGGAGGGCTTGACGATGGCGGAAAAAATAGCTACGCGGGAGGCTTACGGCAGGGCGCTGGTAGCGCTCGGCGCGGCGAATCCAGATATAGTGGTCCTGGACGCGGACCTGGCGAAGTCGACCAAGACGATTGATTTTAAGAAGCGGTTTCCCGAGCGCTTCTTCGACTTTGGAGTGGCGGAGCAGAATATGATGGGCACGGCCGCTGGACTGGCGGCGGCAGGGAAGATTCCCTTCTGCTCCACCTTCGCGGTCTTTGCTACCGGGCGCGCCTTCGACCAGATCCGCCAGAGCATCGCCTACCCGCGGCTCAACGTTAAGATTGCCGCCAGCCACGCCGGGATCACCGTAGGTGAGGACGGGAGTTCGCACCAGTCGGTGGAGGACATCGCGCTTATGCGGGCGCTGCCCAACATGACGGTCTTTGTCCCGGCTGACGCGGTGGAGGTGGCGGGCGCCGTGAAGGCGGCGGTGGCGCTTGACGGGCCGGTGTACATTCGCTTGGGGCGGGCGCCCGTGCCGGTGATCCACGGGGAGGATTTCGTCTTTCGCCCGGGCGAAGCGGTGCTTCTCCGGCCGGGGAACGACGCGACCGTTATCGCCACCGGGATTATGGTTGCGGCGGCGCTGGAAGCTGCAGCGGTGCTGGCGCAGGAAGGGGTGGCGGTGCGGGTGCTCAACGTCCACACCATAAAGCCGCTCGACGTAGCGGCGGTGACGCGCGCGGCCCTGGAGACCGGTGCGGTGGTTACGGCGGAGGAGCACAGCATTATCGGCGGTCTGGGAAGCGCGGTGGCGGAGGTTCTCGGCGAGCATTGCCCGGTGCCGCTGAAACGGGTGGGCATCCGGGATACCTTCGGCGAATCGGGGAAACCCCAGGAACTTCTCGAAAAATACGGGCTGACGCCGGCGGACATCGTAGCGGCGGTAAAAGAGGTTTTGGGGCGAAAAGGGAAAAATTCGTAGATAGAGCGCTGTAGTTGCAGCAATACCGGTTTTGAGCGGGAGTTTCTCCCGCTTTTTATTTTTTGTTGCCCGGTGGCAAAATGAAATTTACTTTTTTTCCGTTTTTTAGAGGATTTCTCGGGGGAATGTCGAATCTAAAAAAACGTTGCCGTTTGGCCGATTAACTATAAAAGAATTTATACTTCAGGGTGGTTGGCGGTGATACGTTTTTACAACGTAACCAAGGTATACCCGAACGGTGCTAAGGCATTGGTGGACGTCACGTTCACCCTCAACCGGGGGGAATTCGTCTTCGTGGTGGGACCAAGCGGCGCGGGGAAGACCACCCTCGCCAAGCTTATCTACCGGGAAGAGCTGCCTACCCGGGGGCAGGTGATCTTCAACGGAAAAAACATCGCGCGGCTGCGGCCCCGGGAGGTTTCGCTGCTGCGCCGGCAGGTCGGGATGGTTTTTCAGGATTTTCGCCTCCTGCCACGGAAAACGGTTTTCGAGAATGTAGCCTTGGCGCTGGAGATTACCGGCCAGCCCTGGCGGGAGATTAAGAAACGGGTCCCGGAGGTTCTATCCCGGGTTGGGCTTCTGAGTAAGGCGAACTCTTTTCCGTACCAGCTTTCCGGCGGGGAGCAGCAGCGGGTGTGCTTAGCGCGGGCGCTCGTTAACCGGCCCGCCCTGGTGATCGCGGACGAGCCGACTGGTAACCTGGATGCGGAGAACGCGCGGGAACTGATCCGCCTTCTGCTCGAAATCAACCGGGACGGCACGACGGTCCTGATGGCTACGCACGCGCTCGATATCGTCAACGTCCTCCAGAAGCGCGTGATCGCCCTGGACGAAGGCCGCCTGGTAGAATACGCGATGCAGGAGAGTTACCGGTATGGCACTTAGGATCCTCTGGCGCTGGTGGCGGGAAGCTTTCGTTTCGCTTTTTCGCAACGGCTGGCTGGCGGCTTCGGCTACGGGAATGGTCCTGGTTTCGCTCTTTCTCCTCGGCTTCGTTTCCCTTTTCGCGCTTAACGCGGCCCATTTTTCGCGCTTGGTCGAAAACCAGGTTGAGGTTGCCGTTTTTCTGCAAGATAACCTTGCTCCTGATCTCGTCCGGCAGCTCGGGCGGGAACTCCGGCAGATTGAGGGCGTCGCGCAGGTGACCTTTGTTTCGAAGGAAGAGGCGCTGGCCAAGCTGAAACGCGATCTGGGTGACAAAAGCGGCCTTTTGAGCGGGTTAGAAGAGCAAAACCCGCTGCCCGATTCCTTTCGCTTACGCCCCAAGGATGCGGCGGCGGTGCCCCTGATCGCCAAAGAGGCAGCGGCCCTTCCGGGCGTAGAGAAGGTGCGTTACGGCGAGGGGGTTGTGGAAAAGCTTGTTAAGATTACCAATTCAGTGCGGCTTGCCGCCCTTGCTCTGGTGGCTCTTTTCGGACTGGCTGCGGTCTTCCTGATTGTAACCACCATCCGGCTCTCTATTTTATCGCGTCAAGAGGAAATTGGCATTATGAAGCTTCTCGGAGCGACCAACTGGTTTATCCGCGGCCCCTTCATTCTGGAAGGGTTGATCATCGGGACGAGCGGGGCTTTGTTAGCGACCGCTATTCTTTACTGGGGGTACGCTGCGCTTGTGGGCCAGATAGAGCAGGCGGCACTGATCTTTTTCCAGCCGGTTACCGAGAAGGCGGTGTTGCTGCCCGTTTTCGGCGCCATTTTCGGGGCGGGTCTAATTCTTGGGGCTTTATCAAGCGCGCTTTCGGTCCACCGTTTTCTCACCGTGTGATTTGAACGCCGCACGTCGAACGTAGAACCTTTTTGCAGGAGGGCGGAAGGGCTTGAGATTCGGCCGGCGAACAGTTGCGGTAGTAGTGGTCTTGGCGCTTATTTTCGGCTTCTGGTCGGCGGCTTGGGGGCAGAGTCTGGAGGAGAAACTCCAGGAAACGAGGCAGAAAATAAACCAGAAGCGCCAGGTAGTAAAGCAGACCAAGCGGACCATTCAGGCCTTCACCGAAGAGATTGCCGCTCTGGACCGGTCCATAGAAGCGAAAGCCCGCGAGATAGAAGCGCTCACGGTAAGACTTGGGGAAACCGAGGCGGAGCTGGCCCGGGCAGAAGAGGAGCTCGCGGCGGCGGAAGCGCGCCTGCGGGAGACGGAAGCGCAGTTCCGGCAACGCCTCCGCGACATTTATACGGAAGGAAGCGTCGGCTACCTCGATTTTCTCCTCGGGGCCAGTGATTTTAACGATCTTATCTCGCGGGTCGAGTTTCTTAAGCATATCCTCGCCTACGACGCGGCGCTGGTGAATGAGATGACTACCCGGCGGGCTGAGGTGACGGAGTACAGGAACCGGGTGGCCCAGCGCCGCGATCTGCTCGCTTCCCTCCGCTCCCAGGAGAAGGCGGCCCAAGCCGCGTTGCTCGCCCGGCAGGATGAAAAGGAGTCGCTCCTCTCGCGGGCGCAGTACGACCTGGAACGATTTCAGGCGGAACTTGACGCTTTAGAGGAACGCGAGCGCGAAATTCTGCGTCAGATCGCCATCGAGCGGGCCAAAAGGGCAAAACGGGCCGCCGGGGCGCTTGAGTGGCCGGTTCCGAGTTCGGGGGTTATCTCCTCGGGGTTTGGGAACCGGATGCATCCGATACTCCACGTGGTCCGGTTCCACTCGGGGATCGATATTCCGGCGCGTTACGGCGCTACGGTGGTGGCGGCCCAGGACGGCACCGTTATTTACGTAGGGACGCTGCGCGGCTACGGCAACGTGGTCATGGTTGACCACGGCGGTGGGCTTACCACCTTGTACGCGCACCTGTCGTCCTCCTGTGTCGGCGAAGGCCAGGAGGTGAAGCGTGGGGAGAGAATAGCTGCCGTAGGCAGCACGGGGCTTTCTACCGGGCCCCACCTCCATTTCGAGGTCCGGGTGAACGGCACGCCGGAGAACCCGCTCAATTATCTCTGAGCTGCTGGCTGGTCCGGTGTAAGGGCGGGGCAGCCCCTGTTTGGTTCGCCACCGGATGCTTCTGCTGGTGGTCTTTTTATCGTCTGGGGCCGCTATTTATGGTATAATAGGGCAGGTTTTTGCTAAAACCGCTACGGGAGTTGAAGAAGTGCGGCTTTCGCGTACGGGTCGCTTCTGGCTGGTTACCTTTCTCGCGGTGCTCCTTATTGTCGGCTGCCTGGTGGGCGCGGCGGTTATGGCGCTTGGCTACCGGCAGGTAGAAAACCTCCTTGAGGTCATTACCATCATCCGCTCCGACTACCTGCACGAAGTAAGCACGCGCCGTCTGGTGGAGGGCGCGGCGAAGGGAATTGTAGGAGCACTTGGCGATCCTTATTCGGTTTACCTCGAGCCGGAAACCTTTAAGCACCTTCAGGAACAGATCCGCGGTTCATTCGGGGGTCTGGGTATCCTTGTAGGGATGAAGGACCAGCGCCTTACCGTCATCAAGCCCTTTCCGGATACGCCCGCCGGCCGGGCGGGGGTCAAGGCGGGTGACGTCATTGTGAAGATCGAGGACCGGCAAACGCAGGGTCTCGACCTGGAAACGGCGGTGAGTCTCATGCGGGGACCGGTCGGCACTACGGTTACGCTGACGCTGATGCGGCCCGGAAGCGGACCGCTAACCCTGACGCTTGAGCGGGAAGAGATCACGGTTCCGACGGTAGAAGGGAAACTTCTCCCCGGCGGAATCGGCTACCTCACCATCAGCCAGTTTACCGAGCGGACGCCGGCTGAGGTGCACCAGGTTCTCGGCAAGCTGCGGGCGAAGGGCATGCGGGCGCTCATCCTTGATTTGCGGGATAATCCCGGCGGGGAGTTGCAGGCTGCGGTGCGGGTAGCGGACTATTTTGTACCCCCGGGGCCGGTGGTCTACGTTGATTACCGCAACGACAAGGACGAGGTTTACAGCGCGAGCGGGCCCCGGCTGGGGCTACCTCTCGTAGTGCTGGTGAACGAGAATAGTGCCAGCGCGGCGGAGATCGTGGCAGCCGCCATCAAGGAGACGGGCAGCGGCAAAATCGTAGGCACCCGGACCTTCGGCAAGGGGGTTGTGCAGTCGGTTTACCCGCTCAAAAATGGCGCCGGGCTGAAGCTTACCACGGCCCGCTACCTGACGCCGCGGAAGCACGATATCAACGGGAAAGGCGTGGAGCCGGACGTGAAGGTGGAGCAACCGGCGAACGGGGAGGACCGGCAGCTTGCGGCCGCCCAGGAGATTTTGCGCGGGGCAGGGCGGTAGTGGCCGGCGTAGCAGCGCCCGGGGAAAAGACGGTTGCCCGCTGACCCGTTGACAACCTGGCGCTGGGCCACCTATAATTTTACGTCGAAAAGGCTGTCACGGGGCCTCTTAATGGCGTGATAGGAGAATTTTTACAAGAATAGGAGTGGGGTTAAAGTGTGCGAGGCTAACGCTTACCTGCGCGAAGGAGATAAAGAGGAACTGGTTCTGGAAATGGTCGATAAAGTGGTGCCTTACGAGGACGGTCTGCTTCTCGAGGATATTTACGGCCGGCGGAAGATCATCAAGGCGAAGATTAAGGAACTGGCCCTTGTGGACCATAAGATCATCCTCGAAAGAGACTGACGCGTTAAAGGAAGTCTTTCAGCCCGTAAAGCGGGCTTTTCTTTTATTGCTCTGGGGCGAGGAGCCGGGAAAAGTGAAGGGAGTAAAAGAAAGCCTGCAACTTACCTTTGAGGATCTGATCGGCCCGCAGACCCTCGAAGAACTGAAAAAGAGCGTGGCCGCGTGCCAGAAGTGCGGTCTTGCCGCCGGGCGAACTAACGTGGTTTTCGGGGAGGGAAACCCCTTTGCCCTCCTGATGCTCATAGGCGAAGGCCCAGGGGCGGACGAAGACCGGCTCGGGCGGCCTTTTGTCGGCGCGGCGGGCCAGTTGCTCGACAGGATCCTGGCTGCCTGCGGCATCACCCGGGAAGAGGTGTACATCGCCAATATTGTCAAGTGCCGCCCGCCTGGCAACCGGGTGCCGCTGAAGGAGGAGGCGGAGGCTTGCCTGCCTTATTTACGGCGGCAGATTGAGCTCATCCGGCCGCGGTTGATCGTGCTCCTTGGCTCAACCGCCCTTCACTACTTGATTGGTGGGGGAACGGGGATCACCAAAATGCGCGGTCAATGGCTGGGGCCTATTTTTGGTGCCAGGGTGATGCCGACCTACCACCCGGCGGCGCTGCTGCGCGATCCTTCGAAGAAGCGTCCGGTCTGGGAAGATTTTCAGAAGGTGCGGGACGCTTATTTCGCCCTCAAGAAGGGCGCCGGACCTTCTTAAGGGGACTGGCGTAGTGCGGGTTAAGGGGCGGGTGGCGGCTTCCAGGCGGTTACGCCCTCCCGGCGGGCAGTCTTCAAAAGGGCGACCAGCCGCCGCTCGAGAGCACCGATATTAAAAATGATCCAGTCGATGAAGTCCGGTTCCGAAAAATCGAGTTGTCGGTAACCAAGCTGTAGCAGGGCAAGCGTTTCGTGGAATTCTATCAGGATGGGCGAGGGCCCTTCTTTTTTGCGGTCTAACCAGGCGAGGCGCACCCTATCACTTCCTTAATTTTTGCGGTAACCCAGCCTTCCTTTTCGCCTAGATCTCCCTGGTCGGCAACTTTTTAAGGCGCCGGAAACAGGTCAGTAAATTTTTATGTTGCCGGCGGTGCTTATAGCACTCGCGGCCGCAAAATCTTGCCGCTTTAGCCCGGCGGAGAATTTCTGGCGCTGGCGGGCAAGATAATTTTAAGGGCTGTTTTCGCCAGGGGTGAGCGGAGATGTCGCGCAGGCGTCTGAGAGGTGCGCTGGCGCTGGTGCTGTTGATCCTGTTTCTGGCCGGGGGATGCCCGCGGAAGGCGCCGCGCAAGCCCGTTTTGCCGCTAAAAATCGGGCTGTGCGTCGCCGATGCGGCACGGGACGGGAATACAGTTGTCAGACTGGTGATGTCGCAAAAGGCACGCGCCGAGAAGGTTAGGATCATCTTCGCCGACGCGCAAAACGATCCGGCACGGCAGGAGCGAGAGCTCGAACGGCTGGTGAAAAAAGAGCGGGTAAAGGCGGTGGTGGTGCAGTTCGTCGACCCGGCGGCGGCCGGGGGAATGGTGCGGCGGCTACGGGAGGCAGGGGTGAAGGTGGTAGCGCTGGAAACGCTGGTCCCGGATGCGCCGTTAGACGCCTATATCGCTTCCGACCACGCGCGGGCGGGGGAGCTTTTGGGGCGCTTTGTGGTCGAAAGCTTGCCGGGCGGCGGCACATCGCCGGCACGGGTGCTTTTTCTGGGCGGTGATCCGGACGACCCAGGGATGGCCGCAGTCGGAGCGGCCTTCCGGGGCGTTCTGGGCGCCTACCCGGCGGTGGCGGTCACCGTGGAAAACGTGCCCCGTAGCGACCCGCGGGCGGTGGGCCCCCTGGTTACGGGTACGCTGGACCGTTACGGCAACGCGGTGGACGCTGTGGCGGCTGCTGACAGCCGCTTCGCGGTGGCTGCCGTGGAAGTGCTCCGGGCACGGGGCCTGGTTGGGCGTGTAGTGACGGCAGGAGTGGGGGCCGACCGCCGGGCGACAGACCTGATGAGCGCCGGGCAGCACGGCGCCGAAGTGGACGTGCAGCCGGAGATGCTCGGGACGGCCGCGCTGCGGGCGGCGGTGGACCTGGTGCGGCGCGGGGAGTGGGCCTACGAGACGCGCGTCGCGACCGGAGACTTCAGCATTCCGGCGCAGATTGTTCCTGTTCGGCTCATCCGGCCGGCAAACCTTTATCTGCTTACGGAACGGTGGCGAAAGTACGGCGGCGGGGCTGGTCCGGACAAGGGTTCATCACGCAGCGAAGGCGCCGGTGGCGGCGGCGGAGCCGGTAAAGGCGGCAAAAAGGGTGCGGAAAAGAAAACCCGGCTGCGCGTCACCACGCAGGACGGCCGCACAGTGGAAATCGACGTCCCGGGCGAGGTGAAGAAAATTGAGACAGTGAAGTGACTCGCTCGGTCTTTGGTGCCCCCTTGCGTTGGGGGGGGAATATTTTGTATACTAAAATAAAAAAGCGGCGCTGAATTCTCTTCGGAGAAGCGGGGGACCCATTTCTTTTGGGGTGAATCCTGGCACTCGATCCGTGCTAACTTTCGGGCCTTGTTCGGGCACTCTATTTTCCAGCGAGGGCGGATTGGTTAACGGAGAATTTTGAGTGTCAGGTAGGGTTAGCTTTCGACCCGAACCCGTCAGCTAACCTCGCAAGCGTGGAAAGCTGGCCTTGCTAGGAGGCAGGTAAGGTATTGCTTTTTGCGCTCCGGAAGAGGATTCCGGAGCGTTTTAGTTTTGTCTGGCAGGTGGTGTGCAATGATGGTAAACCGTTGCCCTGACACCAGCGTTTTAACTCCTGAGGAGAAACGGCGGATAGCGCTTGAAAGGGCCAGGGAACTCAAAAGCCGTATTGCCGATTATCTAACGGTCCGGGACGCGATACCTACTGGTTTTGCCTGGGCAGAGAAAATTGGGTATTACAAAGCGCGGATAATTGAGCTCTTGGAGGCTTCGGCCTCGGACTGGGAAGACTGGCGCTGGCAGATGCGGAACCGGATTAGCGATGCCGCTTTTTTAGCAAAGTTGGTTGATCTGCCGGAAACACTTTTGGAGGAGATTAATGAAGTCGCGAAACACTACCGGTGGGCGATTTCTCCTTACTACGCAGCCGTTGTTGCCGCTGCGGGTCCGGGCAGCCCGGTTTGGCGCCAGGCGGTGCCGTCGCTGGAGGAACTGCAGGATAGTGGCGGTAGCCTCGATCCGATGGCCGAGGAGTTGACCTCTCCCGCGCCCGGGATTACCCGGCGGTATCCCGACCGCCTGATTATCAACGTAACGAATGTGTGCGCTATGTACTGCCGCCATTGCCAGCGGCGGCGTAACATCGGGGAGGTCGACCGCCACCAGCCGCGCCGGGTGCTGGAGGCCGCCCTTGACTATATCCGGTCGAACCCGGAGATCCGGGATGTATTGGTTACCGGTGGTGACGCCTTGCTTCTGCCGGACCACCAGTTAGATTGGTTGCTCGGCGAACTGCACCGCATCCCCCACGTCGAGATTAAGAGGTTGGGTACGCGGACGCCGGTGACGCTGCCGCAGCGCATTACCGAAGAGTTGTGTGCTGTTTTGACCAAGTACCCGCCCATTTACCTCAACACCCAGTTCAACCACCCGCTGGAGGTAACGCCAGAGGCGGCGCAGGCCTGCGACCGGCTGGTCCGCGCCGGTGTGGTTCTCGGCAACCAGGCGGTGCTCCTGCGGCACGTAAACAACGATCCCTTCGTAATGCGCCGTTTGAACCAGGAGTTGTTAAAGATCCGGGTTCGCCCCTACTACCTCTTTCAGGCCAAGGAGGTCCGCGGTACGCGGCACTTTATTACTGCGGTCGAGGAAGGGCTGGAGATTATGGAGCAGTTGCGCGGCTACACTTCCGGACTGGCTGTACCCACTTACATCATTAACGCCCCGGGCGGGTTGGGCAAGACTCCGGTAACGCCTGGCTATATCCTCGACCGGAAGCCCGGCCGGATTGTGCTGCGCACCTGGGAAAACCGGGTGGTAGCGTATCCGGCCGAGGTTGCGGCTGAAGAAACCACCTGCCCCAAAGATGCGGGAAGAGCGAAGCAGGCCCGGAAGCCGCCGGTGCTTTAGGAGGGTGGTGCCATAGTGGGTAGATTATTAATCGTTTCCAACAGGTTACCGGTGACCGTGCTCCAGAAGAAGGGCGGCTACCGCTTTTTCCCCAGTATTGGCGGCCTGGCCACGGGACTAAAGTCGCTTCAGCGGTCGTGGGAGAGCCTCTGGATCGGCTGGCCGGGGGAGATCCAGGACGAAGAGGCGCGCGCGGAGCTGCGGGCGCGCCTGCTGACAGAATTTAACTGCCACCCGGTATTCCTTTCTCCTGCCGACGTAGAAAAATACTACGGTGGTTTCAGCAACCGCACCATCTGGCCGCTCTTCCACTACTTCCCCGTTTATACCGTCTACGACGAAAGCTACTGGGAGGCCTATGAGCGGGTGAACCGGCTTTTCTGCCGGGAGATACTCCGGGTGGCAAGGCCTGATGATACCATCTGGGTGCACGATTACCATCTGATGCTGCTCCCGAAAATGCTCCGGGAGAAGCTCCCGGACGCGGCGATCGGCTTTTTCCTGCACATCCCTTTCCCGTCCTTTGAACTCTTCCGCCTTCTCCCGTGGCGGCGGGATATTTTAGAAGGCTTGTTAGGTGCTGACCTGGTGGGCTTCCATACCTATGATTACGCCCGGCACTTCTTAAGCAGCGTCCTCCACATCCTGGGCTACGACCATAAATTAGGGGAAATCATCACCCGGGAACACGCAGCGAAGGTTGATTCCTTTCCTATGGGGATAGATTACGAACGCTTCTCCGGAGCCACTGCATTACCTGCCGTGCGAAGAGAGATAAGGCTATTGCGGCAGCAGTTGGGGGACACGAAAGTGGTGCTGTCTATTGACCGGTTGGATTATACCAAGGGCATTCCGCAGCGCCTTGAAGCGTTCAGCCTTTTTCTGAAGAAGTACCCGGAGTGGCGCGGCAAGGTAACCCTGCTTTTAGTGACCGCGCCTTCGCGGGTAAGCCTCGACCAGTACCGTCTGTTGCGAAGGCAGGTGGATGAGCTTGTCGGGCGGATCAACGGGGAGTACGGGAGCGTCGGCTGGACGCCCATCCGCTACCTCAACCGCACCTTAACCTTCCATCCGCTGGCGGCAATGTATGCGGTGGCCGATGTGGCGCTGGTCACGCCCCTGCGGGACGGGATGAACCTGATCGCGAAGGAGTATATCGCTACCCGCCGGGACGGGAAAGGCGTGCTGATCATCAGCGAGATGGCCGGGGCGGCGAGCGAGTTAGGCGAGGCGCTGGTGATAAACCCCAATAACAAGGCAGAAGTCGCGGAGGCGCTGCATTTGGCGCTGCAGATGCCGGAGGAAGAGCAGGTAGCCCGTAACCGGGTGATGCAGGAGCGGTTGAAACGGTGGAACGTGGCCTGCTGGGCGGAGAAATTTATGGAAAAATTGGCGGAAGTGAAAGAACGCCAGGAAGCGTTTTTGGTGAAGCGCCTGCGGCAGGCAAACAAAGAGCGCCTGGTGCGGGACTACGCGTCGGCTAAGCGCCGGCTGTTGCTGTTAGATTACGATGGGACACTCACCGGTTTTTTCGGCCGGCCGGAGGAGGCGAGGCCAGGTAACGAAATCCTGGAACTGCTTGCGCGAATGGCTGCCGTGCCTGGGAACGAGGTCGTTCTTATCAGCGGCCGGGACAAGGAGACTTTAGAGGACTGGTTTGGGGACTTAGGGATCGGCCTGATCGCCGAGCACGGCGTATGGATCAAGGAGCAGGAAAAGGACTGGGAGATGATCGAACCGCTGACCAACGAGTGGAAAGAGGCGATCCGGCCGGTGCTCGAGTTGTACGTTGACCGGACCCCGGGCGCCTTTATCGAAGAAAAGGGGTTTGCGCTCGTCTTTCACTACCGCAAGGCCGAACCGGAATTGGGCGCGCTGCGGGCGCGGGAACTGGTAAACCACTTGCTCAACCTTACCGCCAACCTGCACCTCCAGGTGTTAGAAGGAAACAAGGTGGTCGAGGTAAAGAACGCGGGAATTAATAAAGGCAGAGCGGCGTTACGCTGGATTGGCCGCGCGGCGTGGGATTTCATCCTCGCTGCGGGAGACGACCGGACCGACGAGGATCTCTTCGCCGTTCTTCCGGAGACAGCCTACTCGCTAAAGGTGGGGCTGACTCCCTCGCGGGCCCGGTTCAACCTTCCTTCGCCCAAGGAGGTGCTATCGTTGTTAGAGAAGTTGGTAGATTTAGGACCCAGACACGGATAGGTTTTGGGGCGGCGACGCTGGCGCAGTCTTCCCTTTAACAACACTGCCGGGCCGGGCGGTGTTTTTATTTAATTTTGAAAAGGTGGGTGGGCAGGAGTTTGGTAACTGGTTAACGAAGTAAATTTAGTAAAACTGTGGAGGTGGGGAGAGATGCGCCGGTTTCGCTTGGTTCTGTTTCTCTGCGGGCTTTTTTCATTGATGGTGGCCGCGCCTGCCCTGGCCCAGGGGGAAAACGTGCCGGTGAGCCTGGAGCAGGCGATCCGCACCGCGCGGGCGAACCTCAGCATCCCGCCGGAGTGCACCGTTTTTAATTCCGGCTTCGAGCAGGGGCCGCTCGGGAGCTTTTGGCAGCTCAACTGGCTGAGTCCCAGGGGATTAAGAAACGTTAGCGTGAACGTGGACGCCTGTACCGGTGAAATCGTGAGCTTTCATTCTTTCCGGGCAGGTGGGGAGCCGGCCGGCCGCCTGCCGCGCTACTCCCGGGAGGAGGTGCGGCCGGTAGCGGAAGCGCTGGTGAAAAGGTTAGCCCCGCAGAAGTGGGGGGTGCTGCGGCTTGAGGCTGCACCCGGGCGCTCCTGGGATGCAGCGCAGCATGCTTTTATTTACGTCCGTTACGTGAACGGCATCCCCTTTCCGGAAAACGGCGTGCGGGTGGTGGTGGACGGGAACACCAAGGAAGTGATAGAGTACACGCTGAGCTGGACCGCGGACGCGGTCTTCCCCGCGGCTAAAGGGATGCTGCCGCGGGAGGAGGCGCTGCGGCGCTACCGGGAGCAGGTGCAGCCGCACCTCCAGTACTTCGTGCCCGTAGCGCCGGAGAACCCCGAGCGCCAGCGGCCTTACCTGGTTTATTCCCTGGAGCCGGAGGAACTGGCGGTGGATGCCTTCACCGGGAAGGTGCTCACGGGAATGACGCCTGCCGCCACGCCTTTCGGTGAGATGTTCGGGGTGCCGGGCGGAGGCGGAGAGAGGGCTTTTTCTCCGGCGGAGCAGCGGGAAATAGAAGCAGTAGGTGAGTTGCTCCCGGCGGCGAAGGCGGTGGCGGTGGTACGAGAGCTTGTGCCGCAGGCCGCCGCGGCGGACCTCGACCGGAGCAGCCTCAATGTCGGCGGCCCCTGGCAGGAGGAGAAGGTGTGGCAGCTCTCTTTCAGCAATAAGGACCGCGGGCTCCGCATCGATGCGGTAGTCAGCGCGGTAACCGGTGAACTTTTGCATCTTTACGTTATGTCAACGGAAAACGAGGAGCCCCGGCCGGTGGTTGCGGCAAAGCGGCAGGAAGCGAAGCTCGACCGGGAAGAGGCGCGCCGGATAGCGGAAGAGTTCCTGAAAAAAGCGGCCCCGGCCCTTTTGCCGGAGGCGCGGTGTGCGCAGTGCGAGTTTTTCGCCCTACCCTACCCGAATCCCGCCTACCACTGCGTTTACCAGCGGTACGTCAACGGCTTGCCGTGCCCGAGCAACTCCCTGTCGGTACAGGTGGATGCGGTGACGGGCGAGGTGATCGGCTACAGCCGGCAGTGGGTCCGGGCGGTCTTCCCCCCGCCGGCGGAGGCCATAACCCCCGCAGCGGCCCTGGAGCGTTACCTCGACGCCTTTGGTTTTGAACCCCGCTACATCCGGCTGGTTGCCGGGACACCGCGGGAGGTTTTCAGCGATCCTGATGATCCTTTCGGCTGGAAGAAGGCGGAGATCCGCCTGGTTTACGCGCTGAAGCTGCCTGGAGGCTACCCGGCGGTCTGGCTCGACGCGCAGAGCGGTGAGTTTATCGATTACGAAGGGAATCCGGTAGCGGTGAAACCGGCGCCCGCTTTCAGCGACGTGGCGGGGAGCCGCTTCGCGCAGGAGATCGGCCTCTTGAAGGAAGCGGGTGTTGTCAAGGGCTGCCAAGGCCGCTTCCGGCCCCGCGACCCCGTGACGCAGGCGGAATTAGTGGCGATGATCGTGGCGGCACAAAGCCCGGTCGCGGTGCCGCAGGCGGCAGGAGGCGCGCCTTGGTACAGCGAGGCTTACGAGCAGGCGCGGCTGCGCGGCATTATCGAGGCAAAGGAGATAGCGCCGGACCGGCCGGTCCAGCGCCTGGAGCTGGCGCGACTGTTGGTGCGGGGCCTCGGCTACCGGCAGGTGGCGGAGTTACCGGAGCTTTACCGGCTTCCCTTCGCGGATGCCGCCGGGGTGCCGCTTGCGGACCGGGGCTACGCCGCGCTGGCCTGGGGGTTGAGGCTCTTTCCGTGGCCGGGCGGCGATTTTGGTCCGGCGGCGGTTGTAAAGCGGGAGGAGGCGGCGGCAGCAATAGTGCGGTTCCTGCGGGCGCCGCGTCCCTGCAATGCGGGATAGAATTGCCGTTCGACAGGTTGTTCGTTTTAGGACGGAAGGCGGGTATAAGTTCTTTCCCCGGTGGAGCCGCAGAGGTTTTACGCGGCGCTGCGGGCCCGGCTTGACGGCATTGCAGGTTAGTAATGCTGCCTAGCGCATCCGGCACCTAAAGTGAAGGAGTGAAAAACGTATGTGGCGCAGGCGGGCGGCGGCTGGTGTACTCGTCGGGTTGGGTGGAGTGCTAACAAGCTTTTGTATCTGGTTTTTCTGGTGCCGTCTGGTTCCGGCCCCCGGAAGGGGGCCGGTTGTTTTGTGGTATAATTGAGAAAACAGGGCCTTTAAACGAGTGTGGTTCAAGTGGCTGTTTTTAAGCTGTATTCGCCCTTTGCGCCGGCGGGGGACCAGCCGCAGGCGATTGAAAAGTTGGTGGCCGGGATCGAGAAAGGTTACCGGATGCAGACGCTTTTGGGCGTCACCGGCTCGGGGAAGACCTTTACGATGGCCAACGTGATCGCGCGGGTGGGGCGGCCGACGCTGGTGCTGGCGCCGAATAAGACGCTGGCGGCGCAGCTCTGCAGCGAGTTCAAGGAGTTTTTCCCCGAAAACGCGGTGGAGTACTTCGTCAGCTACTACGACTATTACCAGCCGGAGGCCTACCTGCCGCAGGCCGACCTTTATATCGAGAAGGACTCGCTGATCAACGACGAGATTGACAAACTGCGGCACGCGGCGACGGCGGCGGTCTTAGAGCGGCGGGACGTGATCATCGTAGCGAGCGTCTCTTGCATCTACAGCCTCGGCAACCCGGTTGATTATGCGGCGCAGGTGGTTTCTTTGCGGCGCGGGGAAAGCTACGACCGGGACGCGGTGCTGCGGAAGTTAGTCCAGATCCGCTACGAGCGCAACGACATCAATTTTACGCGCGGGAAGTTCCGGGTGCGGGGCGACGTGATAGATGTCTTCCCGGCGGCGGAGTCGGAACGGGCGGTGCGGGTGGCGTTTTTCGGGGACGAGGTGGAGCGTATCTTAGAGTTTGACCCGCTGACGGGGAACGTTCTCGGCGAGCGCTACCATGTTTCTTTCTTTCCGGCGACCCACTACGTCACGGCGGAAGACCGCTGGGAGGCGATCCTGGCGGCGATTGAAGAAGAGCTGGCGGAACGAGTCGCGTGGTTCCAGGCGCAGGGGAAGCTGCTCGAGGCGCAGCGGATAGAGACGCGGACACGCTTCGACCTGGAGATGCTCCGGGAGGTCGGGTACTGCAAAGGGATCGAGAACTATTCCCGCTACCTTACCGGCCGGGCGCCCGGCGAGCCGCCCTATACGCTTCTGGATTACTTTCCGCAGGATTTTTTGATTTTTATTGACGAGTCGCACGTAGCGGTCCCGCAGCTCCACGGGATGTATGAAGGCGACCGCGCGCGAAAGGAAGCGTTGGTCGAATATGGCTTCCGACTGCCTTCGGCTTTTGATAACCGGCCGCTCAAGTTCGAAGAGTTCATCCAGCGGGTGAACCAGGTGGTCTTCGTTTCGGCGACGCCGGGAGACTACGAGGTGCAGCACAGCGCGCAGGTGGTGGAGCAGATCGTGCGGCCGACGGGGCTGGTGGACCCGCCCTTAGTGGTGCGGCCGACGCAGGGACAGATAGATGACCTTCTGGGGGAAATCCGGACCCGAACGGCACGGGGCGAGCGGGTGCTGGTGACGACGCTGACGAAGCGAATGGCGGAGGACCTGGCTGACTACCTGCGGGAATTGGGGATCAAGGTCCGCTACCTGCATGCGGACATTGATACCTTAGAGCGAATGGCGATTATCCGCGACTTGCGCTTAGGGGTTTGCGATGTATTAGTAG
The DNA here is from genome assembly GCF_003815015.1 of Thermodesulfitimonas autotrophica. Taxonomy (NCBI): domain Bacteria; kingdom Bacillati; phylum Bacillota; class Clostridia; order Thermoanaerobacterales; family Thermoanaerobacteraceae; genus Thermodesulfitimonas; species Thermodesulfitimonas autotrophica. Next base: position 227,546 of record NZ_RKRE01000001.1, read on the forward strand.
GAATTAACCTGCTGCGGGAGGGGCTGGACCTGCCGGAGGTGAGCTTGGTCGCCATCCTGGACGCCGATAAGGAAGGCTACCTGCGTTCGGAGCGCTCGCTCATTCAGACCGCCGGGCGGGCGGCCCGGAACGTGAACGGCTTGGTGGTCCTCTACGCCGATGCGGTGACCGGCTCGATGCAGCGGGCGATCGCCGAGACGGAGCGGCGGCGGCAGGTGCAGCTCGCCTACAACCATGAACACGGTATCGAACCACGGACGGCACAAAAGCCCGTGCGGGACGTGATCGAAGCGACAAAGGTCGCTGAGGAGAAAGGCCTTTATACGCTGCGGCCGCGGGAGATGACGGTGGCGCAGCTCCGGCAGCTCGCGAAGGCCTACGAGAAACAGATGCGGGAGGCGGCGAAGCAGTTGGAATTCGAGCTGGCGGCGCAGTTGCGGGATGTGCTGTTAGAGCTGCGGGCGGAACTGGCGGTGCGGGAAGGCGCTGGAGAGAAAAGGCGGCAGGACGAAGGCGGAAGGGTGAAGAGGAAGGTAGGGGCGAGGGGTTAGGGGGCAGAAGCCCAAACTTTAGGCTCATAACGGTGAAAGAAATGCAGGAAGCCATTGTCGTAAGAGGCGCAAGGGTACACAACCTGAAAAACATCACGGTGAGCATCCCCCGGAACAAGCTTACGGTGATCACGGGCCTTTCGGGATCGGGGAAGTCTTCGCTCGCTTTCGACACCATCTACGCGGAAGGGCAGCGGCGGTACGTGGAGTCGCTGTCTGCTTACGCGCGCCAGTTCCTCGGCCAGATGGACAAACCGGACGTGGACGGCATCGAGGGGTTGTCGCCCGCCATCTCCATCGACCAGAAATCGGCCAGCCACAACCCGCGCTCCACCGTGGGCACGGTGACGGAGATTTACGACTATCTGCGGCTCCTCTTTGCGCGGATCGGGCAGCCCCACTGCTCCCGGTGCGGCCTGCCGATCAAGCAGCAGGCGGTTTCCCAGATGGTGGACCGGCTGCTTGCTCTCCCCGAAGGAACGCGCGTTTACATCCTGGCTCCTGTTGTCCGGGGCAAAAAAGGCGAGCACGCCCGCATTTTGGAGGAAGCGCACCGGCAGGGTTTTGTGCGGGCGCGGGTGGACGGGACCATCCACGAGTTGGGCGAAGGGGAGATCCGCCTCGACAAAAACAAAAAGCATAACGTTGAAATTGTAGTGGACCGGGTGGTAATCAAGCCGGATATTGCTTCCCGCTTGGCCGACTCTTTGGAAACAGCGCTCAAGCTTGCCGACGGGCTGGCGGTTGCGGCAGTCGTGGATGGCGAGGAAATCCTTTTCAGCAGCAAGTTTGCCTGTCCAGATTGCGGTGTTTCCCTTCCGGAGCTCTCGCCGCGGCTTTTTTCGTTCAACAGCCCCTACGGCGCCTGCCCGGCCTGCACCGGGTTGGGGGCGCTGCTGGAGGTTGATCCGGAACTAGTGGTCGAGCCGGAGAAAACCCTGGAAGAAGGGGCCGTTGCCGGCTGGTCCTATTACAGCAGCCAGTTTTATCTTTTGGAGGGGCTTGCCCGCCACTACGGTTTTCCGCTCGACATTCCTTACGCGCGCCTTGCTCCCGAACATAAAGCGGTTATCCTCTACGGGACGGGTGGGGAACGAGTGCGCTTTGTTTACCGCGACTTGGCGGGGCGGCGGCGAGAGTACGTGGCGCCCTTTGACGGTGTCATCGGCTACCTCACGAAACGCTACCGGGAAACCAGTTCCGATTACGTAAAGGCGGAGATCGAGCGGATGATGCGGCCGCGTCCCTGCAAAGCCTGCGGCGGTACCAGGCTGAGACCCGAAGCCCTGGCGGTGAAAGTGGGCGGGAAGGCTATTCACGAGGTGACGGCGCTTTCGGTCAGCGAGGCCTTGGCCTTTTTCGAGGGGTTGCAGCTTGGGCCGCGGGAGGAAGCGATTGCCCGGCAGGTTTTGAAGGAGATCAAGGCGCGGCTCGGTTTTTTGGTCAATGTGGGGCTCGACTACCTCACGCTGGACCGGGCGGCCAATACCCTTTCCGGGGGAGAAGCGCAGCGGATTCGCCTGGCCACGCAGATTGGCTCCGGACTCATGGGAGTGATTTACATCCTCGACGAGCCGAGCATCGGGCTTCACCCGCGGGACCAGTCGCGGTTGCTGGCCATGCTGAAACACCTGCGTGATTTAGGGAACACGGTAGTCGTCGTGGAGCACGATGCGGAGACCATTTCGAATGCCGATTACGTTATCGATATTGGACCTGGCGCGGGTGCGCACGGAGGGACAGTCGTGGCGGCGGGCCCGCCTGCGGAAATTATGCGCCACCCTGTTTCCCTCACCGGGCAGTATTTAAGCGGGCGCAAGACGATTCCGGTGCGGCCGCGCCGGCGGCCGACGGGGCGGTGGCTGAAGGTAATTGGAGCGGCAGCGCACAACCTGAAGGAGATCGACGTGGCCTTTCCGGTTGGCCTTTTTGTTTGCGTTACCGGCGTTTCGGGTTCGGGGAAGAGCACCCTGGTAAACGATATCCTTTACCGGGCGTTAGCCCGTGAGTTGCACGGGGCGCGGGAGTTGCCGGGTGCCTACCGGCGCCTTGAGGGGATAGAACACGTCGATAAGGTAATCAACGTGGACCAGTCGCCGATCGGCCGGACGCCCCGTTCGAACCCGGCTACCTACACAGGCGTCTTAACCGACATCCGTGAGCTTTTCGCGCTGCTGCCGGAGGCCCGGGTGCGGGGCTACAAGCCCGGGCGGTTCAGCTTCAATGTTCCGGGTGGCCGGTGCGAAGCCTGCCGGGGCGACGGGATCGTAAAAATCGAGATGCACTTTTTACCGGATGTTTATATTCCGTGCGAAGTATGTAAAGGGCAGCGCTATAACCGGGAGACCCTCGCGGTGAAATTCCGGGGCAAGAGCATCGCTGAGGTGCTCGACATGACGGTGGACGAGGCACTTGAATTTTTTGCTGCTTTCCCCAAAATCTACCGGCGGCTGAAGACCTTGCAGGACGTGGGCTTGGGTTACATCAAGCTTGGCCAGCCGGCGACCACCCTTTCCGGCGGCGAGGCGCAGCGGGTGAAATTAGCTGCGGAACTCTCCCGGCGCGCGACCGGGCGGACGGTTTACATCCTCGATGAGCCGACGACGGGACTCCACTTCGCCGATATTGCGAAGCTGCTGGACGTGCTCCACCGCCTGGTAGATGCAGGGAATACGGTGATCGTGATCGAACATAATCTGGACGTAATTAAAACCGCAGACTACATCGTTGATTTGGGACCAGAAGGCGGGGCCCGCGGCGGCCGGGTGGTGGCTGCCGGAACGCCGGAGGAAGTGGCGGCGGTACCGGAGTCTTATACCGGGCGGTATTTGGCCCGCATCTTGGGCGGGAAGGCGGTTGATTTGGCTGCGGGAAATGTGGGGTGAAGGAGCGAGTGCGCGGGATGGAGGAGTTGATAGAGAAGGTTAACAAGCTTCCGGAAGAGCCGGGCGTCTACCTTTTTAAAGATGACGCAGGGCAGGTCCTCTACGTAGGAAAGGCGGTCTCGCTACGGCACCGGGTGCGTTCTTATTTTCAGGGGAGCCAGTCACCCAAAGTTTTGGCGCTGTTGGAAAAGGCGCGCGACCTCGCGTACATTGTTACCGCTAACGAGGTGGAGGCGCTCGTTCTCGAGGCAAACCTCATTAAGGCGCACCGGCCCCGCTACAATGTGGTGCTGAAAGACGATAAGACTTATCCTTACATCAAGGTTACAGTGGCGGAGGAGTTTCCCCGGGTTCTCTTCGCCCGGCGGCGGGGCAAGGACGGGGCGCGCTACTTCGGGCCGTACACCCGGTCGGGGGCGGTTTACGAGACTTTGCGCTTCCTCCGCACCCTTTTCCCCTTCCGTTCGTGCAAGGGGACGGTGCCCACCCGGAGCCGGCCCTGCCTCAACTACCACATCCGGCGCTGCCCGGGCCCTTGCGCGGGTTCTGCCGACCCGGAGAAGTACCGGCGGGGGATCGAGGCGCTCTGCCTTTTCCTCGAAGGGCGTTACAGTGCGGTGAAGCGCCACCTCGAGGCGGAGATGCGGACGGCGGCGGAACGGCTCGAATTTGAACGGGCGGCGGTGCTCCGGGACCGGCTCCGGGCGCTCGAGGTTATCCTTGCCCGGCAGCGGGTGGTTTCCGCGAAGGGCGAGGATCTTGACGTGGTGGCCCTGGCGCGGGAAAATGAGCAAGCGGTAGCGGCGGTGCTTCAGGTCCGGGAGGGGCGCCTCATTGCCCAAGAGCAATTCGGGCTCAGTGGGGTTGCCGGGCAGAGCGACGCCGCAGTGCTATCCGGGTTTTTGAAGCAGTATTACAGCGGGATTTCGGCTTCTTTCCCGCGCGAGGTGATTCTGCCCGTCGATTTGGGGGAGGAAGCGCCGGCGATTTGCGCTTACCTCACGGAACGGGTAGGGAAGAGAGTGCGGCTCACCGTGCCGCAGCGGGGAAGGAAGAAGGAACTGTTGGCCCTGGCGAGGAAAAACGCGGCGGTGGCGCTCGCCGAAGCAGAAGTAGAGGTGGCTGCGGGCGAAGAAACGCTCCGGGAGTTGGCGGCGGCACTGGCGCTCGAGAAGCTGCCGCAGCGGATTGAGGGTTACGATGCCTCTTCGCTTCAGGGTGCGGCACCGGTGGTGGTGATGGTGGTTTTCAAAGAAGGCCGACCCTTCAAGAGCGGCTACCGCCGGTTTGCGGTGGCGCCGGTCGGGAAACCGGACGATTACGGGGCGCTGCGCGAGGCTCTGCGGCGGCGCCTTGCCAGGGCGCGGGAGGAGGAAAAGGCGATCGCCTCCGGCCAGTTGGTGCCCCGGGTGGCGAAGTTCTGGCCGCTTCCCGACCTTGTTCTGGTTGACGGCGGTCCGGCGCAGGCAGCGGTGGCCCGGACAGTTTTGGCAGAATTCGGCTACGACCATATTCCCGTCTTCGGGTTGGCTAAGGAGAATGAGTGGCTTTACCGGCCGGGCGAGACCACGCCGGTAATTTTACCGCGCGAAAGCGCCGCGCTGCGGCTTCTGCAACGGGTGCGGGATGAAGCCCACCGGTTTGCCGTTGCGTTTCACCGGAAGCGCCGGGCTACCGGTTTGCGGTCGGTGCTGGAGGAGATCAAAGGGATCGGGCCGGCCCGGCGGCGGGCGCTTTTGAAGAATTTCCCGTCGCTTGAGGCGCTCAAGGCTGCCGGTTTGGAGGAACTCAGCCAGGTACCGGGAATGAATCGGAAGGCGGCCCGCGCCGTTTACGAGTACCTTCAGCGATACTGCGGGGGAGAGAATTGAGCGGGATTAAACTGGTTGCTGTGGATCTGGACGATACCTTACTTGACTCGCGGCTCACAGTCTCACCCCGGGTAAAACGGGCTGTCGAGCAGGCTACGGCGCGGGGCACGGCGGTGGTAATTGCGACCGGACGGATGTTCCGCGCTGCCGTTCCTTACGCTGTGGAGCTCGGGCTTAAGACCCCGCTCATCACCTACCAGGGGGCGCTCGTAAAGGAGCACCACACGGGGCGGGAGTTTTTCCACCGGCCCGTGCCGCTCGAGTTGGCGCGCGACGTGGTGCGTTACCTTTTGCCCACCGGTTTTCACCTCCAGGTTTACGTCAACGACACCCTCTGCATGGCCGAACTCACGTCCGATGGCGAACGCTACGCCCGCCTCTCGCGCGTCGAGCCGCGGGTGGTGGGTAATCTCCTCGCCTTTCTTCGGGAGCCGCCGACCAAAGTGCTGATGGTGGCACCGGAACCGGAAATTGACCGGCTGCTGCCAGAACTACGCGCCCGTTACGGCGGGGCACTGCACATCGAGAAGTCTAAACCTTACTTCCTCGAGTTTTCCCACCCGGAGGCGACGAAGGGTAAGGCGCTGGCGCGTGTGGCACAGGAGCTCGGTGTCGCCCGCGCGGCGGTAATGGCTATTGGCGACAGTTACAACGACCTTTCGATGCTCGAATATGCGGGGGTGGGGGTAGTAGTAGGAAACGCCCGGCCAGAAATCAAGGCCTGTGCGACCTACGTGACTGCGACCAACGACGCAGACGGCGTGGCGCTTGCCATTGAGCGTTGGGTTTTGGGGGAGGAGCACGCAGAGCTTAAGGAGGGGCGAGGATGACCGAATATATCGTCGGGGTAGATCTCGGCGGGACCAAGATCCGGACGGCACTCGCCACGCTTGACGGGGAAGTGCGGGCGGAAGTCGAGGTTCCCACCGGCGCCGTGGCGGGGTATACCCGGGTGATAGAGCGGATCGCGGGCACAATAGAGGAAGTGAGGCGGCAGGCGGGTTTTCCGGGTAAGCCGTTGCGGGTGGGTTTGGGCGCGCCGGGGCCACTCGATCCCGCGAAAGGAATTGTCCACGTAGCCCCTAACCTTGGTTGGCGTCACGTTCGCGTGGCCGCTGATCTCGAAGCGCTTGTTGGCGCGCCGGTTTTACTCGAAAATGACGCTAATTTGGCGGCGGTCGGCGAGTTCGCTTACGGGGCGGGGAAGGGCGTTCAAGATATGGTTTACATCACCGTAAGCACCGGTATCGGCGGCGGGCTAATCCTCGGCGGGCGCCTCTACCGGGGCGCAGGCTACGGCGCGGGGGAGATTGGGCACATCACCCTTTTACCCGACGGCCCGCTTTGCTCCTGCGGTAACCGCGGGTGTCTCGAAGCGCTCGCTTCTGGAACGGCGGTGGCGCGGCAGGCCCGGGAACTGATCGGTAGGGGAGGGGGGCGAGGCATCCTGACGCTTGCGGGTGGCGTGATAGATGCGGTGACGGCGAAAATGGTAGCCGAGGCGGCACGCCAGGGCGATGGTGAGGCTAAAGCGCTCTTCGATGAAGCGGCGCGGTGGCTCGGAATCGGGATAGCAGCAGTGGTTAATCTGTTAAACCCGGCAGTTGTGGTTTTGGGCGGCGGGATGATGAAGAGCGCGGCGCTTTTCTGGGGAAAACTTGAGGAAGAGGTGACGGCGCGGACTCTTCCCGGGACCCGCGAGGTTTTGCGGCTCAAGGTGGCCGAACTTGGCGGCCGTTCCGGGGTGCTCGGCGCCGTAGCTTACGCTTTGCGGCCGGAGTAGGGTGAGGGAATGGTGCACTTCGGGTTGGAAGCATGGCGGACATTCGAACGAGGCTGCGAGCGGGAGTGGTTCGTAACCAACGGGCTTGGTGGCTTCGCCGCGGGGACGATCATCGGGGCCAATACGCGGCGCTACCACGGGCTGCTGATCGCCGCGCTCAACCCCCCGGTCCGCCGCTTTTTACTGCTGGCCAAACTCGACGAACGGATTGAAGCGGGGGGCGTTTTCTACAACCTGGCGACTAACTATACTGCCGGCGGGGCGACGGAAAGCGGCTTCGTCCACCTGGTGCGGGCGCAGTTTTGCCCGTTTCCCGAATTCTTTTACTGCTGCGGCCACATCCAGTTGCGGAAGCTTATCTTTATGCCTCACGGCCAGAATGCCACGGTGATCCTCTACCGGGTGACTAACGCTGGACCTCCAGCACGCCTCATCTTGACCCCCTTGATAAACTATCGTGATTACCACGGCAACAGCTACAGGGGCCAGATAAGCTTTCACCAGGAACCCATCGCGGACGGGGTGAGGATTAGCGGTCCGGAAGGCTTGCCGCCGCTTTTGCTCCGCATAAGCAATGGTGAATTTTCGGCCGCGCCTGACTGGTTCTACGGAATGCGCTACCCAGAAGAGGAGGCGCGCGGCCTCAACCCTTGGGAGGACCACTATCAGCCCGGACGCTTTACAGTTGAGCTTCCTGCGGCGAGCGAAAAGGTTTTCGCCGTGGTTGCCGCAGCGGGGCCGGGGCCCAAACCGGAGGAGGCAGAAGCGCTGCTCGCGGCGGAGCGGGAGCGGCTGGCGGCAGTGGAGCAGGCGGCGGGTTTTGCCGACTCCTTTGCCCGCGCTCTGGTGCGGGCCGCGGATGCCTTTTTGGTGCAAAGGGCTTCCGGAGCAGCCACCATCATCGCCGGTTACCCCTGGTTTACCGATTGGGGCCGGGACACAATGATCGCGCTGCCAGGTATAACCCTCCTCACCGGGCGGTTTCAGGCGGCCCGGGAGATCCTGGAGCTTTTCGGCGCCTACGTACGGGAGGGGCTTTTGCCTAACTACTTTCCCGACGACGGGGGCGAGCCGCTTTATAATACCGTCGATGCGGCGCTCTGGTACTGCCAGGCAGTTTACAAGTATTTTCAATACACCCGGGACGAAGATTTTGTGGTTAAAACAGCGCTGCCCGCGATGCGGGAGATTGTTACGCGTTACGCTGGGGGGACCCGTTACGGGATTGTCATGGCTGACGACGGGTTGCTCAAGGCAGGTAACCCGGATATTCAGCTTACCTGGATGGACGCAAAAGTGGGGGACTGGGTGGTGACGCCCCGGCACGGGAAAGCGGTGGAGATAAACGCGCTCTGGTACAACGCCGCCTGCATCTTGGAAGAGTTCCATGCCCGCTTCAAACTGCCCGACCCGCTTCCCGGACTGGCGGCCAAGATCCAGAAAGGGTTCCGCGCCTTCTGGCACCCGGCGGGGTACCTTTATGATGTTCTCCGGGAGGAGGAAAAAGAGGCGAAGATCCGGCCGAACCAGATTTTTGCCGTCAGCCTCCCTTTCTCACCGCTGAGCCAGGATGAGGCCGAAGCGGTAGTACGGCGGGTGGAAGCGGAGCTTTACACGCCTTACGGGCTACGCTCGTTATCTGCGCGCGACCCGGATTATAAGGGCCATTATGCTGGTGACCAGCGGCAGCGGGACGCCGCCTACCACCAGGGAACGGTCTGGAGCTGGCTTATCGGTCCCTTTGTCACCGCCTACCGCAAAGTTCACTGCTATTCGCCGGATAGCCAGGAACGGGCGCGGGTGTATCTGTCTCCTTTTCAAGACCACCTGGCGGACCACGGCATCGGAAGCGTCTCCGAAATCTTCGACGGCGATTGGCCCCACCGACCCCGCGGTTGCTTTGCGCAAGCCTGGAGTGTAGCGGAGGTCCTGCGGGCCTACGTGGAGGAAGTGTTAGAAAAAAGGGCAGGGAGGGGATAGTTTGGTAGACCTAAACAATCCGGAAGCGCTAAGCGCGATGGACAGCACGGGTTATTTTGCGGCCTTGGCGGAACTTGGGACGCAGTGCCGTAACGCCTACATGCTTGGCCGGGAAACGCGCGTGCCGGCAGTGGCTGACCTATCCACGGTAGTGGTCACGGGGCTCGGCGGTTCCGCCATCGGCGGCGACCTGCTGCGGGTTTACTGCCAAGAGCGCTTGCGCGTGCCTGTGACGGTGAACCGGGACTACACGCTGCCGGCTTTTGTCGGGAAGAAAACGCTCGTTTTCGCGGTGAGCTACTCCGGTAACACTGAAGAAACGCTGAGCGCCTACCAGCAGGCCCGGGAAAAAGGAGCAACGATTGTGGCGCTCACCTCGGGCGGGAAGCTTGCGGCGCTGGCGGCAGCGGACGGCGTGCCGGTGATCCGGGTGCCCGCAGGCTTAGCGCCCCGCGCGGCGACGGGCTACCTCTTTATCCCGATGCTGGCTGTGCTGGAGGGCCTGGGGATGCTTGACGGCATAGAGGCCGAGGTTGAGGAGTTGGCGCGGGAACTGGCGCACTACGCCACAACTTACGGGCTCGGGTCGCCGGTAGCACAGAATCCCGCTAAACAGCTGGCCCTCAACTTCAAGGGACGCCTCCCCATAATCTGGGGGGCAAGCGGCACCACCGAGGTTGTAGCCCAGCGGTGGAAGGGGCAGATTAACGAAAACGCCAAGGCCCCTGCTTACTGGAACGCGTTTCCAGAGCTCAACCACAACGAGATTGTCGGCTTCGAGGAGCCGGCGGAGCTAATCCGGCAACTGTGGGTAGTAATCCTCCGGGACAAAGGTGATCACGTTCGGGTGGGCTACCGGATGGAGATTACCCGGCGGGTGATCGAGGGGAAGGTCGCGGGGGTGACGGAAGTTACCTCTACTGGCGAAGGGATGCTCGCCCGCCTTTACTCCCTCATCTACCTCGGTGACTGGGCGAGTGTCTACCTGGCGATGCTTTACGGCATTGACCCCGGCCCAGTAAAGGTTATAGACTACTTAAAAGGAGAATTGGCCAAACGGTAATTTAAGCGCGTCGGCGGCGCTAAACTTTACCGCTGAACGTTGAACTTATAGGAAAGAAGGTCTTCTATGGCGCTTCCCAGGTTGGTAATCCTCACTGGTCTTTCAGGCGCCGGGAAAACCCAGGCGCTCCGGTGCCTGGAAGACCACCTCGGTTTTTTCTGCGTGGACAACCTCCCGCCGTCGCTCATACCCAAGTTCGCCGACCTCTGCGCTCGCGCAACAGCGCCGATCCAGCGCCTGGCACTGGTGGTGGATATACGGGGCGGGGAGCTCTTTAAGGACGTTTTCGAGGTGCTGGCGGAGCTCGACCGGGAAGCGATCCCTTACGAGATTGTTTTTCTCGAAGCGTCCGACGAGGCGCTGGTGCGGCGTTTTAAAGAGTCGCGGCGGCCGCACCCGCTGGGCGGCGAACTGTTGGAAGCAATCCGGAAGGAACGGGCTTGCCTCGAAGAGTTGCGGGGGCGGGCCCACAAGGTAATTGACACCACAAACCTAACACCGCACCAGCTAAAGGAGCAGCTAATCATCCTCTTCGGTGATGGTGAGTCGCTCCGGCGCTTCCGGATTACTTTACTTTCCTTCGGGTACAAGTACGGCATCCCCCTTGACGCCGATCTGGTCATCGATGTCCGCTTTCTCCCGAACCCGCATTATATCGCCCGGTTGCGGCCGCTGACCGGTGAAGACCAAGAAGTTAAGGATTACGTTCTATCTTCCCCTGTAACCGCGGAGTTTCTGGCTAAGTTCACCAGCCTCATTGAGTTTCTTATCCCGCTCTACATGAACGAAGGGAAGAGCATGCTAACCATAGCAGTAGGTTGTACCGGAGGACGGCACCGGTCGGTGGCTATCGCAAACCGCCTGGCGGAGCTCCTTTCAGCGAAGGATTACCAGGCCACGGTGCGGCACCGGGACATGCAACGGGATGCTTAACCAATTCTTTACCGGAAACATCGTCCACAGGAGAAAGGCAGATGAGTTTAATCCGCAAAGTAACAATCGTAGTTCTTGACGGCACCGGCATCGGCGCCCTGCCCGACGCGGGACGCTATGGAGACGAAGGGAGTAACACCCTTGGTAATCTATCAGAAGCGGTTGGCGGGCTCAAAGTGCCGCACCTCCAGCAGCTTGGTCTCGGCAACATCGGCCCGATAAAGGGCGTGCCGCCGGCAGCAAAGCCCGTGGCGGCCTGGGGCAAGATGGCCGAGCGGTCGCCGGGCAAGGATACTACCACCGGTCACTGGGAAATTGCCGGCGTGATCCTGGACCGCCCGTTTCCCGTTTACCCCAACGGTTTTCCGCCGGAAATCATCACGGCCTTCGAAGAGCGTATCGGCCGCCGGGTCTTGGGGAACAAGCCCGCTTCAGGCACAGCCATCATCGAGGAATTGGGCGCCGAACATATGCGCACCGGCTACCCAATAGTTTACACCTCGGCCGATAGCGTCTTCCAGATTGCAGCGCACGAAGAAGTTATCCCCGTGGCGGAGCTTTACCGGATGTGCGAAATTGCCCGCTCCATCCTTACCGGCGAGCATGCTGTGGCCCGGGTGATTGCCCGGCCCTTTGTGGGACAACCAGGCAACTTCCGGCGCACCGAACGCCGCCATGATTTCTCCCTCCCGCCGCCGCGGCCGACCCTCCTTGAGGCCCTCACCGCGCGCGGTTACACCGTTGCAGGCATCGGAAAAGTTTCCGACATCTTCGCCGGCAGGGGGATAACGCAGAGCATCCCCGTGAAGAACAACACGGAGAACATCCGGCGCACCATCGAGGCGGTGCGGGAGATGGTTCCGGGGATCGTTTTCACCAACCTGGTCGATTTCGATACCCTCTACGGTCACCGCAACGACCCCGTGGGCTTCGCGCGGGCTCTCGAAGAGTTTGATGCGGCCCTGCCGGAGTTGATGGCCGCGGTGGCTCCTGACGGTGTCCTTTTTATCACCGCCGACCACGGTTGCGACCCGACTACGCCCAGTACCGACCACTCGCGGGAGTACGTGCCGCTTTTGGTGTGGGGACCGCGGCTACGCGAGGGCGTTGCCCTCGGGGTGCGGGTCACCTTTGCCGACGTAGCGGCAACAATCGCCGAATTCTTCGATTTTACCTGGGATGTAGGGGAAAGCTTTGCTCAACTCTTGGTTAGTTTACATAAGACTTATTAGCGGAAGTAGTTTCGGGCGTAAGTGTACTGCTTGGGAGTAACTGCACTACAAAAAGATTCGCACCGCTTGTTATTCTACTGTGGCGAGTGGCAAGTGATGTTGTGACGGGAGTAAGCCGCAATCTTGCCCTATCCCGTACGTTCCGGGAAATCCGTTTAGGTTATCCCAGGCCATCCTTTGCGCGATGTTTAATTACCGGTTACGCTTTTGAGGCCTTTTTCTCCTGACGGCGGGCCAATTTTAAGGCTTGCCAGTAGCCACGCAGGCTACCGCCAGAATTGGCCCGCACCACGGCCAAGGCGGCCTTTGGCAAAAGCCAGGGTGCGGGATAAATAAGATAGCGCGGCTCCCAGTAAGGGTGGAATTTCTCCTTGAACTGGCGCAGCCCCTTGAAGCTGTAGAAAACATTGAAGTGTTCGTAGAGAAGGTGGGCCGTCTTCTCGGAAAGCGGTGCCCCAGGACCGCCAAGCCCCGCCAGAGGTGCCAAGCCAAGGCTGAAGCCCTGCATTCCCCGCTCCCGGAAGTATTCTGCCAGGGCAACAAATAAGAGTTCCATGGTGCCGTTTGGTGCTTCCGGTAACCGGCGCATTAGATCGATCGTCCCTACCCTGCCTTGATAAACCGGGACGATGTTGGCGAAGGCGATTTCTTTCCCCGCCGCTCCTACTACTGTTGCTACCGGGCAGTTGCGGAGATAATGGTAATCAAACCAGCCCAGCGCAAACCTTTTCTCTGTCCCGTGTTGACTTTTCAGCCAGGCGTCAGAAATGACTTTAAGGCGTTTCAGGAGCGCTTCGTCCAGGGGCGGCTGGTGAAATTCCACGCGGCAGCCCTGGCGCTCAGCGCGGCGCACCGCCTGGCGCACGGCTTTCATGGCCCCGCCCTCAAGGCTAAAAGTTGCGAGATCAATTATCGCCTCTTCCCCAATTTTTAATTTTTCAAAGCCTACCTGGGCGTAGTAAGGAAGAAATTCTTCCGTTACCTGAAAGAATGCGGGATACCAGTCGTGGCGGTGGCAAAAGTCCCGGAACTCCTCAATTACCTCTTGGGCTTCTGCGGGAGGGCCTACCGGGTCGCCGAGCGCGACCGCAATGTTTCCCACGACTGTATAGCCGATGACACTATGCCCTGAGCTGCTGAAAAAATAGGATTTATCCGGTAAAAGGAGCAAAAAAGCGAGCGTAGAGCGCCCCCAGCGGTTGAGGATTTCCCTTGCCCGCCGCACTTCTTCTGGTCTTACCCGGCGCCGGTAAAGCACCGGTTGGAAGACAAGCCCTGTTCCGTATCCAAGCGCCAGTATTTCCCCGAACCAGAGGGAATCAAGAAACCATCTGCCGCGGTGGGTCCGGGGGAACCGGGAAGGATAACTTCCCGTAAAAAGCACCCGGCCTGCTTCGCGGGCGGAAGCAGTTAGATCGAAGCGGGCACCGAAGTGCCGGTCGAGGAGGTAGAAACCGAAAAGCCCGTAAACATAAAGAGTGAGAAAAAGCGTGCCGCTAACCAGCAGGCTCCGGCCGAGCGAAGCCGGATCGCTCGCGACAGTGTAGGAATGACGCAATAGAAGCAGTACCACCAGGAGCGCAAGATTAACAAAGGCGGCGTCGTAATCCAGGCCTTTGGTTAGGTGGGCACCGGCGGCTAAGGCCAGCGCTACAAGGGCGAAAAACCAGGCCCGGCGTTTTCGTTTGGCTAAGCCCCAGCCAAGAAAGAGCAGCGTCAAACCTGTGAAAATGGATAGGAGCCACGTGGAACGGATAACGCCGAGAGGCAGGTATTCTTGCACCACCAGATAGCGTCCTGGGTGGTGGCTCAACCAGGAGTAGAGGATGTTGAAAAGGCCTGCTCCGGCAACCCCCACGGCAACCAAATATGTGAGGAACTTTTCCACCGCTGTCAATGGCCTGCACCACCTAAAAGAAAATCTCCCCTGAGTTTCAGCCGACGACATTGTACCTTTTTACCAGCCGCAGGGAAAATATTCCCGCTACGAAAGGCAGCCAAACAGTGATACCCCGGTAGACGAAAGTGATGAGCACGGCGCTTTCTGGCGGCACGCCAAGCGAAGCCAGGGCCGCAGTCATCGCTCCCTCGACAAATCCTATGCCTGAGGGGGTGACGGAAACAATCATAAAAAGGACGCCTACGGCGTAACCCGCGAGGAGGGTTCCCGGTGAAACGCCGCCGGTAAACGCTAAGAAGACTGCTCCCAGGGTACCGAGGCCCAGTGCTTCTACCATAAAGGCGTGTCCCACCACCCGCCCCAGACCGTGCGGCCGCGCTGCCAGCCACTGCGCGGCTTCTGCAAGGTGGGTGATGAAAGCAGCGGTTCGCTCGCCCACCGCTTCTCGCCGCAAAGGCGGCACAACCGTTCCGGCAAAGCGCACCCCCCGCTGCACCAGACCGATAAGCTTCTCCGGCCGGCGCACAGCCGCTGCCAACACGGCTACCTGTCCAGCGACAAAAGCCAGTAAGAGCACCGCCGCTACTTCTTCGTAGGTGGTTAGCCGGCCACTTGACCAGAGGTACCCGAACGCTCCTAAAAGGACGATACAGAAGGCCCCGTAGTCGAAAAGGTAAAAGACCAGGTTGATTAGTACGGCGCGGGCCAGGGTAGCGCCACGGCTCACCGCGTCAGCAACGATGAGCGCTGTTCCGGAAAGCGCCCCGCCGGGCGTTACCAACCCCACGAAGGCGCTCGCCGTCACTAAGCCGAGCAAACGCCACCAGGATTCTTTCACCCCTACGGCCCGGTAAATGGCGTGGTAAAAACCGGCCAGGTTAAAGAAAAATAGGACCTGCAACCCCAGAGCCACCAGCACCCAGAGCGGCCGGCCGTGCTTTAAGGTAAGGAGCAGTTTCTCGCCTTCGGTGTAGTGGGTGGCCAAAAAAAAGACGGCGCAGAAGATTAAAAGCGCAAAGAGAAAACGGTACAAAAGTTTCCCACCCCCAAAATCCTATTTATTATTCCAGAGCAGCAGCCACACCGGAGTAGTTTCGCCCTCCATCCTTTTCGGCAGCGCATTATACTTTCCCTGCCGGAATTTGGTGTCCGTTGCTGCCCCCAAAATAGTTTGGCAGCAATTCTTGCTCTCCCCTCTTAACTCTATGATTGTTGCCCCTTAAACCGTGTGGTATTATATGGATGGATAACACTGCGGCTCGAGGCGGTGGCATACTAAAATGAGCTTGAAATTACCGGAAATTCCCGTAACCCGCCGGGATGACCTCCACAACCTTGAGTATGTCGATAGCGCAGACCTCATCCTCTTTATGGCTGGGAACCAGTTTATGGTGATGGAGGAGTTACTCGCTGCCTTCCAGCGGGCCTATCCTGAAGTGAAGCGCATTTTTTACGAGACCCTTCCCCCTGGCCTTGAGCTGCAGCAAATTTTGGCTGGCGGCGCCCGCTTCGGGGGTATGGAGATCCGGGTCACGCCTGACGTCTATACCGCCGTGAGTGAGACAGCGATGCAGGAACTCGCGCAGAAGGGGCTTGTTAACGAATACTTTGTCTATTTGCACAACCGGATTGTGCTGATGGTGCCGCAGGGCAACCCAGCGGGAATCAGAAGGGTTACAGACCTTGCCCGCGACGAGGTGAAAATTTCGCAGCCCGGGCCGCTCGAGGATATAACGCGCCATATCGTAGCGATGTACCGCAAGGCAGGTGGTGAGAAGCTCGTCCATCGCGTCATGGAGGAGAAACGGGCCGAAGGGACGACCATCTTTACTCTGGTCCACCACCGGGAGACCCCGTTGCGGATCCGGAAAGGAACCGTCGATGTTGGGCCTGTCTGGGCCACGGAGGTAATCCACGCGCAGCGAGAAGGAATCCCGGTGGAAACGGTTGATCCCGGAGCTGAGCTTGACCAGCGGGACGAGGTGAACTACTACGTTGCTGCGCTCACCAACGCGCCCCATCCGGAAAACGCCCGTAAGTTTCTATCCTTTATCCGGTCGCCGGAAGCCCAGGGAATTTACGCCCGCTACGGCTTCCTTCCCCACTTCCCCGCCCCGCAGTAAAGGTTTATTTTATCCGGCGGGGTTTGGCGGCTGGCGGTGCGAAGAACCGCCACTTTAGCCGCTGGCCCTGCGGGGCGAGGTCGCTCCGCCAGTAGCTGTAAAGGAAATAGGTCACGGTGCCGAGAGCCATCCAGACGGCGAAACGGATCCAGGTAAGGTGCGGGAGGCTCAAAATGAGGTAGCCGGAGAAGGCGATCGAAAGGAGAGGCAGGTAGGGTGAGAGCGGGACGCGGAAAGGGCGGGGCGCTTCCGGGTTAGTTTTCCGCAATACTAAGACCCCGATGGCGACGACGATGAAAGCCGTTAGGGTGCCGATGTTGGCGAGTTGGGCGATAATGTCGATGGGGATGAACCCGGCGAGTAAAGCGACGGTGAGTCCCACCAGGAGCGTGTTGACGTACGGTGTCTTAAGACGCGGGTGAACCCGGCTCAAAACCGGTGGCAGAAGACCATCCCGGGACATCGCGTAAAAAACGCGGGTCTGGGCGTAAATCACCACTAACAGAACGGAGGTGATGCCCGCAAGCGCACCCACGGCAACCAGACCGCCAGCCCACGTGATTCCGGCCTTAAGGAGGGCGGTCGCGACGGGCGAAGCCACGTTAAGCTGGGTGTAAGGGACGAGGCCGGTAAGCACTACCGTAACCGCGATGTAAAGAACGGTGCAGATGGCCAGGGAACCGATGATCCCCACGGGCAGGTCCCGCTGCGGCCGGCGCGTCTCCTCGGCGGCGGTGGCCACGGCGTCAAAGCCGATGTAGGCGAAGAAAATGATTGCGGCCCCGTGCATGATTCCGGCGTAACCGTAAGGGAAAAAGGGGTGCCAATTGGCAGGATTAACGTAACGGACGCCTAGAATGATAAAAAGCAGCACCACGCTGAGCTTCACAACTACAACCACTTTGTTAACGGTGGTGCTTTCCCGGGTTCCGGCGGTGACCAAACCGGCAATGAGGAGGGCGATCAGAACCGCCGGGAGATTGATCATCCCGCCGGCAAGGGGCGACCGGGTAAGCGCCGCCGGCAACAGGATGCCTATCGAGTGAAGAAGTTCACCGAAATAGGCGCTCCAGCCGATTGCCACCGCGGCAGCAGCAACCAGGTATTCGAGGATAATATTCCAGCCGACAATCCACGCGGCGAATTCGCCAAGGGATGCGTAGGCGTAGGTATAAGCGCTGCCGGCTACCGGGATCATCGCCGCAAGCTCTGCGTAAGTAAGGGCGGCAAGCGCGGCGGCAATTCCGGAGACGACGAAAGAAAGAATAAGCGCCGGCCCCGCATACTGAGCGGCGGCGACGCCGGTGAGGACGAAGATGCCGGTGCCGATGATGGCGCCAATACCAAGGGCCACTAGATCGACCGAGCCGAGCGACCGGCGCAGTTTGCTCGCCTCTTTTTCCGCGAGGAGCTTGTCGATGGGTTTTTTGCGCCAGATACTTGTATTCATTTCTCCCCTACCCTTTTTCTTAGTATTGGCCGGCAGCCGGTGTGGTATTAGCGAATAAAAAGCCGGCCATCATACGGGTAAATCTTGTGGACGCGAGGTGGTACAAATGCAGCTTAAATGGTTAGGCCACGCCTGCTTTCTCCTTACGACCCGTGAAGGCACAAAAATCGTAACCGACCCTTTTGACGCCACGGTTGGTTATCCCCTGCCTCAGGTGGTGCCGGATATCGTTACCGTGAGCCACCAGCATTTCGACCATAACGCTGTTGGCGTCCTTAAGGGGAATCCTACGGTGGTAGAAGGCACCGGCGCCCGGCAGATTAAGGGAGTGAATATCCGCGGTATCGCCACCTTCCACGACAAGAAACTGGGTGCGGAGCGCGGCCCCAATACCGTTTTTGTGATTGAGGCCGACGGGATAACAGTCTGCCACCTTGGCGATCTCGGTCACCCGCTCGACGCTGGAAAACTCCAGGAAATCGGGCCGGTGGATATTCTTCTCGTTCCTTGCGGCGGGACCTACACAATCGATGCGGATGAGGCGGCAGCGCTGGTAAAAGCAATGAAACCGCGGGTGGCTGTGCCGATGCACTACAAAACCGAATACCTCAAGTTTCCGATCACGCCGGTCGATAACTTTCTCCGGCACTTTCCGGCAGCCGAGCGGCGCACCGTTCTTGAGCTTTCACCGGACGATCTTCCTGCTCCCACCGCAGTAGTAGTTCTCGAGCTTAGCCGCTAACCCTCCAAATGCTAAGGCCCGGTATTCCCGGGCCTTTATGTGCCCCCGAGAGCGCCTGGCGACGCTCCCGGCAGGCAACCACCGTCTCTTGCACTTTTATTTTATACTGGATTTGGTTTTAATGTCAATCGTTCGCCGCCGGTGGTTGCATCATCAAAACATATGCTTGCGGGCGAGAATGTAAGTTACCAGCCCGCAAAGTCCGGCGGTAGTTCCTAAAATCCCTAAATAAGCGTGCGGCCAGCCCTGAAGAGGCAGGTGGACGTTCATCCCAAAGAAGCCGGTAATAATCGTAGGCAGAGAAAGTACGATGGTAACCGATGTCAGGAATTTCATCACCATATTTAGATTGTTCGAAATCAGCGACGCGAAGGCATCCATCGTTTCCGTTAAAATCACGCTGTAGGTAGTACTCATCTCGATGGCCTGCTTGTTTTCGGTAATCACATCCTCCAGGAGATCTTCGTCGTCTGGCCGCATCTTGATAAGCCTATCCGCTGAGTCCGCCGTTGTTTTCGCCAGGTGGGTCCGGAGGAGTTTTTCCATCACTATTCCGTTCGCTTTCAGTGACGTGGTAAAATACACCAAACTCTTTTGCACTTCAAGCAAATGTAGGAGTTCCTCGTTTTTCATCGCGTGCGAAAGGTTTTGCTGGAGCTCCGAGCTCCGCTTATCTATTTGACGTAAGTAGCGGAGGTAAAGCGCCGCCGTTTTCACCAGCACCTGGAGTAAAAAGCGCGTTCTTTTAAAGGTGTATATTGGGTCCGGGCTATTGATCAACTCCGAAAAAAGGGGCGTATCTTCAAGACAGACGGTAACAATATGTTCTCTCGTAATGATAATCCCGAGCGGAATGGTATCGTGGAAAATACAGTTACGGCGCTTCTTCTCGACCGGGATTTTAATGATAAACAGGATCTGGTCCGCATTAAATTCAATCCGCGGGCGTTCCTCGTCGTCAAGAGGATGTTGGAGGTACTCGCCTTCGATTCCTGTTTTCCTGCTTACCTCAGCAATCTCTTCCTCCGTAGGGGCAATCAAGCAGATCCAGAGGTTTTTACCCTCCAGATCCTGTAATTGCACCAGCTCTTCGCCCACGGTTTGGTAGACCCGAATCACGCTCTCTCTCCCATCGCCCAAGCACCGCTTTATAAAGCATAACAGAACCAGAAATTAGAGGCAAGCCTATTCCAGTTTGTACTCGGACGCCTCAAGACTCAATCTGCCTGGTAGCGGAAACCCCGTTGCCAGTAGTATTATAACATGGTAGAGGGAAAAGGGATTAACGCACACCCGTACCCGGAGCCGGCTGGGGGAATCATGACTTCCGGGAACTAAAACAACAAAAATCTTGGAGGCGCGCAGCTTCATGCCGAAAAAACTTATGCCACGAAGAAAACTGAACCTTCGGCGGTTGGTTCTTCTGGTAGTTGGAGGAACTTCCTTCTTGGGAATCGTAGTTGGCGGCTGGCTTACTTACACCGCGTTGCGCGATCTTCCTACGTGGCGGATAGAGACGCTGCACCTTGACGCGCCCAGCACGCTTTACGCTGCTGACGGGACTCCCTTCGCTACTTTGGGTTTCCGGAACTATATTCCCGTCCGGCAGAACGATATTCCTACTTATGTTAAGCATGCCTTTGTAGCGGCAGAGGATAAACGCTTTTACCGTCACTGCGGTATTGACCCGGTTGGCTTGGCCCGTGCTGCCCTTAGTAATCTTTTCCACCACCGCATTATGCAGGGCGGAAGCACCATCACCCAGCAGTTGGCGAAAAACGCTTTCCTTGTTCCCTCCCGCACCCTAAAGCGCAAGATCCAGGAGATCTTCCTCGCGATTAAGTTAGAGCGCTACTACACTAAAGACGAAATCTTAACCTTTTATTTGAACCGGATCTATTTTGGTGAGGGGGCGTGGGGCATTGGTGCTGCTGCCGAAACCTACTTTCATAAGAAGGTTTCTACCCTAACGTTGGGCGAAGCCGCCCTTTTAGCCGGGATGGTTCAGGCGCCGAGCTACTATGATCCCTTTCGCAACCCTTCAGACGCTTTAGAGCGGCGGGACTACGTTCTCTATCAGATGCTCTCCTGCCGCTTTATCACCCCCGAAGAACACCAACGGGCCCGGCAAGAACCCCTGCGCCTCCACCGGGGGAACAGCCCAACACAGGAGTATCCTTACCCCGACT
Organism: Thermodesulfitimonas autotrophica; assembly: GCF_003815015.1. NCBI lineage: Bacteria > Bacillati > Bacillota > Clostridia > Thermoanaerobacterales > Thermoanaerobacteraceae > Thermodesulfitimonas > Thermodesulfitimonas autotrophica. Next base: position 248,248 of record NZ_RKRE01000001.1, read on the forward strand.
TTACCGATTACGTTCTCATGAGCGTAGAGAAACAATACGGGCAGCGGTACCTTCTCGGTGGCTTCCGGATTTATACCACGCTTGATCGCCGCGCCCAGCAAGTGGTAGAAAAGGAAGTAGCTAACGCAGCAAACTTCCCCCCTTCCATCCGGGATGTCCAAGGCTTTCTCCAACCTCAGGTGGCGGTAGTCCTGGTTGATCCCGCCACGGGAGCGGTCCGCGCTTTGGTGGGGAGCCGGGAACGGGTTGCTCAGCGCCAGTTCAACCGGGCAGTACAAGCCCGCCGGCAGCCGGGCTCAGCGCTGAAACCCATCCTGGTATACGCTCCGGCTGTCGAGTTCTTGGGAATGGGACCACAAACAGTAGTCCGGGATGAACCGGTGCGCTTTGGCTCCTATGCCCCTAAAAACTACGATGGGAGATACCGGGGCGATATCACCCTGCAAGATGCGGTCGCCTACTCCATCAATGTGGTAGCGGTTAAGGTTTTGAATGAAGTCGGACTCGAGAGGGCAGCCCGCTTCGCGGCGCAGCTCGGCATTCACGTCGATCCGGCCAAGGATGGGCTGAGCGCTGCCCTGGGCGGACTGCACCGTGGGGTTACCCCTTTGGAGATGGCAGCGGCTTACGCCGCCTTCGCTAACGGAGGGGAATATGTGGAGCCGTACGTGGTAACACGAATCACCGACGCTGCAGGTAACGTTTTGGAGGAAGCTACACCCCACCGCTACCGGGCTATGGAGTCAGAGACGGCATCGACAATAGCTGCTATGCTCCGCGCCGCGGTACGGTACGGGACGGGGAGAAACGCCCGTATTGGTACTATAGCCGCTGGAAAGACGGGCACCACTGACGAAGGAAAAGACTTATGGTTCTGCGGCTGGGTGCCTAAGTTGGTGGGTGTAGTCTGGATGGGCTGGGATGAGCCTCACCCGATGCCTTATGCTTACGGGGGAAAATACTGCGCGCGGCTTTGGCGCAAAATAATGGTCGACGCATTAGGGCTAAAGGGCTATCTGCTTACCGTGCCCCCGGTAGAGCAACAAACCACTCCCAAGCCGCAAGAACCCGCCGTTCCGCCTGGGGTTTATGGTTCTGTGCCGTCAGAGACTTACGGTCAAGAGACAGCCCCAGGCGCCGAAAGCTCTCCAGGCCTCTCCCCTGCCCCGCCGGGCGAGGGAACGCCACCTGCTGCTCCTCCGGGTCAGCAGCCCGTACCCCCTCTGACGCCGGGAGAAAGCCCGCCGAATAGCTCACCTCCTCCGGCCGGCTTACCGGCAGCCACGTACGGCTAAGGTATCCGACAGGGTTATTCGACTGTTCTGGTCGCTTCTATCGATCTGAGCTATCCGGGAAAGTTCTTTCGGAACGGAATCGTTTAGGCTAGTAGTGGTGATTTCAGCCCCACACGATTCGCCATTTTAAGAGAAAGCGGCGTAGATTTTATCAATGATAGCCAAAAACCCGCAAACCTATGCGGTGAGCGGGTTTTCTTCTCTCCTGGTGCCGAAGGTGGGAGTCGAACCCACACGGGCGGTGCCCACACGATTTTGAGTCGTGCGCGTCTGCCAGTTCCGCCACTTCGGCCTGTTTGCAAAGCTATTTTAGCACACCGGGCTAGTCCGCGACAAGTATTCGTAGCCGAAAAAAGCAAGAGGCTTCAGTATAACCGGAAGTCAGTATAACCGGAAGACTGAGAAATATTGAGGTGGGCTAAAATAAGACTTCTTGTCGGACGAAATTTTGCGCCTCAGCAGGAAAAAAGTAACGGACGGCGAAAATTTAGCGGTAAACCTCCGAGCCCGGTCACTTAAGGCGGCGAAAAGCTAAGGGGCCAGGGCCGACAGGGTGTACCTGGAAACGGGTGCGCCTCCCGGCGGAAAGGAGGTGGCGAAGCGGTTTTCTTCACCGTTCCGGCCGGGTGTTGCCCTGCCGGAATTTAGTTTTTAGGAGCGTCTTGCGATCTTACGCAACTTTTCGGGAAAAGGAGGAAAGAAGATGCGGTTTTGGCGGCGTTTCCTGACCATTTTAGCTGCTGCCCTACTTTTAGCGCTAACCGCTGGTTGCGGGGGTAAGAACACGGGAAGCATGCACCAGCCAGCAACGAAGCCCGCCCCAAAAGAGACGTTGAAGGGAAAGGTTGTCATCTTTCACGCGGGCAGCCTTACGGTACCATTGGATAAAATGGCGAAGGAGTTTGAGCGGCTGCACCCCGGGGTGAAAATTGAACGGGAGGCAAGCGGTTCCCGGACTGCAGCCAGAAAGGTCACCGACTTACACCGCCCGTGCGACATAGTGGCTGCCGCGGACTACACCGTGATTGATGACTTGCTGTATCCCACGTACACCGACCATAACGTCCTCTTCGCCCGGAATGAACTCGTGATAATGTACACACCTCAAAGCAAATACGCGGGAGAGATTAACAGCAAGAATTGGTACAAAATCCTGCTCCGACCGGGTGTGAACTACGGCCGTAGCGACGAAAACGCCGATCCCTGCGGCTACCGAACGCTGATGTGCTGGCAGTTGGCGGCGAAGTATTACCGGGATCCCGGTCTTTACGAAAAGTTGAATCGGGGCTGCCCGCCGCGGAACATCCGGCCGAAAGAGGTGGACCTGATTTCACTCTTAGAGACCAAAACCTTGGACTATGTTTTTATTTACCGGTCGGTGGCCGAGCAGCACAAGCTGCCCTACGTTACCCTGCCGCCGGAATTGAACCTCAGCGACATCCGTTACGCCAGCTTTTACAAGGAGGCCGCGGTGCGGGTCAAAGGGAAGAAGCCGGGGGAGATGGTCACCTATAGCGGCAAACCGATCGTTTACGGAGTCGCCCTTTTGAAAAATGCTCCCAACCGCGAGGCGGCCACGGCCTTCTTAAAGTTTATGATAGACCGGAACCAGGGCCTCCGGATCCTCAAAGAGTGCGGCCAGCCGGTGTTTGACCCGCCGCTGTACAAAGGTACATTGCCGCCGGAGCTGAAAGAGGCGGCTTTGAAGCCGGCGGCTTAAAGGAAGGCCGGGAGTGCGAGCGGCACAGGATTAGCGCAGGCGCCGCTCGTGCCCGGTCTACCGGCAAATGTTTATGTTGAAGGAGGATTCGCACGTGCGGCGTTTGGAGCGCATCTACTGGGTTTCGCTTGGCAGCGGGCTGGCAGTGCTTTTTTTCATCCTTTTCCCTATCCTGCACACCTCCCTCTCTACCAGCCCGGCGCTTTTGGGGCGAACGCTCCGGGACCGGGAGGTCATCACCGCTATTTTTACAAGCTTTTTTACCGCTACGACGACCACTTTCATCGCTACGGTGTGGGGTGTGCCGTTCGGGTACTTCCTCGCGCGCCAGGAATTCCGCGGGAAACGGCTGGTGGAGGCGGCCGTCAACATCCCGGTGGTGATTCCGCACACGGTGGCGGGCATCGTCCTGCTGGCGGTGCTGAGCAAGAATTGCTGGCTCGGACGAATGTTTTCTGCCCTGGGGATCGAATTTGTGGGTACGTATGCCGGGATTATCATCGCGATGCTTTTCGTCAGTCTGCCGCTCTTAATCAACGCCGCGCGCGACGCCTTCCTTGCTGTCCCGCCGCGGTTAGAGAATGTGGCGCGCACTCTGGGGGCCACTCCCACGGCGGTTTTCTTTTCGGTTACCCTGCCGCTTGCCTGGCGCGGCATCCTGACCGGAATGATCCTCACCTGGGCCCGGGCGTTGAGCGAGTTTGGCGCGGTTATTATCCTGGCTTACCACCCGCTGGTTGCGCCTACCCTGATCTACGAGCGGTTGGAGTCTTTCGGGCTCACCTACGCGCAGCCGGTGGCGGTGGTGCTCATTCTACTTGCCTTATTGCTCTTTCTTCTCCTCCAGCTTGTAGCGGTGAAAGGGGAAGGGCATGCTAAAAGTTGAAAACCTTACAGTTAGGTGCGGTGCTTTCACCCTAAAAGAGATCACTTTTCAGGTGGCGCGCGGCGAATTCTTTGTGCTTCTCGGCCCTACCGGCGCAGGCAAAACGGTGCTGCTGGAAACTATTGCCGGCCTTCACTTCCCTACCCGGGGGCGTGTTTTTCTATCGGGCCGGGACGTCACCCTTTTGCCACCCGAACGCCGGGAAATCGCTATCGTTTACCAGGATTATGCTCTCTTTCCCCACCTCAAGGTCAGCGAAAATATTACCTATGCCCTGCGCTTTCGCCGTCAGTCTGAGCGGAAGGGCCAGGATTGGCGTGAGGTGGTCGATCTCTTAGGAATAGGCCACCTGTTGGCGCGTTACCCGGGTAGTCTCAGTGGCGGCGAGAAACAGCGCGTCGCGCTAGCTCGCGCCCTGGCGGCCCAGCCGCAAATGCTCCTTTTGGACGAACCGCTGAGTGCGCTTGACCCTGCTACCAGGAGAGAAACAGAGCGAGAGTTGAAAAAGCTTCACCTGGCCCTGGGGCTGACCACCGTGATGGTCACCCATAACTTCGAAGAGGTTTTTGCGCTGGCCGACCGGGTGGCGGTAATCCTTGACGGCGCTTTGGCCCAGGTGGGGACGCCCCAAGAGGTTTTCCGCAGCCCTAAATCCCGGGAGGTGGCGCGTTTTGTGGGAACCGAGAATTTCTATCAGCCTCCGGCATTCGCGCGACCTGACGGCTAAGGCCAGCTAAGACGCCCCCTCATTCCGGCTCTGCTGGCGTCCGAAGAAGGTCTTAAGGGCTTTATAGACGTCTCCCTTGTCCCGGAGCGTAACAGTAACGAAACGGGGATGGTTGATCGCGCGGTAAGCCGTTTTGAGCGTACTCGTGTAGTAGTAAGGGCCTTCGATCTCGCCGTAGCCTACCAAATTGGTAACCTTCAGCAACTCCTGTACCAGGCTGATGCAGAGGTCGTTATCAGTGTTAAGGTTATCACCATCCGAGAAATGGAAGGCGTAAACGTTATAATCATCGGGCGGGTAACGCTGGTTGATAATCTCGAGGGCCAACCGGTAGACCGAAGAGCAGCGCGTTCCCCCGCTCTCTCCTTTCTGAAAGAACTCTTCCTCTTTAACCTCGCGGGCTTCGGTATGGTGGGTAAGATATATTATTTCCACGTTCTGGTATTTCGTGCGTAAGAAACGGACCACCCAGAAAAAGAAACAACGGGCGATATACTTCTCAAAAGGACCCATCGAGCCTGAGGTATCCATCATGGCGATGACCACGGCGCCAGCTTCCGAAGAGATGCGCGGGTTCCAGGTGCGGTAACGGAGGTCTTCGGGCCGGATATCGTGGAAGCCCGGCCTGCCGTTAAGTGCGTTACGCTTCAGGACCGCGAGTAGAGTGCGCTTGCGGTCGATGTTAGTGGAGAGGCCTTTCTTACGGATATCGGAAAACTCGAGCGCGTCAACGGCCGCCTGCATTTTCCGGTCCGACTTCAGGTCTGGTAAGCAAAGTTCCTCGAAAAGGACGTTGGCGATTTCGTCGATGGTAACTTCCGCCTCGTAGTAATCGATGCCCGGCTCCTCGCCTGCCCCCTTACCCTGTCCCCGGGGTCGCCCGGTTATAATCAGGTCGCCTACCTGCGTCTTCCCATTCCCCTGCCCTACCCGCCGCATCTTGTTGTAGTTGAAGCGGAAGCGGTATTCCTCAAGCGAGCGGATGGGCACACGGACAATCCGCTGTCCGTTGCTCAGGATGATACTTTCCTCGGTCACTATTTCGGCAAGCCGCCGGCAGATGGCCTCCCGAACCTTTTCCTGGTGGCGCCGGGCGTCGATCTCTCCCTTCCGGTGGAGTGACCAATCCTCCCGGGTAATTGTAAAATCCATTCCCTCCCCTCCTCTATTCTTAGCGACTCAGGAGGCTGCCGACATAGCGCAGCAATTCGCTCGCGCAAACCGGGCAGTAACCGTACTCACGAATAAGCCTTTCGCTCACCACGCTTAATCGTTTAAGTTGCTCGGCGTCAGGTGTTTTTGTCGTAGTGGTGATTTTGATCACGTCCTTAAGGTCAGCGAAAAGCTTGCGTTCAATCGCCTCGCGCAGCCGCTCGTGCGCGGTATAGTCGAAGCGCCTACCTTTGCGGGCGTAACTCGATAGCCGGATGAGGATCTCCTCCCGGAAACTCTTTTTCGCCGTTTCGCTGACGCCGATCTGTTCTTCAATTGAGCGCATCAGCCGCTCGTCGGGTTCGAGTTCCTCGTCCGTAATAGGGTCACGTACTTTAGCCCCGCTGCAATAGGCTTCCACGTTGTCGAGGTAGTTATCGAAGAGGTTCCGGGCCGATTCCTCAAAGGAATAAACAAACGCCTTCTGGACCTCCCGCTTGGCGATCTCGTCGTACTCCCGCCGGGCGAGCGAAATAAAGTTTAACAGCCGCTCGCGTTCTTCAGGCGTGACCGAGGGGTGCTGGTCGAGGCCGTCCTTCAGGGCCCGGAGTACGTCAAGGGGCCCGATGCAGCGGGTTTCGCTGCGGATGAGGGCGGAGCAGAGCCGGTTAATCACGTAGCGCGGGTCCACCCCGCTCATCCCTTCGTCCGGGTGCTCGGCCATAAGCTCGGCTACGTCTGCCTGCTTGAAGCCTTCCAGGTCTTCACCGTCGTAAAGCTTTAGTTTTTTGACGATGTCTATCCCCTGCTTTTTTGATTCTTTCAGGCGTGAGAGGACAGAAAAAATGGCGGCTACGCGCAGGGCGTGCGGGGCGATGTGGATGTCTTTCAGATCGCTCTGTTTGATGAGCTTTTGGTAGATTTTGATTTCGTCCGAGACCCGCAGGTTGTAAGGGATTTTCATCACGATCATTCGCGATAGGAGCGCTTCGTTTTTCTTGTTACTGATAAAAGCTTTGTATTCCGCCTCGTTCGAATGGGCAATGATTAGCTCATCGGCGTAAATCAGGGCAAAGCGGCCAGCTTTGAAATTGCCTTCTTGAGAGAGAGAAAGGAGGTTCCAGAGGAAACGCTCGTCGCACTTGAGCATCTCCTGGAACTCCATGATCCCCCTGTTGGCAATGTTGAGTTCGCCGTCGAAACGGTAGGCGCGGGGGTCGGATTCGGAGCCGTATTCCGCGATGGTAGAAAAGTCGATGCTCCCGGTGAGTTCCGCGATATCCTGGGACTTCGGGTCGGAAGGAGTGAAGGTGCCGATGCCGATCCGCTTCTCCTCAGAAAAGAGGACCCGCTCCACCGGTACGTCTTCGATGCGCCCGCTGTACTCCGTTTCCACGCGCAGGCGGCAGACCGGGCAGAGCTCCCCTTCGATGTAGACGCCGTACTCCCGCTGAAACTCGCCCCGGAGTCCCCGGGGGATAAGGTGAAGCGGTTCCTCATGCATCGGGCAACCCTTGATGGCGTATACCGCCCCCGCATCAGTACGGGTGTACTGCTCCAGACCCCTTTTAAGGAGATTTACGAGGGTTGATTTTCCCCCGCTAACAGGCCCCATGAGCAGGAGGATACGCTTGCGGACGTCCAGCCGCCGCGCTGCCGGGTGAAAGTATTCCTCGACTAACTTCTCTAACGTCCGGTCGAGGCCGAAAAGCTCCCGGCTAAAGAATTTGTACCGCTTCTGCCCGTCAACCGCTTCTACCCCTGCAGCAACGATCATGTTGTAGATGCGGCTGTGCGCAAGCTGGCAGATCTGCGGGTTCTTGCGCACAAGCTCGATATAATCTTTAAAAGTACCCTCCCAGGCAAGCCGCCTCTCGGCATCCTGGTGTTCTTTAAGACGTTTGATGAACTCCACCTCCATCCCCCCAGTAAGCGGAAGCGCATTTCCCGGCGAAAAGGCCGCTATCACCCGCGGTCGGGTGCAAGTTGAGAAAGTGACAGGAAGATGTCCCAGGCAAAGGCCTTTTTCGCGGCAGTTATGTCCGGCTTTCCCTCCAGTGAAATATATGCCTCTGGAAGGACGAAAAGGACGGTTGACCCTTTTCGCTTCTACCGGCATAGGAGCGATAGGGTAAAAACACTCTCCCCGCTCCTGAATATCCTGGTTACAAAAGCACCAGGTAAGGGAGTCTACCGCTTTAGTGCCGCGCGAAGCATCAGGGCGCGCAGCATGCCGGAGCGAGAAAAGTGCTGGGGGCAAGCAGACTGTGCAGCTTCTTACCGGCCGGTGGCGGGAAAGGCTACAAAGATTTTGGCGGCGGGCTCAAAATCTTTTGGTTCGGCTTCTTCTACTTCCCTTTTTCCCGCTTTTCTGGTGGGGGCCGCTGACCCACCCCTACATCAACTACCGGGCGCTGAGACAAGCCGAACGCGAAGCGGCACTCGGGAATCCAGCCGTCAACCGGGAGCTTTTGGGCTACCTGCGACGCCACCGGGATGTCTTTATCTTCGCTGGTAACAGTGCGGACGCCATCGCCACCCTTCATATCTTGACGGGCAGCAGCGTCTACGACTATGCCCATAATTTTATCCCCGACAATGCGGCCGGTAACCCCATTTTCGGCTACGCGCTGGTTGAGGAGTGGCTGAAGGCGCAGCAGCGAGGAAAACACCTTTATCCGGACGAGGAACTGGCTGTAGCCTGCGGGTGGCTCGCCCACCAGCTTGCCGACTGGTACGCGCATTACGCCCCGGTGGACGTGCACGGCCAGCTTCTCCCTGATCCTTATACCCCGCCCGACGAAGAGTCTATTTTCCCGGGTTACGCTAACTCCCACCGGGTGCTCGGCGCGGATTTCCACCCCGAGATTCTGGCGCAATACCGGCTGGTAGACCATGCGCTTAGCGAATTTTTCCACGATCTGTTGTTTGCCTGCTACGGTGGCGACGGCCGGTTTGACAGCAGCAGGGTAGAGTTTTTCCGCAATTACCGGCGGCGGGCCCAGCTCTCTAACCTGCTCACAGTCACTTCAGAGCGGTTTCGGGGTGTAGCGGCACGCATTCTGCCCGAGGAGATAGAGTTGCTGCGGGAAAATCTCCGCATGACCATCGAGGGGCTCCGGCTCCTCGTTCACCTGGCCACTTTCCTCAACCCGGCGCTGCCCGAAGCTATCTACCGTGGCGTAAGCCCAACCGTTACTGGCGGGCCGGACTATATCGGGATGGCGGTCGAAGGAGTGGTGCGTGGTCTCTTCTGCAAGCGCTACGAGGAGATTGCCGGACTCGCGAAGCTACCACCTACCGCGCCATGGGAGGTCTATCCGTGGCCCGTGGTGGTCCGCGCTGTTACCAAGCCGGGTACCCTGCTTTACCGGATTGCCCACCGCCTCGGCAAGCTTTTGCCGGGTGAAGTGGCCCACATTTTCCAGAACCCCGAAGACTTCAGCTTCCGCTTTCTGAAACTTTTTGAGTTGCGGGGCCGGATGGCAGCCCAGCTCGCTGCCACCCTCGCCGCCGGAAAGCTGACAGCACTTACCAGAACGGAGGAAGAAAATGCCCTCTTGGCCTTTATCGTGGCGCTTTTAGTCACGCCCCACCCCGATCTTGCTACCGCGCGGGCTCATTTTCGCCGGTTGCTCCAGCCGGTAGTGCGGCTGGGTGGCGACCCGGCAACATCTGAGGCCGAAAGGCTGACGCTGATGCTCAACGCGGGCGAAATCGCCGTCCGAATCATCCCCGCGGTCGCGAGGAGCGACCCGGCAAGCCGTCAGGTAAAAGCGCTCGATCCTGCTACGCTGCGCTTTTACCTCGACGGCTACGACGTGCGCTCTGAGCCGGAGCTTTACGAGTTGCACCTTAAGCGGGTTGACGGCTATTGCTTGGAGGTGCAGCTGACACTGAAAAAAGGCCTGGCCGAAGGCTTCCACCGCCTGCTGGTGAAAATCGCAGACGCTTCTGGTATCGCGGCCCAGCCTTTGGAGCGGGACTTTTGGGTGGGCACTGCGGTGCAGATGCTGCGCGGTTCCCAGAATGCCTGGTGACGTTGCTTCTATCGGGTGAGGTTTCCGGAGAGTAGTGCGCGAAATTAGCCGGTGACCAAAGGGGCGGCGAAGAAAAGAAACTTAAGGTTCGGGAAGTGGCTCTGCCCGGTCCTTTCGTTCCAACTGCTTTTGTACCAGGTGCAGCAGGAGAGCCAAAAACAGTCCCGTTCCCATGGTTGATAAGAGCACGCGGGTGGTATTAAATTGTAGCCAAGCAAGCAGGTAGCCTGTAGAAAGAACAATGGAAAGAACCATGAGCGGAAAAGCTACTTTGAAGAAGCCGAGAAAACTAATAGGGAAGCCTCTTTTTTCCGCCATACCCACCACCACCACGTTGGCCGAGGCACCAACGATGGTGCCGTTACCCCCTAGGCAAGCTCCCAGGGATAGGGACCACCAGAGAAAGTTGAGGTTTTCTATGCCCCCCAGGCGCCCCATGTCCTGAATGAGGGGAATCATAGTTGCCACAAAGGGGATGTTGTCCACAAAAGCCGAGGCCAGGGCCGCAAGCCAGAGGATAAGCATCCCAGCAGGCAAGAGCTGGCCTCCTGTAATGTTTAAGGCATAGTGGGCAACGGCCTCGATTACACCTACTTCCTCTAATGCGCCTACCAGGGCAAAAAGGCCAATGAAGAAGAAAATCACCGGCCATTCCACAGCGTGGAAGGCACGCTCCGGTTCAAAGCGGGTAACCAGGAGCAGCAGGGTTGCTCCGCCAAGAGCTACTACAGAACTCTCCAAGTGTACATACTGGTGCAGGGCAAAGCCGGTAATGGTTAATCCTAAAACCCAGAGGCACGGTTTTAATAAAGCGGCATCCTTAATCTCATCCCACTCATTGAGTTCCATAATGCTTTTTTGTCGCTCAGGTTGCGTAACAAGATCCCGGCGGTAAATCAGGCGCAAAATAAAGATGGTTAAAACATAAATCACAACTACCACCGGTGTAAGGTTAATCACGAAGTCCATAAATCCCAGTCCAACGGCGCTGCCAATCATAATATTGGGGGGATCGCCAATCAGTGTGGCCGTGCCCCCGATATTGGAGGCAAAAATTTCGGCAATTAAGAAAGGTAAGGGGCTTACGCCCAACTTACGGGCGATGGCGAAAGTGACGGGCACGACAAGCAATACGGTGGTCACGTTATCCAATAGAGCGGAAAGAACGGCAGTGACCAGGAAAAGAGAGGATAAAATGCGCAGTGGTTCGCCCCGCGCCATTTTAGCTGCCTTAATGGCCAGGTATTTAAAAACTCCCGTCTCCCGCGTGATACCCACAACGATCATCATTCCCGTTAAAAGACCGATGGTGTTCCAATCTATATAGCGGACGGCCAATTCTGGAGTGATGATGCCGGTCAGCATGACCACGACCGCGCCCAAAAGCGCAGCAACGGTGCGGTGAATTTTTTCGGAAATGATCAGGGCGTAAGTAAGCAAAAAAATGCCGGTGGCTAAAAAGACGTGGGTTTGGCTAAACAAATCTCTTCCACTCCTTTTACTGCAAAATTAAAAGGGGTAGTCCAATGACTACCCCCCCCAGTAGTCGAAAACCGTTCAGCCTGGCGATCATAGCCTGCTTGCGCAGACCTTAGACCCATGGCTTTAGCGCCCCAGGCTTTCGCCTGGTTTACCCAACCCGAAAAGCAGTCTGTATTTAAGTTTCTATGTGCACCATTTCGGCAAACTTACGGCAACCTGGCTTATCAAAGCGTAATATACTAAACATGAATGTACTAGCGTACCTGAGTCTGCGTCAAGAATTAGTAGGCGGAACGACTGCGTCAAGATTTAGTAGGCAAGTCAGCCTAAGAAAGCCGCTTCCAGCACCTTTTTGGGTTGGTGCCGGTTCACCTCGCTGAAAACGAATTCCAAGGCGAAGACGAGTCCCTGCTGCTTCCCGGTGCCGCCGCAGCCGGAAAGGAAGCAGACCAGAAGCGGGAAAATTAGCGCAAGCAGGAGCCGCTTCGGATGCATCGAAAAGCGACGTCCTTTCGCGGTGTTCGGAAAGATTTTCGACGCGGGGAGGGATTTTCCTGCAGAGAGAAAAGCGCACACGCGCGCACTCTCGCCCGGCACCAGAGGTTTGGAGCCAGCGTAGCCACCACGAAAACGAAAGACCGGAGCCCTAAGCTTGGGGCCCCGGTCGACTCTTCAATAAGTGAACGCCTACTGCCTGCCCTGCGGATGGTAGGTTTTCGCTCCGCGACCAACTTTCGCGCGTTTGGCTTTCTTTTCTGCGCCTTTCTTCCCCGGTGCCTTACCCTTTGTCAGCGCCTCGGCCTTCTTTGCCGGGATCAGCCGGACCAGCAGCGCCTTCCCATCGGCCGCAGCCGTCACCCTGACCATCAGGCCGGGTTTGATCTCAGTAGTTCCCTTTAGATTGCCTTCGCCCACGATGCGGGTCTCGGTCGTAAGGGTGAAGGTCTTTTCCACCTGGTAGCCCTTGCCGCCGCGAACCACCGTGAAGGTATCACCGTAGACCTTCGTTACCACGCCCGCGAACTCCACCGGGGCCAGCTCCTTGAGCCGCTCGTGAATCAGCTTCGCCAGCGCCCGAAGCTGCTCCGGGTTCAAGGCATTGACCGCCGCCACCAGGTCGGCAGGAAGATCCACGCCGTACACTTGGCTGTATACCTGGGCTTGGACCTGGGTTTGGACCTGGTTCTGCTCCTGTATCTGAACCTGCGTTTGGACTGGCGGCAGGGTCTCCGCTGCGGCGGGGAAAACGAAGGCAAGAAGGAAGCATAGTGCCAGCAGCACGGCAATCATTCTGCTAGGCTTTCTCATCCCGGTTCACCCCCTTTCCGCGCTTCCCGTTATACCTCTACGCGTTACATCTTCTTTTTCCGGGGGTGAAAGGCGTTCAAATTCACGGGGATACATTCCGAACCCCGCCCGGCTTCCTAAAAGTCACATATCTGAACTGTAAGCCTGCGGCGTGGTTACTTCCGCGCCGGATGAAGGAGCCTCGATGGATAATAGTCGCCATGGCCGGGTACCACGATCATCCCCCGCTTTTTGGCCGCCAGCTTTTCATCGAGAGCAAGGACGAGGTCTTTCAGCTCCTCCATCTCCTGGCGAAAAAGAGAGCTTACGGCGTTGGTGCTCGTCATCATAAACCGAGGCAAGTTAAGGAATTCCTTTTCTTCCAGCCGGAGGCTGTCTACCCACAGGAGGTAGTCAGCGGTAAAGATTATCCCTGCTTCTGGACTTGCAAAAAAGACTTGATCGCGCACGTGTCCCCCTTTGCTTTCTAATACCAGGAAGGTAAGGTCGCCGACGGTGAAGTCGTCGATAACGAGAAAACCGCCCAGCTCCCCCCGCCGCGCGGCTCTGAGAGGCTCCCAGTTTTGAGGGACCGCAAAGCCCGTGAAACTGTTAACCAGTACCGTGTAGTAGTGGTTAAGTTCGAGTAGAGGGGAATTAGTACCCCACGCCCGGTTTTCGTGCTCCAAAACTCCGCGCGCTTCTGGGTGAAGGTAGACCCGGGTGCTGAACTCCCGGGCGAAGTAGCCACTTAGGCCGGCGTGGTCGGCATCGGCGTGGGAAAGGTAAATCCTGGTTATCCGTTCCGGCTCGAGGTCGTTTTCCCGCAGCATCCTTTTAACGTCTTCGTAGTAAATTCCGTAGCTACCATCGATCATGACTATCTCCTCCGGCGCCTCCAATAAACAGATATTTCCGCCGACCGGTAGCCGGAAGAGGTGAAAAAGCACCCGCCCCAGAGGTAAGGGAGGGAGACGCCGGTAGCTGAACCTGTCGCCTGTGTAGGCTCGTGCCGAGGCGGCAAAGGCCAGGATATTGGTAAAGACCTGGCCTGCAGCGAGGTTCCTTCCCGCCTGCTGGCTGAAGCGAGTAAGGGAGGTGCAAAGTCGCTGGGAAGAAAGCACTACCTTGCGAAGCTGCTCCAGGTCTTCCGTGCCCAAAAGCTTTTTTAAACGAAGGAAAAAGCGTTCCGCAAGGTTTAGGCCTATAATCTCGTCAACTTCACTTTGGCTGGCACCCTCGTAAACACAGCTGTAACAATAACCAACGCGGTTTAAAGCCTTTAAAAGATCGTCCACTTCCTGGGGAGCAGATGTTGCTAAAGCCACAGTTACGGTAGTGGGCGAGAGATTTTCGTCGTAGGTCATGTAAATCACATTGGCCCGGTAATCGCGGCAAAGCCCCGCCAGACGGGCCAGTTCCCCGGGACGGTGAGGGAGATGCGCCTGTATCTTTAAGACATTCTCAGGACTGAGAACACTAAGTTCCAGTGCAGATTCGGAAGAAGGAGGGTCCAGCAAACCCTCTTTTTCTAATACCTGACAGATTTCTTTAAACCCTTCTTTATCAGGTCCCGTGGCCTCCAATAGAACCCGGTTAGGGTTTTCGGAACGGTTATAATAAAAATAGGTTATGTTAGCCCCTTTTTCGGCCAGCAAAGAGGCGAAGGCGTGAAGCTGGCCCGGTTTATCCTCCAGGTAGACCACGGTTTTGAGTAAAAGCTCCTGAGCCTCTTCTGCGCGGTACAGGCGACAGTTTTTCACGCGGGAAAACCTCCAAAACCTTGGAAAGCCTTCATTAGGCAATAATACGACTTTAGTGATAGTGGGTTTTACTTATCCCAGTAGTACCTCCAGCACCGGAATCCCCGGGTTCTCCTCCCTGATCCGGGCCACGGTGATTTCAGGATGAGGATGAAGCCTCTCCACGCCCACGTAACCCTCCCAGAAACGGAAGAGGGCCTCCCGGTCCTTTCCGACCACCACCTCGTCCCAGAGCTTTCCGAAGATCTTCGCGAAGGCGGCCTTGATTTCTTCTATCTGCACATCCTCCGGCACCTTCGTCCAGAGCCCGGCTACCCAACCCGCGGCGACCGCCACGTGCGGCAGCGCTCAGGTAGGTGCACAGAAGTAGAAGCGCGCCTCCCCGCCCCCGGAAAGAACCTTCGCCAGTTCCTGCAGGGGCTTGGCCGTGGCCGTCCCGAAGACGGCTAGGCCGTGGGCGCGCACTGCTGCATAGGCTGCAGATAGGTTCTCACAGGTCACGGTCCCGATGAGAACAGCCTTCAAATTGCGCTCGCCCAAGGTTGACCACTACCCTTTTCTGGAACCTCGTTCTATCATTCCACAGGCAAGGAGAAAATCCTGCCGCGGTGCCGCAATCAGAAGCCATACCATCCCGTGGAGAGGTTCCGGAGTAGGGGTTCCCTGGCGGGCTTCTATCTTCACTTACACGGTTTTTAGCCGACTTATTTCAGCTTCGCCGGTAGAGAGTTTTAGCCTTTAATTACAGTCACGGGACAAGTGGCAAAATACAAGACCTTCTGGGTCACACTGCCCGAAGCCAAACCACTCAAAGCACCCATACCCCGTGAACCGATCACAATGTGGTCGTAACCACCTTCTTTGGCAAAATCAGCGATTTTCCTCCCCGGTTCGCCCTCTACGGAAACCGCATTCACCTTCAAGCCCGCCTGCTCGAATATCGCTACGGTTTTCTCGAGGACCCGCTGCGACATCTGCTTCACCGTTTCTATAGTTCCCGGATCCAACAGGCTATCGTAGGTCTCGAACCCCGAGTCGTAGATCCCGAACTCCGGCACCACCTGATAGACGTTTATCACGGTTACTTCGGTACCGGGCAACAACTTCATCAAACCCACCGTAAACTCCGCCGCTTTCAGGGCGTTAACGGAGCCATCCGTAGGAAGAAGTACTTTTTTCAGCATCGCTTCTCTCCTCCTAAAAGTTTTTTGTTTTCCCGTCACCTTTCCTGCCATACCTGTTCCCCCTTGCCTCTTCAGACCACCTCCTCCGAAAATGACCAATTATTGCCAACACCGGCGGCTGTCTCGGCCTGTTTCGCTCCCGCTCACACGTTCACCGCGCGGACCAAACTTTACCTTCCTCCCCCTACACGCATTTTCGTTCCCGGTGGCAACTTAGTCGTGAACGACTCCTTCGAAAACCTTCTTCTCTCATATTAATCGTTCCCAAGAGGGCTAAACTGAGCAGGGATATTGTGAAATATATCACCTTTATTTAGCCCAAAAAGCTTTCCTGACGCCGCATAAAAACTGACCTCTAAACAACTCTTACGAAATTCAGTCTGATATGCGTTATAAGAATGCGTTCATCGCAAGCCTCTTTAAAACCATAGCAAGCCGCCATATTTTATGAATTCATCGCACCTGGAAAACGCTTACTCCTTCAAGGCAGTTTGCGAATGCTATCACGTTCACCTTTTATAATACCAAACACATCCTGTCGCTGTAAAGAGGCCGCGATTACCCACCCAAACCTTACCTCATTTTATCTTACTTTTTGAGCAACCCGGCTGCGCGGAGCTTTTCGGCTACGGTGGGATAAAGTGAGATGTCGGTATGAGGAAAAAATTGGCTCCCTGCAAAGCGGGCCATAAAGTCGGCGTTGGCGTTGAGCTCGATGTAAGTAATTTGCGCGATGATCGTCCGCAGTTCTTCCCTAACCTCTTCCGAGAGGAGCGCAAGCCTGGCCGCTTCGAGCGCAGAGTTGCCCAAGCTTACGATCCGGTCGCGCGGCAGGTCGGGATAAAGGCCGAGGGTGACGGCAGCTTCAACATCGAGGTGCGTGCCAAAGGCGCCAGCAGCGTAAAAGCGAGCTATCTCGCGGGGGTTCAGGCCCACAGCCGCCAGGAGTGTCTCCACAGCGGCGTTCACCGCTCCTTTTGTCCTCAAAAAGTTCTTGATGTCCTGCTGGGTGATGACGATATCCTGTCCGGTCGCGGTTTCGCTACCCGGAGCCACCAGGAAAGCGTTCCGGCCGTCCCGGAAATGCCCGGCCCGGTCGATGATGCCGGAGAGAAGCATGCCGGCCAGCGCGTCGACAACGCCTGAGCCGCATATCCCCCGCGGTTTCCCGCCCCCGATGACTTCGTAGGTCACCCGCTGGGTATCCGGGTCGATATGGACCCGCTTGATGGCGCCAGGCAGTGCCCGCATCCCCTGCGCTACAACGCCCCCTTCGAGTGCGGGGCCTGCCGCTCCGGCCGCGGCAACGAGCCATTCCCGGTTGCCGAGAATTATTTCCACGTTAGTGCCAATATCTACAAAGAGGGTTATCTCTTCCTGCCGGTGCAGCCCGCTTACCAACACGCCGCCGATGGCGTCGCCGCCGACGTAGCTACCAACACCCGGCAGGAAATAGACGACAGCCTCCGGATGGACGGCCAGGCCGATGTCTTGAGCCCGCAGAAGGTCGGGAGCAGTGACCACCGGGATGTAAGGCTCACAGTAGATCCGGGAGGGGTCAAGCCCGAGGAGGAGATGAACCATACCGGTGTTGGCGCTCACGGCAACCGCGGTGATCTCCTGGGGATGGATGCCTGCTTCTGCTGCCGCCGCTGCTGTGGCCTCGTTGATGGTTTCGGCAATAAGGCTCTGGAGCATCGCCCGCCCGTCCGGTTCCGCCGCCGTCCACAGGCGGGTCAAGATGTCTTGTGCCACTGAAACTTGCCGGTTTTCTTCCGTTGCCACCGCAACCTTTCTCTTGGCGCTTAGATCCACTATGGCGACCGCTACAGTTGTAGTTCCGACGTCCACGGCAAGACCGAAATGGCGAGCAGTGGTATCTCCCGGCTCCACATCCTGGAGCCGCCACCCGCACTTGGTTCGGCAGAGAGCCGCTGTAACCTGCCAGCCGCCGGTCCGCAGCGGCTCTGAAATCCGGCGCAGCACCGCTAGCGGAATCGCAACACTCCCATCCACCGGTAGCGCGGCGAGAAGCCGGGGCGCGTCGGCCCGGTTGTCACCGAGGTGCGGCGGGCTTAAAGTAACACAAAATTTCTTGCTTAACACGAAACCCTTACCTCCGGAAAAGATAACCTGGAGTCATTTTACCGCTTTAGTTAGTCTTCGGTCACGCGTAGAAAAAAAGACGGGTGGTTCCCGCCTTAAGTCAACTGAGAGTAGGTTTTAATGAAGGTAACGGGCAAGATAGTTTAACGCGAAGTAGGCTGCAAGCAAGGCGCCTGCCAGCCAGACCAGCCTCATATCGTCCTTGAGCTGGTGCTTCATTCCCTTGGCCATCGTAAACCGCCTCCTCTTCCGAGATTTCCAGAAGTATCGTGTGGCGCTTCCGGAGACCGGCCCAAAAAGGCTCCTATTCAACAAACTAATTATACGCTTGTACCTCGAAAAAATGCAAGATATCTCCCTCAAATTCTTTTTTTCACTATTAAACACTGGACACGCATAATTAGGGGGACAGCCTTTAATAGTCAAGCTACGGCATTTAGAGAATCGAATTTAACAAAACTGTAACCTTTTCTTCAAAGTTCGGCCACAGTTTCTCCTTAAACTAAAAGTGGAAGGCGAAAAATTGACCGGAAGGGAGGTGAAGCTGTGATGCTACGGCAAAAAAGGTTCCTGGTCGCGCTGGCACTGGTGCTGGCTCTGGCAGTTGCGGTTCCAGTCTTTGCCCAAGCGGCCACAAGCAACAACGGGCCGCAGGCTACCACTACGGGCGGGCCAAACCCGGTGCAGGAACTAGGCTTGACTTCCGAACAGGCAGCACAGATCCGGGATATCCAGCAGCAGATGTACAATAAGACCCGGGACCTGCGCATCAAGCTGATGGACGCCACGTTTGCGTTGCGGCAGCTGCGCTGGCAGGAAAACCCGGACCAGGCAGCTATTGACGCCAAGATCAAGGAGATCAATAATCTGCGCGACCAGCTCCGCGAGACCGCTCAGGAATGCCGCCAGAAGATGGATTCTGTCCTAACGCCAGAGCAGAAGGAGAAGCTCCAGTCCCTGCGCGGTTGCGGCGGGCGGCACGGGCGCGGCGGTATGAAGGGCTTTGGCGGCCTTGGCCCCGGCATGGGAGGCTGCGGCGGCCCGTGTTTTGGTGGTGACTTCGGACCGCGCGGCAGCTGGTAATCAGCCGGTAGTAGCGCCACAACCGGGGGAGCAAAAACTCCCCCGGTTTGTTTTTTCTTCCGGGATCATCGGCCACAATTTTTAGTAAGCATCGCCCGGGGCTACCGGAAGCACTACTCTAAAAGTACTTCCTGCGCCGGGCTGGCTCTCGACCGCAACCCGGCCGCCGTGCAGCTCGACGATCTGTTTCACTATCGCCAGGCCAAGGCCGCTGCCGCCCGTAGTGCGGACGCGGGCTTTATCGCCCCGGTAAAATTTCTCCCAGATGTAGGGGAGTTCCTCCGGTGCAATGCCGGGGCCGGTATCCTGTACGGTGAGAGCGACTCCTTCCGGCGCAGGTTCCACGCGGAGGATAACGCTACCACCCGCGGGCGTAAACCGGAAGGCATTATCGAGCAGGTTGACGACGACCTGCGCTAACCGGTCGGGGTCACCGGCAACAGGGGGTACGGGAGATACCTCAACGTGGAAGTGGAGCCCGGCGGTAGCCGCCTGGGTCTTGAAGCGAGCCGCGGCCCGCTCGGCAACCTCTCCGAGATTCACTTCTTCGCGCCGTACTTTAAGCGCTCCTGTTTCGAGGCGCCGCAAATCGAGCAGTTCGTTGGTCAAGCGCCGGAGCCGCTCCGCCTCCTCCCGGATCGCGGTGAGGTACTGGTGTCGTTCCTCAGGTGTCACCATTCCGTCAAGGATCGCTTCCGTGTAGCCTTGAATGATGCTGAGCGGCGTCCGCAGTTCGTGGGAAACGGCGGCCACAAAGTCCCGCCGTGCGGTGTCCATGCGCTGAAGCTCTTCAAGCCGCTTTTGTAGTTCCGCGGCTAACTTATTGAGCGATGCGCCAAGGCGGGCCACCTCGTCCTCTCCGGCGACCGCGACCCGGGCCGCGTAGTCGCCAGCAGCCATTGCCTCGGCCACTTTCTCCATCGCCACCAGGCGCCGGCTGAAATGGCGGGCGACGAAGAAGCTCAAGACGCCGGCGAGCGCCACCCCGCCCAGAAGGGCCACGACTAATGTTACCTCAAGGCCTCTCACCCTAGCTTCCAAAGGGGCGACGGGCGCGTAAACGAAAACGCCACCGGTGACTGCACCCCCAGAACGAATGGGGACCCCGACCCACAGGAGGCGCACCCCTTCAAAGAGCGGGTGCGCGCCCTCACGGTGCACCGTTTTACCGGCCAGCACCGCCGCCACGTCCTCCCCGCCGAGCACCATTCCCGCGTAGAAGCGCCGCCACGGCCCCATCCCCCGCCATTGCTGCACCCGGCCGGTAGCGTCAACAACCAAGACGGTAGCGTGGAAGACCTGGCTCAAGAAGGCGACCCGCTCACCTACCGCTTCCGGCGCCGCCCCCGAGGATAGGAGCCCTGCGAGCTCTTCCGCTTCGGCCACCATCCGGCGGGCCTCAAACCGGTAGTAGCTCCACTCTATCGCTCTCGTCTGCGTCAGCCCTAAGATACCCAGCACCATGGTGACCAGGAGGACCATGGTGAGGTAAAGCTTAGCCGCTATGCTCCGCATCCCGCACCTCTAATTTGTAACCCACGCCCCAGACAGTGGTAATAAGCGGCGGCGCCCCCGCCTGGTTCAGTTTTTCGCGGAGGCGGGTGATGTGGGTATCCACCGTCCGCGAATCTCCGTAAAAATCGTAGCCCCAGACTAACCTTAAAAGCTCCTCGCGCCGGAAGACCCGGCCGGGGGCCTGGGCGAGCGCCAGCAAGAGGTCGAACTCTTTCGGGGTTAGAGCCAGCAATGTTCCGTTCACCGTGACTGTCCGCGCCTCTGGTTCAATCACCACACCGGCGAAGGAAAACAGTTTCCCGGGCGCGGCACCTTTTTTCACCCGCCGCAGCACCGCCTTCACCCGCGCCACAACTTCCCGCGGGCTGAAGGGTTTGACAATATAATCGTCAGCGCCGAGCTCTAAACCCAGCACCCGGTCAATCTCATCGCCCCGGGCCGTAAGCATCAGCACCGGCACCTCCGAAGTTTTCCGGATTTCCCGGCAAACCTCCCAGCCGTCTTTTTTAGGAAGCATTATGTCTAGGATAACGAGGTCCCACTGGCCTGAACAGACTTCCGTTACCGCCGCTTCACCGTCCGCGACTTCGCCGACCACGAATCCTTCCGCCGCGAGATATTTCCGGAGCAAATCCCTAATCCGGGGCTCGTCATCGATGATCAGTATCCGCACCGGCTCGGTTTTGGGCTGCACGTTCGAAGGACCTCCCCGAAGGTCTGCCTTTCCGGATAAGACTACTACCAATATCGTAACACAAGCCGATACCGGAAGGTAGATTCTCCGGGGACGGGGGAGCTCAAGTTGGGCCTTTCGAAAAGCCCAAAAGAGCGAGTCCTCAGGGCAGCCGGTTGTCGCCCCTCATTTTAGTGGCCAAATTACTCAGCCCTATGAACGTTGCTTGCGGCTAAATAGCGGCTTGCGCGCTGCGGCGGGCCGGGGCTCGTTTGTCGGCTGCCGGTCCGGATCAATAGGCTTTAAGACCGAAGGGCGGCTGCGTTGCACAGCCACCGGTGGGCGGACAATTACGCTGCCCCAAGCCTTGAGGTTGAAGGGAATAAGCGGCCAGAAATAAGGCACGCCTAACGTGTCCTTGTCGCTACTCTATCCAGATTTCCGGCATTTTGGTTTATAAAGCAGCTTGCACCTTGAAGCGGATGGGCTTTTCTTCTGTTCTGGCAATAAACTCGCGGAGGTCGATGCAGTAGTGAATTTCTATCCGGTCCCGGTAGACCACGACCTTCTCGATGATCTGCGAGAGCATCCGCTTCTTGACTTCGACGGGCGCCTCAAGAAACACGTCCCACCATTCCGCGGCCCGCCTGGCGAAAGCGGCAAGGTCGGTCCGCCTCCGCGCGTGCGCCGCAACCTGCTGGTTCAAGCTGAGGAGTTCCGCCTCCAGGCGGTTCAGTTTGTCCCTGGCTTCCTTAACCCTGGCGGCCAGGTAATCTTCCGAATAGAGGCTGTTTTCGGGGGCGGCAAAGTAGTCCTCAAGACGTTTCGTCCAGGCGTCGAGTACCTTCCGGGTTTTTCTCGCCTCGGCCTCCAGCGTTTTCCGGAGCATTGAGGCCTCGACCGCCGCGCGGGACTCTTTTATCTCGACGTACCGCAGGAGGTCTTCCGGATCGACCCGCTTTAAGAACGTCTCCAGCTCTTTAAGGAAGACGTTGTCTATTTTGTGCTGAACGTAGCTCCCCTGGCCGGAACAGATCTTGTTGCCGCCGCCGATCTGGTCGTGGGTAACGCACTTGTAAACCCGCCGCCTCTTCCGAACCCCGTTCCGGTCGGGACGGCAGAGCCCGGAGCTCGACTTGAAAGTCCTGCCGCAGTGCCCGCAGACGAGGAACCCGGTAAGCAAGGCAGTTGAAGGCGCAGCGCCTGCGCGGACGGCGGCGCCGCCGGAGTTCATCTGCTTCATCTTCTCGACAAGCCGCAGCCAGGTCTCAAGTGGAATTATCTGATATTCCGGGACCGGCCTCGGGTTGCCGTTTTCATCGCGCGGGATTGTATAACTCGAAAGGTCGGTCCAGCACCCTTTGGCTTTCCGGACCCTGCTTTTGGGCGTATTCCCGGGGCGCGTCCGCCCGTAGGCGGGCAGACCGGCGATTATCGGATTCTGCAGTATCTGCCGCACGCGCGTATCCGTCCACAGACGCCCCTCCCGGGTGCGGACGCCCTTCTCGTTCAAAACCGCAGCTATCCGTTTGCTCCCAAAACCTTCTTCCAGATACAGCCGGACCATTTCTTTGATTACGGCAGCTTCCGGTTCGTGTATCTCCAGCGCAGGCCCTGTTCTTCTTTCAGAAAGCCTGAAACCGTAAGGAGGCCTCCCGCCGGACCACACTCCCTTTTCGGCAAGCTTCTGCATGGCCTCTTTGACCCGGATGCTGGTGTTGATGCTCTCCGTCTCGCTCTGCCAGCCTTCCACGAAGCGCATCAGTTTTTCGGGCTGGTCTTTCATGTTTAAAACCTTGCCGCCGTCGGCGACGGAAATGACCGTCACTCCGGACTGCTGGAGCGTCCACAGGATCATCGGATACTCGAAAGCTCTGCGGGAAAGCCGGTCCGACTTAAACACGAGAAGTATATCGAAGACGCCGTTCATGGCGTCCCGGATGACCTGCTGGATGATGTCCCGGTCGTCCTTCGAGAACTTGAAAGCTGAAATCTCTTCGACGTATTCCTTGACGACCGTCCAGTCGGGATGCCGGGCAACGAATTCTTTGATAACCGCCGCCTGGACGGGAAGAGACTCGTCGTTTTCCAGCAGCCGTCTTTGCTTTCTGGCCTGCTTCTTGGTAGAGACCCGGTAAAGGACCGCAACGGACGGCATCTACGTTCTTTCTCCTTTAGCAGCATCAACGGCCTGCAGGACGAGCGCCGCGGCCTGCTTCTTGAACTCCTCCAGCCGTTCTCTGGAGTCGGGACGGCTCTTGAAAACGTTGACCACCGTAAAGCCCGCAGGGTCTTTTCTCTCCAGCCGGACGTCTCCTTCTTCTTCCGTTACTTTGTATTCGATGCCGTTAAGTGAAATCCTTTTAGGTTTCTGTTTCGCCATCCTGCTACGAACCTCCTCTGGCGATAGGTTGCGCGCTGCAGCGCGGATTAACTCCTAAAAAAAGAAAAGCGCGGATCATCCGCGCCCGATTGTCAAGTCAGAGCAGGCTTGCCAGCGCCGTGTACCGCTGCACGGGCCTGTTGTTTCTGATCGCCATCGCGAGGGCTTTCTTCGTGCCCACCAGGATCAGCTTCTCCCTGGCCCGCGTGACCGCAGTGTAGAGAAGGCTCCGGTAGAGCATGACGTAGTGGGAAGTGTGGACGGGGACGATCACGCACCGGAACTCGGATCCCTGGCAATTGTGCGAAATTATACCGTTGGATATGTAACAGTGGGGTCCGGGGACGGTCAGGTCGTAAAGCTCGGCCTCGCCGGGCTCAATGGCTACTACTTCGTCGTAGAACCAGCGTTTCTCGGCCCACCGCATCAGCTGGGCTGCCGGTTGCCCCAGAGAACGCAAGTCAAACACTTCTTTGAGGAGCAGGTCAACGTGATGGTACGTGAGACGAGCTTTGCCCGCGCACACCTGGAACAGTAGTTTCTTAACTCGGCGCGTTGCGCGATAGTTTTTCCCGTCTCTCCGGCGCAGGGCTTCCCGCAACCCCAGGGCAACGGAGCGGCCTCCGGGAATCGTGTCCCAGTTCGTTTTCGGAAGGCTTTTCCCCGCCGTCTTCCTCGCCCGGCTTCGGAGCAGGGCTTCCATCTTGGGTTTGTTGCTGAAGCCTATTACTTCGGCAAACCGGTCTGCGTCCCAGCCCGAGATCTCAAGTCTCCAGGCTTGACTCCACCGGTCATTGCTCTCCCTAAGGAGGTAGCGCTTTGACACAATTCCCAGGTTCAACAAGAGTAGTTGGACCTGCTCCGCGAGCACCGCTGAGGATGTCGAAAGAACTACGACTGAGGTGAATGCTCCGTCTCCCGAAAAAAGGCCCCGCAGGAAAGCGGCCTGGACCGAGGGCGGGCTTGACAGAATAACTCGGGGAACCGTCTTTTGAGAAGCTGTAACGTAATCTAAGCCGCACCATTGAAGAAATTCTCGCACGGTCTTGCTATGGAAGTAAAACCGGGCAGCCTTGCCGGGCGTTTTTCTCTCCGTACAGCGGACGTTGAAGAGTTTTTCGATCTTTTGCCGGATGTAAGTTCGCCAGGGACCGTTCTTGCACAATTCAACGCGACCGTCCTCCCGGTCTGTGTAGTTCGCATCGGCCACAAGAGCTCCCAACACTTCGGCCAAGTTCTCGTCAACTTTGTCCGGCCAACGAACCCCCTTGTTTCGGTGACCTTTGGGATGGTGGCCGGGATGGAAAGGTGCCGTGGATAACTCTTGCTGTGGCCCCAGTTCCATGCCGCGGGGAACCGGCAGCCGCATGCCCTTTTGCAGGTCGCAAGCACGAACCCACCTTTCCTCACCGGTCAGGTCGTCGGCTACCAGCACCCTGTGGTCGAGGCTCATCTCCAGCACCAGGCCCGTTCTTGTGGTTATCTTTACGGTTGGACGCCGGCCTATGCATATCACCCGGCTGGCCGGAACCAGCCCTTCAGGCGTCCCGACTTCCTGAGTGAACGGGGCAACCTCCCCGGGCTCAAGGCCGGGCTCGATGTCTCCGATCCGGCGCATGCCTTCCGAAGTCCAGATCCATGTGTCTTTCGCGACGCATTTGTGTATCGTAATAACCCAGGCCGGTTCCAGTTCGTCCAGGTCGTCCCTGGTGTACTCCACCACGTCGCCGTTGTAGCGGACATACAAAACGGGTGCGCCGTCCACCTCTCTAATCTCTTCGACCACCCCAATCTCGCCGTTCATCACGCCCTTGAGGTAGTTGTTCTTCGTGTGGATCACCTTGTCGCCCACCTGGTAGGCGAACTGCCCGTGCGCGACTCTGGGGCCGGGGCGGTTTCTCTGGAGGAGCTTGTTCAGCTCTATGGTGCCCAATGGCCCCTTCCGCATGGGGGAGAGCACCTGGAGGTCCATCGGCCCGTAAGGCAGCCTCTCGACGAAGGTCTTTACGCAGCTCTTGACGTCCTCCGGGTCCTCTCTCTCCAGGAGCACGAAGTCGTCCCGGTAGCGATCAATTAAGACCATCTCTCCCCTGTTAATCCGGTGCGCGTTTAAAATTATCCGGCTCTCCGCGGCCTGGCGGAAGACCTTCGTGAGGCGCACGGTCGGAACTTTATCCAGGAGGTCCCGCAGGACGTTTCCGGGCTCGACCGAGGGGAGTTGGTTGACGTCGCCCACGAGGAGCACCCGGCAGCCGTCCGGGACGGCTTCCAGGAGGCGCTTCGCCATTATGATCCCTGCCATGCTGGCCTCGTCCACCACCAGCAGGTCGCAGTCCAGGGGGCTGTTTTTGTTGCGGGCCGCCCCGTCCTCACGCATCCCGATGAGTTTGTGTATCGTGTGCGCCGGGTGACCGGTGAGTTCGGCTAATCTCCTGGCGGCCCTCCCCGTGGGGGCGCACAGGACCACGCTCCCGAACGGGTTCTCGCGCCTGAAGGCCTCGATCACGGCCCTCACGGTCTGGGTTTTGCCCACGCCGGGGCCCCCGGTGAGGATGGAAATCCCGCCGGAGAGGGCCACCCTGACCGCGTGTACCTGGTCGGGGGTGAGGGTTACGCCGGGGATGAGGTTTTCGAGGTTTTCTTTTTCCGGGACCGGGTATCTCCGCTCCAAAGCCTCCGGCTTCGGATGCTTCGCCGCGGCCAGCCTCTTCACGTCCCGGGCTATCTCCTCCTCGAAGCGGCGCGCCCAGGAGAAGGCCACCTTCCCGTTTCGGGCTATCCCCTCCATCCTGGAGAGGACGGCCGCGGCCTGCTCCGGAGACACGTAGTCTCCCTCCTTGTTCAGGAGTTCGAGCGCCCTGGAGATCAGCTCGCCCTCGGGGAGGCAGGTGTGGCCCTCCGTCCACAGGGCTTCGTTCAGGGTATGGCGCAGGGCGGCCTCCGTCCTGAAGGGTGAAGAGGGCGCGATCCCCAGGTTCCGCGCTATCGCGTCCGCCCGGTGGAAGCCGATCAAATCAAGTTTCGTCAGGCAGTAAGGGTTCTGCCTGACGAACTCGGCGGCCCGGCGCCCGAACTCCTTGTAAGCCTTCAGGGCCACCCTGCAGGAGAGACCCATCCCGACGAGCTCCGACACCGCGAGAGACACCTGGTAGGTCTCCCTCACCTGGCGGGCGATCTCCGGGGCCTTCTTCTCCCCTATCCCTTTGACGGTCTTTAAAAGCCCGGGGCCCCCGTCGAGGATCTTCTTCACGGCGTCGGGTCCCAGGGTGTCCACGATGGTCTGTGCCGTGGCCGGCCCCACCCCTTTGATCAAACCGGAGGAGAGGAACTCGACCGCCGCCTCTTTCGTCGAGGGGACGGGCTTCTCCCAGGACTTCACCCTGAACTGCCTCCCGAACTTCGGGTGGGTTTCCCACTTCCCCCTGACGGTAAGCTTGTCTCCCTCGCTCACGCCGGGGACCTCGCCTAAAGCAATGGTGTCGTCCAGCTTGAAGATACCGAAGTCGCCCGAGCGGTAGATAAAGCGCCTGACGATCCCGGTGAGGGTCGCTTCGGCCTGCGCGGCCCGGGACAAGATGATCACCTCCCTGAAAAATTTTTAGCCGGGGTCTATCTCCCGGCTAACTGTCCTTTTAGGCGGGATCCGGGTCAGGTTAGAGCGGTTATCTCTCCGGCTCGAACCTGGAACCCGGCCTCGGTGAGTTTTGCCGTGATCTCCTTGCAGGATGCGGCGCCTGTCTTTCTCAAGCACCAAGGCGTTTTTCTCCTTTCTTTATCTCGGCGGGTTTCCTCAGTACCTCGACCCAGGCGTTAGCGCACTCTTCGTAATTCTTGCAACCGCAGGCGACGATGCCTTCTTCCGCCTGTTTTCCCGAAGGGGCGACATAGCGTTCGCAGGTGGGAACCCGCCCGTCGCAAAGCTCCGGCAGTCTCTCCGGATCCCGGCAGGGCGGCGGAGGGGCTTCGAGCCTGACAACTTTTTTGTCCGGAGTTTTAGCGATCGCAGTATAAGAACCGTCCGGGTTGCAGTGAAGCTCGATAAATCTGTAGTTAGGCACTGGCCCGCACCCCTTTCTTCGTAACCCCAAGGTCTTCGAGCAATTCCGCCGTCTTCTCCAGGAGCCACTTCCCCGCCGGGCCGCCCTTCGCTATCGTTTCTTCGAGCTTCGCGAAGAGGGCCTCGGCCTGCTTGAGCTCCTTCTCCTCCTGAGAGAGAGCCAACCCGGGGTTTTTCGCTTCTTTTATAGCGCGCTCCAGGTCCCTGGTGCTCCAGCCGTTGTCGGCGGCCGCCTCTATCCACTTCCGGGGATCATCCGTCTTCGCGGCTATTCTGTGGTGCTGCCACGAGAGCTCGCGCACGCGCGTACCCTCGTCGGGGAAGGCCCGCCAGGTGTTGACTCTCTCGCGGATATATGAGGCGGACTTCCCAATTTCCGAGGCGATGGTCTTCCGGGGCACGCCGTAATCAACCAGGGCGGCGAGTATCTCCCCCTGGCGCCACTTGCAGTCGTCCTGCGCCTCCTCCAGCGAAAGAAGAATCTGGAGGACTTCCTCCCAGGGCGGCGGGTCCGGCGGGGTATAGTCGGGCCACTCGGAAGGGATTGGCTCCCCGATCCTCTTGCAGATCTCTTCGGGAGTTAAGTTTTCCCGCCGCGCCACGATGAGGATCAGAACGTAGCGGTCGATCTTGCCCCTGTGAACGGCGTCGTGGACTTCCGGGGCGAGCGAGATCAGGTTCTCCGGGATGTCGTCGCCGCCCTGCGAACGGCGCCTGATGTGGTGGACGTGGCAGTACCCGGGCTGGCCGGAGTACTCGCAGTAGGGCTTCCTGGCCGCGTCGATCGCGCTCTGGCTCTTGACACGCTTTTTCTTCGGAAACTGGATTACACCCAAAAAATCACCCCCGAAAAAAAACAAAACCCGGCCGCTTTGAGCCGGGAGAATTTTGCACTTTTTTTGGGTTTCGCGAAAGCAGACCAGGCCCCGCGAGGGGGGCCCAGATATTTTGCACATTATTTTTGTTTTTCAGGGATACTTTAACGCTATTCGGTGCGTCTTGCTAACAAAGCCGCCGGCCGAGTATCACAATCTTATAGAGGCCGGATATTTTCGCACATTTTTTTTGCTTTCCAGGGACAGTCTGTGGATTGTTTCCCGATGTTTTCAGGTATAATGGTTTTGGCCCCTGGTTATAATCTGTTTCAATTAAGATTATACTCTGGTAGCTTCGAGCAGTCAATATTTTGTTTTTGCGAAGGACAATGTTTTTGTGAGGGGGGTTCTGTGTGGTCAAAAAGAAGAGAGAGGTGGATGTTTTCGACCTGGAAACGTTCAGAAAGCGCCTGGAGGACGCGCTCTGGGCGCGGCGCATGAGGCAGATCGACCTGGCCGAAAAAGCGGGGATAAACTACAAGTCCCTCAACTGTTACTTCAGGGGGTACATGAGGCCCTCCCTGGACGTGGTGATCAAGCTCGCGGAGACGCTCGGGGTTTCCGTGGATTTCCTCCTGGGGAGGTCGGACGACATGAACCAGATCGCTCCGGAACCGCCGGAGTTCGCGGAGGAAGTCGAAATCTTCCGCCGGGCATGCAAGGCGGCCTCCCCCGACGAGAAGAACCTCCTGCTCCGGCTCTGCCGGTCCATGATCAAGGAGCCCGAGCAAAAACAGGAAGAGCCCGCGGAAGCTAAAGGACAAGAGCAATCGCCCGATACAAAACAAGAGTAGGGAAACGAGGGAGAACCGGCGGATGGAGAACCAGCGAATGGAGCAGCAACCGCGCCTGCGCCCTACAGCAGTCAGAGAGCGCTACGCCAGGGCTAAAGCCAGGCTCCTGATCAAAGAACTGGGACTGACCGGGCCGCCCGTCGACGTGGAGGCCGTTGCCAGGAAGATGGTGGCGGTGCTCCGCTACCACGACATCCCGGAAATCGACTACGCCGTGGTCTTCCGCTACCGGGGGCAGTACTTCGTGAGCGTGAACGTCTCCAACCCCGGCAGGATGAGGTGGTCCCTCACGCACGAGCTGGGCCACATCGTGCTGGGGCACTACACCACCTACATTCCCGACACGCTGGCCGAGGACAGACTGACCGAAAAGGAGAGGAAAATCCTCGACCGCGAGGTGGACATTTTCGTGAGAGAATTTTTAATGCCCAAGGCGTGGGTGAGGAGGGCCGCCGGGGGCGCGGTGCAGTTTAAGGACATCGACCGCCTGGCGGAAGAGTTCGGGGTTTCCTGGGAGGCCATGATGATCAGGCTGGACGAGCTGGGCCTGTTTGACAGGGCGGAAGCGCTGTTTTAAGTGTTTTCCATCACCCAATCACTTCCAGCTGCGTCAGCCAGCCCGTCTCTTCGTCCTCGAACACGATCAACTCCCGCCCGTCGTCGGTGTTTGTATGCACCAGCGCCATGCTGTGGCCCGGCCGGTAGTGCTGGAAATCTACCGTGTGACACCTCGGGTTGCCGCACCGGCACCGGTCGACCACCACCAGGTCTTCGATCTGCGCCAGGTACGGCTCCGGGTCTACGGGCGGGTCGAGCGGCTTTGCCTCGCCGGTTTCTATGTCGACCCACCGGCCCCCGCCGAAGTATTCCCCTGTTGGCAGGAGGGAAAGCGCCTGGCGCAGCCAGGCTTTCTCCTGATCCGTGAGGGGTCGCGGAAATTTTTCCTGCGTCACCAAAAAAACCACCACCAGCCAAAAAGGTTTTCCTACAAAAACTCTTGCTCCTTCTTCTGCCGCGCCCAAACATCTGCCGCGGCCCGGAGCACGCTCTCCACACCACTCCCGCGGGCGAAGCCTATCGGCTTCCCGGTGTCCGCCGCAAACTCCTTCGCCGCCCACATCGCTTCATGAGAGCAGAAGCGCGTGAGCACCACCAGCACGTCCGCTTCCTTCGCCAGCCGCTCGGCGTCCAAGTCCCACCTGTCGCCGTGGTGCCAGAGGATCCGGACGGGACCATTTAAAGGTTCTCCGACGCGGCCGAAAGCGACCACGATCCTGCCCACGAGCACATCTTCCAGCCGCGGGACTTCTTCCGCCGGGGCCGTGACCGGCGTCGGCTCTTCTTTGTCCGGCGCAGGCTCCTCGCGCGGTAGCATTTCCCGCAGATGCAGGACCTCTTCTCTCAGCTCGCGCACCAGGGACTTGAGCCGCGCGATTCTCCTCGCGTCTTCCGGGTTGCGGCCCGCCTCGACAGGCCTCCCGGACAGCTCCTCCCGCAGGCGCGAGACCTCGGCCCGCGCCGCGGCCAGCTTTTCCTCCAGGTTGTGCCGCGCTGCCCGCTCCTCCTGGAGCAGACGGGAGAGCTCTTCCGACCGCCGCCGCTGTCTGTCCAGTGCTTGACCCAGCTGTTTTATCCGTTCCCACAGCACCGCTTGCGGACCACAGGTTTTTTTCGGCACGGCCGGGGCCAGCTTCTCCGTGCGCCACCGCTCGAGTTCTTCCAGCAGCGGCAGGTTGAGCAAAAGCCACGTGACCCGCTCCCTGCCGTAGCGCGCGGCCCACTCCTCGACCGGCCACTGGTCGACGGGGATCCATAGAAACTCTTTTTCCACCAGCCAGCGGTTGAGCGCCCGCCAGGCCGCAGTTTTCTCTTTGTCCGACGCGAACCGCGCCTCGGCGTCCTTCCTGCACGCTGCGGGGCTCGGGTGGCCCGGAAGGGAAACACCCAGGGAGGCATAGCCCTCCGCCCACTCCTCTGGAGAGATCTCCTTTAGCGCGTCCCGCCAGCGGGAGAGCGCCCAGGCGCAGTACCTCTCCCAGAACTCCTCTCCTTTCTGCCGGAAGAACTCCGGGAGCTTCGCCAGGCCGCGCTCGAGCTCCGCCTGCTCCTCTGGGCTGTAGGTGACCGCGTAGGGGGCGCCCCCACCCACAACCGGGAGGTCCGCCGTGCCCAGAGGCACGCGCCGCACCACCCGGTCCTCCGTGGCATCGAAAAGCACCGCGTGCGTCGGCCAGTCTTCCCCCGCGCACAGGGGGCACTTCACCGGCAGGACGGGGAAATTGTGCATACCGGTTTTTTCATCGAGATTCTCCGGGGTCAACTCCCCGTAGTCATGGACCAGAACCCGCACTATCTTGCGGCAGTGCGGGCAGGCCCGCTCAAACAGAAACTGGGCATGAAACTTAGGCCGAGGCATCTGTAGCACGATCTCCTTCGCGTTCTTTAAGGGTTGACTGGCGTTTTCCGGGAGGAA
This sequence comes from Thermodesulfitimonas autotrophica, assembly GCF_003815015.1. Lineage (NCBI taxonomy): Bacteria > Bacillati > Bacillota > Clostridia > Thermoanaerobacterales > Thermoanaerobacteraceae > Thermodesulfitimonas > Thermodesulfitimonas autotrophica. The sequence goes on from NZ_RKRE01000001.1 coordinate 279,743, forward strand.
CTGAATTATTATTGCTTCCTGGGCGACCCAAAGACCCGCCTCATCGCCGACCGCTTTACCAGCCACGTCCCGCCCGATTTCCGCACTTCATTAGCGCGGAACTTCCTCTTCAGGATGTACTGGCGGATCGTGGCGTCCGCGACGCCCCATTCTTCGGCAGCTTCCTTTAAAGTGAGCACTTCGCAAAAGGGTTAATGTCCACCTCGACGGTCCATGTTTCCCAGCCGGCGGTAAGAAGATCCAGGGCGGTCAGGTCCTCTACTCTTTTAGCTTCTACTTCCGGGTCGGCCAGGCTGAACTCTAAGCGGCCCGGAACTATCGTGCCATCCGGGCGGAACCAGCGCCCGGTGGCGACAACAAACCCCGCCGGCCACATCTCTTCATCGACGGCGAGTTCGTAAATTTCGAATTCGCCGTCGTCTCCCAAATCGGCCCAGCGGGATTCGGGAGGATTAACGTAAACCAACCCGTGGTCCGCTACCTTGAAAACCTTCATTGCACTCTCCTCCTACGAATTCGTAGTTTCTATTTTCAGTATAGCTACGAATTCGTAGCTCGTCAAGGGGTTTCGGGGAGACTTTGCGTTTTTATCGTCCTCGGCGGGCGGGAGCCGGGCTTCAAAGTGAAGGCTTCGCAGGGGATCGAATACGTAAGGCTGCCCTTGCGCCTCCGCGCGTTCCGTCTCCCGAGGACACAGCGGCCCCTGGCGTGGTGGGCGCAGCTCATCACCCGGCAGACGGGCTTGTTGCCCGGACGGGTGCCAACGTATTTCCGCGGCGCTTTTTTGAACCGTTTCCAGGCCAACTTATCCCAATAGCACCTCCAGCACCGGAATCCCCGGATTCTCCTCCCGGATCCTGGCCACAGTCACCTCCGGGTGAGGCTTGAGGGCCTTTACCCCGACGTAGGCCTCCCAGAATTGGAAGAGGACCTCCCGCTCTTTACCGACCACCACGTCGTCCCAGCACTTCCCGAATGCCTTCGCGAAGCCTTCTTTGATCTCCTCCGACCGCGCTTCTTCCGGTATGTCCGTCCAGAGGCCCGCCACCCGGCCCAGGGCCACCGCCACCCGCTGCGGGGCGATGTCGGGTGCGCAGAAGTAGAAGAGGGCTTCCCCGCCGCCGGAGAGGGCCTCCGCCAGCTTCCGCAGGGTCATCCCCTCCGTCGTGCCGAAGACCGCCAGGCCGTGATTATGCACCGCTGTGTAAGCCGCCGCCAGATCTTCAGACCGCACCATGCCGACCAGGATGGCGGCACGCCGCTCCGCCATCTCTCCACCCCCTACCCCCTGCACCGCGGGCAGGTATTGGAGCCGGAGGCGACTGCCCTGTTCAGGTCGGCCAGGAGTTTATCAAGCGACATCCCCCTGTTCCTCGCCAGCTCTTCCAGGGTGTCGAAGAGGGAGTTGCACGGGATGCAGACCCTGTAGCGCAGCCCCCAGGTTTCAAAGACCGGCCGCGTCGCGGGGTAGCGCTCCATTACCTCCAGGACCTTCATCTCCTTGGTGATCACGGAACCACCCTGCCTCCTCCAGGAGATTTGCGGGGAAGGCGGATCCCCCTCCACCACCCGCCAGGCGCTAGAGGGCAATCCTCCTCCCCCTTCCCTGCTCTTCTTTCGACACGGGTTGAGAGAATCCTGCTGGGTTTTCTGCGGACCCCGGAGGGCACGAGAAGAACCAGCCCGCTTGTTGCCGACCAGGGCAGGGAAGGAAGAAAACGCGGAACGCACACGCGCAGCCAATTTTTTGTTTTTCACCGGGCAAATCAGACGAAATGCCGTTCAGAAGGACCACCAGGAGGAAGGAGGACCTCTTTCCGCCTGAACCTCTTCTGCTTCGGGGTCCTTCAGGCCAGGCCCGCCGTGACCGAAATTTTTGCCGGTTTCTGGTTTTTATGCTATCCTTATATAGAAAGGACGAATCTTGGAGAGAGAGAACGGAAACACCAGTGGGGGTTTATCCTTCGTTCCGGCAACAACTCGCAGAAGAGCAGCAAAGCAAGGGCGGCCCAACTCGTTTTCCTCTGGCGCAACAACAAATTCCCGAGGACCGACACTTACCGGGGAAACCGTTTCCCGCGGCTGCAAGCTTCCGGGGACAAGATAGCACTGATGTAATGCCGCCTGGCCGGACGGCACGGGTTTCGCAGACTCCGGCTCCCGGAAAAGAAGCCAACCCGGGACAACCGCTTATTTCTGGCGGGACGGATTCCGGCCCGTCAATTCCGGGAAACCGGGGTAATCTCTCAACGGTTTTATCCTTGCGTCCGGTGGCCACTGCGGCTGGGAGGAATGGGTGTGCTTCCTTTTCTCTTCTTGTGCTTCTTTTTGATACCGGCGGTCATCTTTCTGATCAGCTGGGGCTATTTTCGTGACCCGGGCGTTGCCTTGAGCACCGCGATGTTTTTCGGACTCTTCCTCGGTCTTTCCCTGTGGAAAACAAAGAGGGAAGAGCAGGGGAGACGCTGCCGCAAGTGGTAGGTGGCCGTTCACCAGCCTGCCGGCGAAAGAGCATTTACCGCCCCTGAGGTGGTGAAGATATGCAGACCTGGCGGTTCCTTAAGAACCCGAACTTCTGGCGGCGCTTTGTCCTGATTCTGGGCATCGGTTTCCTCGCGCTCTCCGGCTTCGCCCTCGGTGCCGGGGTGATTTTCTTCCTGAGCACGGGATGGGTCCTCCTGACCAACTGACTGCAGTGGTGGAACCCGAAACTTTTAGCGTTTGTGTTTGCTTTGAGCGCGCTTTCTTTAACTGGCGGTGCGGTCTGGGCCTACCTGCGGATGAAGAAGCAGCGACTCCCGGTCCCCCCGCACGAATCGTGGACCGCGGACGCCGGCCTTGATTTCCGGGCCCGGCCAGCACTCAATAACCGCGACATCTTTTTGCAAGCGCTCAAGATCGCTGCCTTCCTGGCGCTCTGCGGCTGCGCCTTCTGGGTCGGGAAGGCGGTCACCACTTTCGTCCTGTCTTCCCTGCACGCGGCAAAGGAGCATCTTGGCCAATGGTGCGGCCAGCTGAAAGCGCCGGAAGTGCTCCGCTTCTGCGCTGCGGTCCTGCTAAGCGGTTCGCTTCTCGCCTGGGTTTCCGGGAGGGTGAAAAGACGCAGGGAGACCGGCAGGCATCCCTCTGGAGCCGCCGGAACTACCGGCCAAGTTGAGGAAACGGCAGCGTACCTGCCCGGGGCAATCAGGACTTTCGGGACAAGCCGGACGGCACCCGGCGAGGAGCTTTCCGGTACGGTGCCGGCCGCATCGCCAGTTTCGGCTGCCGGAGGGGGACTGAAACCGAAAACAAATTTGTGGCAGGGGCTGTCCCTGGCACTGCTGGTTGTTGCAGCTTTCCTTTTCGGAGCCGCCGCCGTGAGAATGGTAGAGCTGGCGCATGACAAACTACCTACAGTTGCGTTCGAGAAGACGCCGTCGCCTGCGCAGAAAACATCACAGCTTCAGCGTGAGCAGGCTCAGCCATGTGCACAGAAGGTGCCAGCGGTAAAAGAAACCAGACCGCCTCTTAAGAAGCAGGAAGCGGCACCGGCCAAGAAGGCCGCATCGCAGCGGCCAAAGGCCAATCGAGTTGCCGCCAGCGGAAACGGGCAGCCAGAGCAACTTAAACCCACACAACCGGCTTGGTTAGAAGTGAAAGCTGTGGTTGAGGCAAGCGGCTATACTTTTTATCCCGGAGCTGCCACGGTACCAGATGGACTTGGCGGGACTCTTACTGCCGCGATCGGCGGTAATCAATTCGGGTACGCGTTGTTCTTGTGGCACAACCGGGACTTTTTGCGGAAGGATGTGATTGCTCCCGTCTACTGCCGCGTCAGCTATCCAGCAGCATACGGAAATTGGATCATGGTCCACCGGGAAGTGAATTACAGCTCTCCTTGGTGGAAGCCCGAATATTCCTGGCAGCCTCGGCCCGGGTGGGTTTGTTATTACTGGAGTAAAGGGCTAAGGGTGACTTACCAGGATGACCAAGCGTCTACCAGCTACTGCCGGAGGTCGGAATATTCAACCGGGGTTCGAGACCCACAACAGACTGGTGACTCCCCATTAAAAACGGGAAGGATGCGGCGGCTATCTTCTCAAGCACCAAGGCGCTCCTGGTCATCGTTCTTGTAGCGCACAGCAAAAAGAAGAGAACTGCCTGCGCAGCACTCCTCCCAGCACTTTTTCCGATTGTGCTTTTTGAGTCTTGTTCTCACGCCTGCGGCCCTCGATTGTTGATCTCTCTGCAAAAGCCCGAACCCATCAGGGTAGCCCCACCCGGATTCCCTGGTGTCCAATACAGAAAATTCTCCATCCTTCGAGCCACACAGGATCACACAGACGCCAGGTCTCTCGTCTATCTTTTCGATCGCTTCAAAAGGGCCTTCAAACACGTAATCGCCAAATTGCAATGGCATAAGGTCGCCCTCTTCGATGATCCAGTTCTCAGCAGTTTCGAAAAACACAAACCTTCACTGGCCCTTCGGGCAGGTCCCTTTTGTTTTATCAAAAATAACAATCCAATAGCAGTCCGCGAAACCTCTGGTAAAGCCGGGTTTTGTTAGTGTCCCACCAAATTACGTCAATCTAGTTTCACAAAAAGTCCTTTATTACCGACCACGATGACAGTTTTTCTTCCAGCGGCATTGCGAAAGCTGAACTCGTGCTGGGCAACGCTTTGAAGTCAACTGACGACTGCAAGGGTATCTTTACGAGCTTCTTCCACAACTTTTCAGCCGTTCTGCCGTTAAACGCTACCAGCCTTATGAATCTATACTGGGCAAACAGGCTGGAAAAGTCGTTCGCCACCGGATTTCTAAGGGTTCTGTCGCCGCTACCCCGGCGGTCGCAGCTTGCCAGGACATCCCACAAGGCAATGCCACTTTCCAAGAGACAGGCAATTCTTTCCGAGTACTCCGGTGGTATCGGTTTTCCCAGTACAGAAAAGATAACAGTCCAAAAGCGATTTCTCTAGTCGGCGTAGTACTGCTTTAGCTCAAGCGATTTTTTGCCGGGTACAGTCCCGAGGATCAGCACTTTTGAACTCGGGCCGATCATCGGGGGAAGCCCAAGGCATTTCATATTAACGTCCCCCACGAATATTTGTTCCGGTAATGCCACGGCAGATTGAATAAAGCCCGCCAGCCTAAAAGGGACTCCTTATAACTCTAACAGGCTGCACACCACCTCAAAGCACTATTTATCTCTGCCCCACTTGGTTTTGTGCTTTTGGGTTAAAGAGTCCAGTTTCCTTTCCGCCCATAGATAGGGGACAAGAGTTACCACTTCTATCGCATTACTAATAAGGGCCGCACCAAGAAGTCCTTTCCACCAAGATGAAAGACATATTCCGACCAGTAAGCCAATAGATAAAGTTATAAAGACTATTAATTGCCCTCCTGGGTTTAAAGCACCGGTAAAAATTCCGATCATATCCAGCGTGAGACAAAGTAAGCCTCCCAATACGAATAATATCGGTAAATGTAATAACCAACCTGTGATACCACATATTACACCAGTCAACTGAATTATCAGACCCATTGATTACCAACACCTTCCACTCGTTTTTATAAGTCCATCGCACGGACAGGGTTTGCCCTCACTTCGTGCCGATCTCAACCACGTGCGGAGGTCTTGCGAACTTATCGTACCATCCTAACTACCGCTTGAACGTAGGGGCCGTACTCTCCGTTTCTGAAGCTTTCCCTCGCAGCAGCCTCATGCAACTTGTGTGAGGGTAACCTTGTCAGGATTACCGGGAACCCAATTTTAATTGTGAATCAACATAAAGAGCAGACATTTCGCTCCTGCTGGGTGGTAGCCACATTTCTTTCCTATCGAAGACCTGAGCGATTAGTCAGTATGAGGCGCCATATTCCTATTAGTGGCTGCCAGAGTCTACCAAACAAACAATCCCCTCCCGCTCCAACCACCAATTTTACACCATCAACGATAGAGACAACTCCACCTTTGGGTCGCAAACATGTTCTCCCGAGTTACTTGTGTTTAGTTTTCCGTATCCCGGCTTTAAGTACTTTTTCCCAGTCCTTCTCTGCATCTGGCTGGGGTAGCAATTTGTATAAGGCGCGGACTACTTCCCGAACCTGGTCTATATCGTTGATATCTGCGGCCCGGTTACCTTTTCGAAGTAATTGAGCAGCTTTCTGTTGATCGAGAAACTGGTGCCCAGGTTGGTTGAATTCTTCCAAAAGCCCCAGCCAGAACCAATCCTGTCTGAAGAGGATCCGCCATTCGAATCTCTCCAAATCCTCCACTAGAATTTCATAAAGTCTTTGATCTTTTTCTTTGCGCACACGCGCCAAGTCGCGAGAAAATAACTCGTACTCTTGCCTATCTGAATCTGTTCCATAATCGGCGACAAGTTTCCCGACCCGCTCATAAATCTCCTGTAGACGATCCGAACCTGACCACGCCTCCTTATCAGGAATCAATGTTCTTCGTCTTAGGTCCGCAATCTCCTGTTTAATTTCCCTTATTTCTTTCAGGAACCTTTGAGCGCTCTCCTGGGGGTCCAGAGAAGAGATTTGGCCTTGCTCTAATTCCTGACTCCGTGCCCAAGCCTCGTCAAGTTTTTCGCGGATACTCCTTACAGATGCTTTTAGCTCTCGATGGTTGCTTTCCTCCCCAAGGGTTTCAAGCTCTTCCAGTTCAGTATACAATTCATCCATTTCACTCGCCGCTTTTTGAACTTTTTGGTCTAACTCTCCTGGTTGAGGGTCACATCTATATATTTTCTCAAGATGGATATCGAGGCGGGGAACATGAGCCGAAGCGTAAATCAGCCTGGATTGGTCTATCTTTACCCATAGTTCGATTTCCTCACCTTCCGGAAGCGGCCGGGAAAGGTCTTTCGCCCAGATAACGAGGGCGCCAGCAAATTCGCTGGTTTCTGGGTCTTCAAAATTTTCTCCCTCCCATATTTTAATTGCGATATAGCCGTCGGGTTTACTTGGGAGCAGGCTCCGGTCAGCGTAGTATTTTAACCGATAGACCAGACCACCAGGTGGTATAGGAGTAGAGCGCTTCGCTATTACATCGACCTTTGTGCGACCATCCGGCTCCACAACCTCCACTCCGAGGGAATAGGGCAACGGCGGGTCGGCTATCTCAAAGGGATTATGCGTAATCACAAACGAATTAGGAGTTGCCGCAAACAAGTTTCCTTTTTTATCCCTGAGCCGAATATAAAACCGCACGCTTTTACCTTCTATCAGCAGAACGTTGGTTTCGAAAAACCCGTCAACGAGCGGAACCCAACCGCTGTTCCAGTAATTACCCTCTCCTTCTACAAGGACTTCCCATCCCTGCTTGCCTGCGAGTTCTTCGCATTTTCCCGCAACCACACAGGAAAGCTCGGTTGAGACCGCGGGATGGGAAAGTTTAATTCGCAGAGTGCGGTCAGTTAAATCAGTGTCAACAGGCCGCTCACGTTTTTGTCTTGGCAGCATGGAAGCATAAATTGCAGCGCCCCGAGCCACCACCGTGACGGGATCAATAGAGTAATCCAACTCCCCACCGAACTCTGCAGCCAGTGCCTCCCTGACAAGAGGTACATACGTGCTACCGCCAACCAGGATTACCCGCGCTATATCATCTGGGGTCAATCGTGCTTCTTCGATAACTTTCCTGCATAAGTTAATCGTTTTGACCACGTACGGCTCAATCAGGTCTTCGAAATCCTTACGGCTCACTTCCATCTCGAACTCAATAGGGTTCCCTTCCAGATCCTCTCCGGCATCATATATCCGCGCCACCCCTTTTTCGGCAAAGCTCAAGTCCTTTTTTAATTCCTCAGACGCGCTTTTCAAAACCTGCCACAACTTGTTGAATGCTTCCGGATTGCCTGATTTAGAAGGTAAGTAATATTCCTCTTCAAGGGCCGGAAGAAGCAGCCTTTCGATTATTAATATGTCGAAGTTTTTTCCTCCCAGCTCGTTATCGCCGCGGTGAGCCAAAACTTGCAGTCTCGCGTCTCTTGAAGAAACCACCGCCACGTCGAAAGTGCCGCCGCCCAAATCGTAGACGAGCCAGCGTCCACCCCGCATCTCCGGCTTCATGCCGTAGGCGATAGAAGCCGCGATCGGCTCCTGCAGGAGCGGGGATTCTTCGAGCCCAGCAAGCGCCGCCGCCCGGGCAGTAGCCTCGCATTGTGAGTGTCTGAAAGCCGCCGGCACGGTGATAACGGCTGCCTTTATAGGGTCTTTGGTCTGGCTCCTGGCGTCGGACAGTAAGGACTTCAAAACCTCTGCCGAAAGTTCTTCGGCCCCCATCGACCGTCCGGAAGCGCGAAAAAGCTTCTTTTCGGGCTTCCCCATCCAGCGTTTGAATTCGGCTGCTACGTTTTCGGGATCTAAAAATAGCGTCTGGTAAGCACGCCAACCGACTATTATACGACCGCTTTTCTCAATCCGGACGACAGAAGGGGTTACTTCCATTTGGTCGCGATTCTTAAAAATCCTCACTTCGCCACCAGGGGTATCGCACATGGCAATCGTTGAGTTGGTGGTCCCCAAATCGATACCGTAATTAATAAAATCACTCATCTGTAGCGCCCCCCGACCCTTTACAACTTTCACTTTCACGTCCTACGCCTTTCACTAACACTACCTGACCAAGAGCCTGAAGCTCGCCCCTCCACATCACCACGGGTTTGACTGTTTCCTGCACCCGTAGCGCTCCTGCAGGGAGCGAATCATCCTCCGTTGCGTCAACAACCTCTACAGCCATTCCGGAATCGTAAGGCTGCCCGTCAAACTCGATAAACGTAAAACCGAGTTCCTCGAGAGCGTTTGCGATTTTCTCACAACTGTACCGCAAAGCGGGCGATGCCCCGGAGCCCGGACTCCTCGTTTTTAGAATCCGGCGGTTGAGACGCCACATCTCGACCGCCATTTCTACCATTACCTCCTTTGAGACGTTGATTTCTGCCATCCAGTATCTCTCCTTAGTTAGCAGACTTTATTTGCTCGTTGTAGAGTCTAATCTTCTGGTTCGTTTCGTTAAGAAGCTTCCCGTATTCGACATATATCCGCCTCAGCTCATTTACCGCCTCATTATGGAGGTCCACCACGTGATTGTGGCTCTGTATAAGGGATTCATACTCCGCTCTGTCTATCTCGTATCCGGCGTTTAAATCAGCTTCCATTGCTCTAATTTGTTGTGCATACGAATTGATTTCTTCCTTGTAAGACTCTATTTCGCTGGATAGCAAGTTCATCTGCCTCTCATATTCAGCAAGGTGCTTCTTCGCTTCTTCGATCTCTGTCCGAAGAGCATCGAGGTCTGCATTTGCAGATCCAGCGGCGGGTTGCGCGTTAGTTGGCTCCGGTGGCACGTTCTCTGGTAATGTCCCGCCATTGTTCCCGTGAAATATAACAAATAGAAGGTATATTACGACTGCGCTTCCCACCCAGGCGAGCCACCGGAACCTGCTCCAAATGCCGGTATTTGCCGTCCCTGTAACTTGATTACGGTACTGCTCCGAATGCTCCACCAAGGCGTTCGCAGATACCGTAGCCAGCGATTCTTGGATTTCCTCTCTCATAGGGTGGCCCTCGGGCAGCAGCGATTTGGCTTCTTCCAAGAGACTTTTCGCAGTCGAATACTCGTGCGCTTCATTATTGTAAGCAATCGCAATATGCCTCAAGCAGGAAGCGGCCATTTCCAATATTTTGTTTTTGATTTTGATCTTCTCCAGATCTCGCTCTATCGCGGGTTCATCGTCTTCTCCCGCAAGACCAACAGGGAACTCGTTTTCTTCGTCTGTTTCTTTGAAGAGCTCACTGAGGCGTTCCAGAACCGCCGTTCGGAACTGCTTGTGCGCGACACCGCAGGCAAGCTTTTTCTCTTGCAAACTACCAGCAGACTCCAATGCAACCTCAAGATTTTCTACAATCTCGGTGCAAGCGACGCTGATTGCGGTAGCCTGTTGGTACAGCGCGTTGGACGAAATGACGGTCAGATCCCTTTTGATCTCAATACCAAGCGGAGTGCCTTCTGCAAGTGAAAAGGCTTTTCCTAATATTTCCTTGGCGACTGTATACTCGCCTGCCTTATTATTGTATAGAATAGCCAGTTCCCGCAGTGTGGAAGCCGCCTTTCTTCTGGCAATATCTGCTGCTTTATCGCTGTTCCCACGGAGATAAGCTATACCTTCCACGAGCGGCAGGATGTTGGTTTCGAACTCGCTGTATATCTCGTCATACAGGGATTTGTAGGCCTCCCTGCTCACCGCAAATTCCGACTCGGCTTCCATTCTTTGAGAAAGCTCCGAGCAAAGCCTTTCAACCTGCGCTTCAATCGGGTCAAGAATTTCGGTTTTAACCTCATCTATTACACGGGAGGGAAATCCGGAGGACTCGACCACTTTCAGGTGCTGCTTAACCACTATAAAATTTTTCTTCCCGCGGTATTGATCAGCAAGGTCTATATGTGGTTCTAAAAGATAATACCAGCAGTTGTCGCGTAAGGCTTTGAAATCCGCTTCCCCAGCGCAAGGCTCCCATCCCAGGAGTTCTTCTAACGAAGCTAAATACCTCCAATACCCATCACTACGCAAAGTAACCTGCCATTCCTTTAGTATGCTTAGCCACTCGGAAAGGTGGTTTGCCTGAGGATCAGCGTTCAAGATTTCGGCGTGTGCCAAAATAGCAAGATTATGCCTGGCTTTTTCGCATGCGGGAGCTTTTGAAGCCCAAAACCGCCTACTCAGGTACGCATTTCCGCTCAAAATGTTTTGGTATGCCTCTTGATCGTCGGGTGAGGGAGAAACGTGGAACCAGAATAGTCGGTCTAAAATTCGGGTTTCTGGGTCTTGAAGGCGATCGAAAGCAGCGCGCAATGTCGAAATATCGCATTGCACTCGCAGAAGAAAGGGGAGATCAACACGTTCAATGATGTTACCCACCTCAGCGCGCCGGCTTAGTCTCTCATAAGCACTTCGAACCTCACGCCGGTTAGAATTGGCGGGGACACCCAGAATGCGGAAAGCATTGTTCCGGTAGGGCAAAATACCCCCTCCTATAACGCAATAAGAGCAAACTTATGAGTTTGTCCCTATCCCCGCAGAATTTCGGCGACAGCCCCTCTCTCCGTTTTTCACGCCGTAATGTGGCGGAACGCATCTTCGTCTACCTTGCGTAACAACTGCCGTTGCAGGGCCACCCGTAAGAAAGACATTGGCATTATTTGTCCTCTTGTGTTGTTACTTCGCCATAAATATTTGATTTCCTTTTTAAAAGTAAAATTATGTAAAAGCAGCATCAGCTTTTCATCCTATCCGACGCACTGCACCAAATCCCGCGCCAGATCTGCCTCCCCGCGTGCCCGCAACTCCTTTACCACGTCCACCAGACGGCACCCGACGACATCTTTGTCCAGGACCTGCCGAACCCGGTCCCGCAGTTCCGGCGCTAATCGCTCCCAGTCGTCCTCCCGAATGTAGTCCAGCCGGCAGTGCGCTCCCGGTTTGTAGTCCGCCACCCCTCATCGCCTCCGTTTCCGGGTGTCCACCCGGCACCGCCCGGCCAGATGACACACCACGCAGTAGCCGGTAATCCCGGAGAGAAGCGGCAGCAACCCCAGCAGGCCCAGGTATGCCCAGGGGGTACGCGGCCCCCGGAAGGCGAGGTACAGGGTGCAGAGTAAAGCTATCCCGAAAATGATCCGGACGATCCGCTCTGTTCGGCTCACGGCAATACCTCCGTCCTTGACAACTGCAAAAATTCCGGTCTTACAGCGGATAAACGGTCCCCACCCAGCTTATCCGCCAGCCGCGCCGCGTCTTCACCAGGCCGAGCGTGACCTGCCAGCCCGCACGGCAGCGGGCGCTCACCTCCGGCGGCACGGGAACCACGAACGTCTCTTCCCGGCCGCTTACCCCGCCGCCCGAGAGGTAAAGCTTGCCCGGTTCAACCTTTTCCACTTTAAAAAGATCTTCTATGAAGTCTTCTCCCGCAGGCGCGGGGTGCGCCTCTACGTACTCCGCAAGCAATTCCTGCACATCGCGCCCGCGCGGCAGCTCCCTGACCGCTTCCCTGGCCGTCTCCGCCATAAGCGCAGCGTCCTCCTGGGAGATATAACCTTTCTCCGCCAACCAGGCGGCAAGCCTCTTCATCACGGTCCCGGAGGTCCGCAGGAGATCCTTCCCGCAGAGGACCTTGCGGACCATGAAATAACTCAAGAACTCGTTCACGCAGTCCGGTATCTTCTCCGGCCCGAAGACCGCGCAGAACTCCACGCCCTTCTCCCGCGAAAGCTTTTCGTAAAGGGCGGATTCGTCCTCCTCCAGAAACTGATACCCGTAGTTATCCAGGCAGTGCTCAAAAAGCTCGACGACCTCTTCGTACCTCCGGAAGGTGGAGGGCCGCAGGCGCCGCCGCTGTTCTTCCAGAAACTCGGCCAGGACTTCTTCGATTCTGGGTCCGCCCTGCTCCACCACTTTACCCTCCTTTTGAACCCGGTGAGGAGGAGTTGCGACGAAGCGCTACCTTCGTCTTCACTTCGTCTGCCACTCAAGCAACCTGGCCACGGTCTGAGCAAATTCTTCCGCGCTCTGCGGATCTCTGGCCGTCACCACGTTCGCCGCGACAACCACGCTCCGGTCTACGTATTTCGCACCCGCAGCCTGAAGTTCCTGCACCGCCAACGGATGAGGAAACACGGTGGCCTTCCTGCCCTTGAAGCAGCCAGCGCGGACCAGCACCACCAGAGAGACGCAGATCGCCGCCACAATCTTCCCTTTGGTGTAAGCTTCCCGGACTATCCGCCGAAGGTCCACGTCGTCCCAACTGAATTTCCAGGAACCGATGCTACCCCCGATCACTCAAATCTGTATTTGTCCGGCGATCCAAGTCCTTCCCAGAAACTAGGTAATCTTCCTTCTGTGTAGGGTTCTGTTTCCTGCGTAGGACTCTGCCGGTTTTATAAAAATGGTAGACTACCTAAAACGGAACTTTAAGCTTTTCTCTCAACTCCCTGTTTTCTCTTTTGAGAACCTCCTTCTCTTTCCTGAGATTCTTGTTGATCTCTTCTAACTGTTTGCACCGACGTTCCATTTCTATGCAAGCCTTTTTGAAACTCTCCCGGGATCTTAGTTGAGTCATTAACCTCTTGTTTTTCTCTTTAAGTTTTCTAGCCAGTTCAAGTGAACCGACTAATCTACATTCTAAATTTTGGTACTTTTTCTGCAATAACACATATTCCTCTTCCAAACGTTTATACTGGGATTTTAAGTCCGCATGTTCATCTTTTAGACATACTAACTGCCTTACTATATCGACGTTCGGGTCACTAGCCAACTCTATCCAAGTCTGCAATTTCTCTGCCAAATTAGCCGCCCGTCGAACTAACAAGTCCCCTTGCTCAAGCAAATCGTCTTCCTTAAAGCGCTTTTTCCACTCCACAGCAAAGGTATTAAGTTGTTCTATCAAGTCTTCTAAGTATGAAACGAACCCCATTACTTCCCGTCACTCCACCGCCAACGTCTCTCCTGTCTCTACACACACCACTTTGCATATTCATATTCGTTCGAACCGCCAGAACAAGTCCCTGCTTTCCGAGTGCATCGAGATCAGCATTTCTCGCTTTACAGGCTTCACCTCTTCGTCTTTTTCTGATCCATGGATGTGACCGCTGGCGTGAAAGCCAGATTTTCCTCCCCCGTAGCCCACGGTGTCGCAAAAGTTTAAAGCTGGAAGTTTAATCTTGTTGCCGCCGATACAGTCAGCGCCGTCGTAAAAGGTGAGGGAAATCCCCACAATACCACCCAGTTTCCTCTCACATCAGCGAATCAAAGAGTTCCCGGCTCCAATGCCTTAATTGCTCAACCTCTTCACGCCACCCGATCGGTTGCCAACGACGGAGGTCGTTCACCATCTCCTTCACCGACAGCACGTCAGCAAAGCCATACTCTGTTATCACCGCACTCCGCCCTTCAGGAGCCACGGCACCCCAGATCAGGACGGCGCCATCAACCTTGAGCTCCCGACCACCCATACGGACTTCAATCGACACAGGTTCTCTTGCCAGTTGCAGGAATTTCTGAAATGCTACGCCTCGGTGGTGTTGCAACTGCCAGGCCCCGGTAAGCCGCAAATAGCGGTAATTCTCGAATTCCAGCTCGCACTTCATCTCCGCCACGTAAACCTTCCCCGTTTCTTTGTGCCGAAGGGTGAAGTCCAGGGTATGCCCGCGCGCCTCGCCCGGCACCCGCAAGGTGGGTCGCCCAAGATCCTCGTAGGGAGCCGCGGGACACCTGCACCAGTAGCGCACCACTTCTTCACTAAAGAGGCCGAAGAGGCGCGAGAGAAACTTGTCCCGTGCGGGATTCTTTGTGCGGAAAATTTCCTCAAACTGAAGTGTCATCCTGGACGCTCCCTTCGATTTTTGCTAATCCAGCGTCTCCACAGCTCGCAGGCGTCGCACATACTCTTCGCTCAGGTAATCCGCTCCGGAAAGTAGGTAGCCGATATACTCGCGGGTGGGCTTCAATCCGTCTCGTACTTTATTAGGATTCGCCACGTAAGTCACGGCGGCCACGACCTCGCCCGTGTCCCGCCGTTCCACGCTGACCTGATGGCGCTTGTAGTGGTGAGAAACGCCTTCGTACCGATCAAGCTCCTGCAATTCCTCCTCCGAAAGGAGGTACAAGACACCCTCCACAATTTTGCCCAGACAAGGCACGATGTTGGCAAAACCCACGGCGGGAATGTTTTTCGATGCTTTGTTGAACTCCAGACGCCAGTTTCTGAGTGCCCCCGGTATGCGATCGGGTAGGCGTCCCACCCGCTTCTTCATTCGCTCGGCGTCCATGTTGGAGCCATAGGCAAAATAGCAAATGTTCTTACTCAAGCTCAGTCCCACCTCTTTTCTCTGAGCCACCTAAGAAATCAGCACGACCGCAGACGCTGTAAAATCTTTTTCACGTACTCTCCTTCCTGGAAGATCAAGGGATACTCTTTCTCTAGATCCTCCTTCGACCTGCTTCCAGCATCCCTGATCTGGTCAATCGGAGTGTCAGTAAGAATAAACCCACTCAGATGGATCTGCTTCTCCTGAAATTCCTGGCGTTGGCTCAAGGCACTCAAGGATTTCAGAGCGGCAAACTTATCTTCGCTACCACTCAAACCGTCGTGGTGCAGACCGTGAGGGTCGATGAAGCAGACCCAGGTCACGCCGGTTTGATTGTCATGGAGCCAAAAGATGAAGTCTGGGAAGAAGCCGCTGCGGTGAAACAGGCCGATACCCACACGGGCTAGGTTACGCAAAACGTACAGATCGCAGTGCCGAAACACCGGTGTGTCGTGGTATTCCTTCCAAAAGCTACGCAGATCCTTGAGAAACTGTTGCTCACCTCGGTTGAGTACTGGAGGATGCACGGAAACCTGCTGCCGCCACTGCCGACTACCTTCCCTTAAAAGGGGATTGAAAAGGCTACGGTCAAAATAGAGACGAGGCAGAGGTTCGCCGTCGTCACAAGCAGGGGGGCCATTCTTCAACAAGTCCTCAATCTGAGTCAGCAATTGCCTACTCTTCACCCGAATGCGGTACTCGTTTAAGACACGTGGGTCATCAGCGGTCAGGTAGTGCGGCTCTGCATTTCGACTTTCAGCTTCCCGTTCCTTCATGCGGACAAAGCGATCCAGGTAAGTCTTAATAACTCTGGCGGCAGCTTGCTGTAAAAGTTCTGGACGAAGGTCGCTCTCCAGCAGCGTGACACGGCAGCGACCCTTCAAAGCCTGTTCCACACCTTGGGGAGTAATGTGTAGGTTGGCGTACCCACGCATCTGTTTGTAGTCCAGCGCTTCCAGGTAGAGAGCTTCCATATCCACCACCTGGGTGTATGGCGGCTGAGAGAAATCCACCTGTACCGCGCCATGCATCCGCCCTACCACCTGCTGGACGGAGTTTCGCTGTCCGCCTGTAGCTAGTGCTGCCAGGCAGGGCGTAAGGTCCAGGCTGACTTCTGGACCGCTCGAGTCCAGCACCCAGGTAAGTGCCGATGGGTTGAAGCTAGCATTTCTCTGGGGTACGGGGAGTTTGTCTGTCGGCCAGGGAGCCATCTTCTGAACGCGCAAGGTAAATTCCTTGCCCAGGTCTTCGTTTTCCAGAATGGCACGGAAGCTCTGAATGTAGTTAGCGTTCCAGCCAAAGATAGTTAGCGTCTCCAGGACGCTAATACCCGGCGGCGGAGTTTCATTACGCAGAGCCGCGCTACGCTTTAGGCACATATCCTTGCCCTTGAGGCGCACACCGCGACCGAAGAGTTGAATAATCTGCGGACCGGCTCCCTTGCCCACATTGAGCAGGCCTATGGACGACACCCGGTATGAGGACCAGCCCTCAATGAATTTCTTGGCACCGATGAGCAGGTAAATGGGCGAATCGGGTACGTCCACCAAGCCAAATTGAGAACCGCGGAAGTTATCCTCCCGCACTTCGATGCTTAGATGCTCGGCTAGGTACTTCTTGAAGGCAGAAACATCTCCGATGTTGATCACGCCGAAGTAAGGATGGACTTCGCTCGCCGTAGAAAGGCGCAGTCCGATCTCACCTTCGGCCTGCTTGATTTCCCATACCTCCAACCCGCCGCTACCGTGAAACACCTCGGCTAAAATGCGGTTATAGATTTCATCAGCTTTTAATCCTCGGTGGTACTCGGCACATAAGTATCTGAGATGAGGTGCAAACAGATCCTGTCCGCTTTCAGAATCCTGAAAGCCGCTGTTTTCTTGCAAAATACGCTCCATTACTGAAACGGCCCAAACCCGATCTTCTACAAACTTGCGCAGAAAGGCTACTACCTCGGCCACATCACTTCGGCGTTTATTGTCCTGGGTGTAGAGAGCGTTAACACTACTACCCAACAGTACCCATAGAGGCTTTTCGATATTGTAAGGGCGGTAGGCAGTAGTATTCTGGCGGTACAGGTAAACCTGCTGGTAAAAAGCCAGAAGCCCTCCCACCAGCAACTCGTGGGCGTGCTCGGGCCGGGAATCTTTCGAACTCAAGTTGAGAACACGGAAGTCCTTGCCGTAGCCGTCGCCATAGAAATGAGCGTAAGAGTAGTCGAATAATATAGCCTGCCCGTACTCACGCAAGAGTTGCTTCTGGGTCTTTTTCCCTGCGGCGGCGATGGCCTGCGCGAACGTGGCACTGTACTCCAGCAGGAAGCCTCCCTCGCTCAGGCGCTTCTGGCGGCTCTTCCAGGTTTGGGCTTCGCTGCCGGTGCCTTTGTGCCCCTCGTCCACGATGACCAGGTTGTTGCCGCCGATCTCGTCCAGCACCACGCTCACGCCATTCCGGGAAGGTTCCTCGGCCAGTTTGTGGATTTCGATAACCTTCACTTTCGGGCCAAAGAGGCCGCCGCGCCCGTGCAGGTCTTCAATAAACAACGCCGCATCCAGGCCGCTTTTCCGCAGCTCCACCAGGTGCTGAGCGGAAAGACCCTCGTTAGGAGTGATGAGTAAAATATTGTCAAACCAGCGGCCTTGCGCTTTGCCAGGCAGAATGGCTTCCGGGTGGCGGCTGTGTTGGAGGTAATAGAGCACCTGCCAGATGTTGACGTGCATGAGAAGCGTCTTGCCACTTCCAGTGGCCATGAAGAAGGCCAGCCGACGGAGGCCGTCCGGTTCAAAATCGGGGAAGGTGCTTAACTCGGCTTCCCTTTGACGCAGATCCTGGAGAAATCGGTTGAGGTCGGCAACGAAACCCTGGGGATCCTCGGTGAGCCTGTCAAGAAAGATCTCGGTGTACAGAAGCGCCAGATACTGGAAGTAGCGGAAGCCCTGGAAGTTGCGCCGGGCTTTGCGCAGGCGGGCTTCATAGGCCGTCACGCGGCTGTCGTACTCCTCCAATTGATCGGGGGGGACGCGCAGGTTCGGTTGAACGAGCAATCGCCCAAAGAAGTGGCTCTGCCCGTTGGCGTCCGATCCTTCGGGAAGAGGGCGCAGCAGGTTCTTGAGGGTCTCGAAGTCCTCGGCCCCCAGCAGGTGGTGCATATAGCGGTTGAGGACGAGATAATCTTCCAGGCAGGGCATTGGTACTCCTCCTATGTTTTATATCTAATCAGTTGCTCTACAACATTTAAGATCTCCTGTTGAACCTGCTTAATATTTTTTCCTCGTATTTCCAAGAGCTGTTTTGCTTCTGAACGCAATTCATCAGCAGATCCCCTAACAACTTCCAAAACTATTTCTTCTTGGGAAGTGGAGGTAGGGTAATACAAATTAATGATCGGCACAGAGGTGTCTCCAATATAATCACGCAGTAAGGCCAACCTTTCATACTTTCGTCTGTCCGGGTTGGGGTAGTAGTTTTCGAACTTTTGGTTGCGAATAGGGTCTTGGAGATTGTGTTTTTTGAATTCTAAAAGAGCAACAACTTGATATGAGTCTTTGTTCACGAGTAAAAGATCTACATCCCCTGGCCATGGAGCATTAGTCTTTGAGAGATAACATTCAAGTGTAGAGGTACCGTAAAACAGACCCTTTCTACCGATCTTGAGAGGTCCCCCGGACAACATTCGTATTTCTTCCATGATTGCTGGTAAGCTTTTATACTCCAATGCCATATTCTTCGATTCAAGCTTAGCTTTTAGAATAGGCTTGGCGGCAGTTTCCCAATCCACTCCATCCTCGAAGATGACATAAAAAGCGTCGAGATTGTACCGTTGTGAAAAACTTACAATTTCTAAAATATTGTCTCCCAGCAGTGACGCTTGTTGGAGCAGTATCTGGCCGTTTAATTCATTGACATCACATAAAGCTATTCTTTTGATCCATATCTCGTTGCTGATACTCCGATCTTTCCAGTTGACAAAAAAGTCAAAAGATATTCCCACGTAACCCCGAGAATTTAGAAAAGATGCGCTGAACCATTGATCCGGTTCCCCTAATTCTGGATGAAACTTGGCCCTTTTCGTTCTATCATTACACTGTGCCAATCGAGGTTTCGATAGCAATGCGTTATTCATTTTCGTCCCCCATCACCAACTGTTTGAACAGCGGGTCCAGGGAGACCACGCCCGGGGTGGGGCTGGCGCCGTTAATGAGGATTTCGTCCCACACTTCGCCCTCTAGCTTCATTTCGGTAATTTTGTCTTCTAGAAAGGCACGCTCGACTTCTGGGTTCAGACCTTTCATATCCCGCCAGAGCACCAGAATGTGGCGTTTGCTCTCCCGATCGGTAGCTTTGACCACACGGTACTCGCGGTTTCCATCGTCGGGGCTGTACCAAGTCTCGTAGCACTTCACGCGCAGGCCGTAGAGGTAGTTGAAGGTCTCCACCAAGTTCACGGGTTTCTTAATAGGCCCGTTGTCAGTGAGAACCTCTAGGGTGTAGTTGAAGGGATGGGCCAGGTCCAGCGCCCGCAGGCAGGTCTCGGCCTCCTTGAGGGGTAGTTCGATCCAGTAACGCAGGCGGTAGGTGTCCTCGCCGGCTAGGGCTTTATAAGCCTGCTCGCGCTTGCGGGCTTCCTTAGAAGCGC
Organism: Thermodesulfitimonas autotrophica; assembly: GCF_003815015.1. Taxonomy (NCBI): domain Bacteria; kingdom Bacillati; phylum Bacillota; class Clostridia; order Thermoanaerobacterales; family Thermoanaerobacteraceae; genus Thermodesulfitimonas; species Thermodesulfitimonas autotrophica. The sequence continues at coordinate 299,234 of NZ_RKRE01000001.1, forward strand.
TCAGACGCTCCGCAGTAACGGCCAGGTTGTGCAGGGTGTCCTCGTAAGACTCGAGACGCAGGATCTTGACTAGCCGCGGCGTGCGTTCAGCCTCCTCGGGAGTGGCTCCCCGCTTAGGTTTGCCGTCCTTCCACTCGGGGGTATACATCACCTTGGCAATGCGGGGCAGGAGCACCGTGTCGAAGCACTCGCCCATTTCCACCAGGATGAACTTGCGCCGTCTACCGTCCGCGTGGTTCAGGTTGATGACCACGTGACCGGTGGTGCCGGAGCCAGCGAAAAAGTCGAGTATAACATCTCCCCCGCTTATTTGAGCGATGCGTGCTATCAATCGAGTTGGTTTCGGAGAAGAATAGGGATTTTTAGGGAAAAGCATTTTGATTTCATTAACTGCTTCGTGATTGTGCCCAACCTCATTGTATGGCCAAATAGTCACAGGAATCATACCCTCTCGCACCTCCGAGAGGAAGGTTTTTTTGGCTGGGACTCCTTTTCCTTCAGGTCCGAACCAGATTCTGTTCTCCAATTCGAGCTTTTTTAGTGTCTCGACACTATAACGAGGATAAGTTCCCGGTGGGGGAGACCAGACAACACCATTGGCAAATGTGTAAGTAAACGATTGAACAGTTCCGCTTTTTGCGTGGAGCGGTGTAGCTTTCCATGGCCCCCTCGGATCGTTGTCAGGATTGGAGTACCCCTTTCGTTGCTTCTCTGTCCGTGGTAACAGCACAGGAGAAAACTTATGTTTGTCTTTTGCAAAAGTAATT